>CAYTQK010000001.1:0-40512 GCA_964439745.1 uncultured Desulfobacterales bacterium
GGGTGCGGGTCCTGGGGCTTCAGCTTCTGCCCGGAACCCCGGGACATGCGGCATTCCAGAAGATAGGCCGGCAGCAGCACGGCATATTCATTCTTGAAACAGTCCAGCACGATCGCCTCTTCCTTGGCGCCGATCCGGGTCTCCAGGAATTTCAGGATCCAGTAGCGCTGCCGGGCCTGCTGAATGCGTCCCACCTGCCACATTCGCTGGGCCAGGGCCTCCTCCAGGGCCGTGATTTCCGCGGCGGTGTAGGCCTGCCCCGTGCCCAGGGCGGCCTTGAGCTGCCGCTGGGTGACCAGGTCCAGGTATTTGCGGATGGGTGAAGTGACCGTGACATACCGGTCCACGCCCAGGCCGGCGTGGCGGTGCGGCTCGGTGCTCAGCTTGACCCGGGCCATCATTTTCCGCTGGACCCAGTTCTGAAACAGGGTGCCGGGCAGCTCCTGCTTTTTGACCAGGCGCTGCCGGCTCTCCGGCTGGGCGCGATACGCCGCCGGCAGGCCATGATCATGCAGGAAATCGGCCGCCAGCCGGTTGGCCAGGATCATCATTTCCGCCACCAGCAGCCGGGCGGGACCGGGCTGGTCCACCCGGTGCAGGACCACCTGGTCCTTGTCCACAAACTGGATATTCATCTCCGGCAGGGTGATGGGGGTGGCCCCGTCATGAACCCGCTGCGAATGCAGGCGCACGGCCAGGTCATGCAGCCGGGCCAGGGCGGGATCGGTTTTGAGAAGCTGATCCACTTCGCCGTAGGTGTAGTGGCGATCCACCCGGATGATCGACTGGCAGACATCCACCTCCTGCACCGCGCCGAAGCGGGAAAACCGGACAAAGGTGGACAGGGCCGGCCGCAATTGCCCGGCCCGGAGGCTGCAGGTATCTTCCGACACTTCCGGCGGCAGCATGGGGACTTTGCGGTCCACGGTGTAAATGGAACTGCCGCGGGAAAAGGCGGCTTCATCCAGGGGGCTGCCGGCGGCGATAACATGGGCCACGTCGCTGATATGGATGCCCACCCGGCAGGTACCGTCGGCCGCTTCCTCGAGGCTGATAGCGTCGTCATAATCGACCGTCTGGCTGCCGTCGATGGTAAAAACCGGCAGATCGGACAGGTCCCGGCGGCCGTTTTGCCCGGCCGCCGGATCAAAAACCGGCAGCGCGGCAGCGGCGGCCCGCAACCCCTCCGGCCAGTCGGTGGGAATTCCGCAGCGATAAAAATCAAGATTTTCGTGGCGGTCCCAGATGCCCAGCCGGGTCATCAGCGAAAAGACCTCCTCCCGGGCGATACCGCCCGCCCGGGCCAGCATTTCCCGGGCCAGCTTATAATCTTCAGCCTCTTTATCAAACAGGTAATACCGCTGCAACAGATCAATGACCTCGGCCGGCGGTTCGGCGGTTTGCGCCCGGCTGCCGGTAACCGCCCGCAGCCAGTCGGCACCGGCCTGGACCAGTTGCTCCTCCTGCTCCTCTTTTTCCCTTTTGGCGGCGATCACGGCCACCTGTTCGGCGGTCCGGGGCAGAAAACGGGTATGGTCAAACTTGAAATAGAGAGGATCAGCGAACATGGCCCGGACCACGGCCGCCTCATGATCCGGGGTGGTTTCCCCCGGGAAAGCCAGGTCCCGGATCATGGCCAGCGAGACCCAATGCTCCTGGTCTTTCAGCAGGTCCCATAATTCCGGGATATCGATCTGCTCTGCCAGCTGCTGGCGGCGAACTGCCGTCTCCTTAAGCCCGTCGGCCAGGGCTTTCCGGCCGGCGGCGGGATCCAGCCAGCCACCGGCATGGGTAATGCGCCGGGGCGGCAGGCTCATCTCCCGGTTATTCTCCGTGTACAGGCGCAGCCGACTGGCGGCGGCAGGGGGCGATTCCAGCAGAACAGCGCAGATGAGTCGCTGTTTATCGATATATTCCACAATGGTCCCTTTTTTCATGGCGTTGAACCTATCAGCGGCCTGCTGGAAAGTCAACCAGCCCCGGTGCGGCGGCAGGCCGGACTTTACTTTTGCTTTTTTTCCTGATAAAATAAATAATTATGGTTGAAAATAGAAATTGCCGGGAACGCTTGCAGGCCTGGCAGGGTGATATCACCACCCTGCCAGCAGATGCCATTGTCAACGCCGCCAACAAGAGCCTGCTCGGCGGCGGCGGGGTGGATGGCGCCATTCACCGGGCCGCCGGTCCGGAACTGCTGGAGGAGTGCCGTCGGATCGGCGGCTGCCCCACCGGCCAGGCCCGGATCACCAAGGGATATGAACTGCCCTGCCGGTATGTGATCCATACGGTGGGCCCGGTGTACAGCCGGAGCAATCCCGAAGTCAGCCGCCTGCTGGCCGACTGTTACCGTAACAGCCTGCGGCTGGCAGCGGAATATGAACTGGCCTCGATCGCCTTTCCCGCCATCAGCTGCGGGGTCTACGGCTATCCCCTGGAAGAGGCCTGTCCCATTGCAATCGAGACAGTCTGCCAGGAATTACGAGACAAACCCGGTATCCAGAAAGTGATTTTTGCCCTGTTTTCTGCGGCAGATTATCGTTTTTACCGGCAAGCGCTGTTGGACCCAAACGGCCTGTCAGCCGATTCGGCAAATAAATCAGGATGATTTAGAGCAAAATAACCAGGGTCCGGGAAAATTAACCGGCGGCGTAATCCGGCAGCCAAGGGGCCGACCGGACAAAAAAAGATGGCATGGTTATTGCTTTTTTCATAGTCAGCAGGTGAAATAGTTTTTCCGGTTCCGGCACGAACGAACCGGGATTGAGACCAAAGGAACGAAGCGCCCGTGTTTTCAATTGACAAGCCGGCGGTTCGTTCTTATAGTAATAAAAATTCGGGGCTTGCGGTCATAGGGGCCGCCCCGGAACGGAACCTGCGGTTAAAATTGTCAGCCTATGTTGCTATTTTAACAAAACCACCGGAAGGTTTTCCGGTTAACAAAATTAAGGCGAAGGAGGTCATAATGAGCGACATCGAAGTCACCACTCCTGCCCAGGAGCAGATCGGTGAATATTTCAAGGACAGGGAGATCCAGCCCATACGGATTTTTCTCAACGAAGGCGGCTGAGGCGGCCCGTCCTTTGCGATGGCTCTGGATGAGCCGCGAGACACAGACCATGTTTATGACATCGGAGATTACAAGTTTATCGTGGACAAAGCGTTCATGGAACAAGCCAAACCGGTCAAGGTGGATTTCACCCGGTTCGGATTTGCCATTTCTTCCAGCATAGAACTGGGACAGGGCTGCGGCAGCTGCGGAGATAAAGGTTCCTGCTGCAGCTGATGTAAATGCTGCCTGCCTGTATACCCCCGTTTCTTTCCGCTACCGCGGAAAGAAACGGGGTTTTTTTTGTGCGCCGCCCGGGTTGACCCCTCCGACGCTTCATGATAAGACCGGATACAGTCGCACCGGTGCATGCCGGCCGCCTGGCCTGACAATCATAAAAGCGAAGGAGAAAAAATGGAGGCCGTCACTTATACTCTGGACAACGAGATCGCCATTGTCTCGCTCAACAGCGGGGAAAACCGGTTTAATAATGAATTTCTGGAAAATTTTCTGGGGATCCTGGATGAAATCGAGGCGGACACGGACGCCCGCACCCTGGTGGTGACCTCGTCCCATGAAAAAATCTTTTCCAACGGCATCGACCTGGACTGGCTGTCCGGCTTTATCAACGCCGGGGATATCGACGGGGTCAAAAAATTCCTCTACCGCCAGAACGACATGTTCCGGCGGCTGGTCACCTATCCCCTGGTCACCGTTGCCGCCATATCCGGGCATGCCTTTGCCGGCGGCGCCATCCTTTCCTGCGCCTTTGATTTCCGGCTGATGCGTTCGGACCGGGGCTATTTCTGTTTTCCGGAAGTGGATCTGGGCATTCCTTTTCTGCCGGGCATGCTGGAACTGCTGAAATCAGCCATTCCCCTGTACAAGATGGATGAGATGCAATACCTCGGTTCCCGGCTCACGGCCGCAGAATGCCAGCAGCACCATATCATCACCAAGGCCTGCCACCGGGACGACCTGATGAGCGAGACCCTGGCCTTCGCCCGCACCTGCAACAAGACCCGCCACACCATCGGGGAGATGAAAGCGCGCATGAACCGGCATATCGTGCACGCCCTTGATGTGGAGGACCCGCCTTACATCGAGCAGGGCCGACTGGTTCCCTGACCCGCGAAAACCGTTCAATTAAACGGCATCAAGGAGGTTTTCATGGACATCAAAGAGGCCATTTTACAGCGGCGAAGTATCCGCAAATACGAAGATCGGCAAGTCTCCGCAGAGACCGTGCAGGAGCTGCTGGAGGCGGTCCGCTGGGCCCAGTCCTGGGCCAACACCCAGTGCTGGGAAGTGGTGGTGGTCCGCGATCCGGATACCAAGGAGCGCCTCAGCCAGGCGGTGCTCAAGGGCAATCCCGGCCAGAAATCGGTTGCCGCGGCGCCGGTGGTGCTGGTGCTGTGCGCCCGGCTGAAGAGTTCGGGCTATTACAAAGAGGCCGTTACCACCAAGTTCGGCGACTGGTTCATGTTCGACCTGGGCATCGCCGCCCAGAACATCTGCCTCCAGGCCCATGGGCTGGGACTGGGCACGGTGGTGCTGGGATTGTTCGACCAGGACAAAACCGCCGAAATCCTGGGGGTACCGGAAGGCTATGAAGCGGTCACCATGATCCCGGTGGGCTATCCCGCCAAGACCCCGTCCGCGCCCAAACGCCGGGAGATCGCAGAGTTCACCCATTACGACACCTTTTGAACGGCAGCCGCCGCCCGGTTCAAACGGCTTTCGTCATGGCCCGGGCGGTTTCTCCCTCCTGCCCTGACCCGCGGTAGTCCCTCAACACAAAAAAAGATTACTGGCATGGAGCCATAAACATTGTTTATGGTTTCTTCCAGTGTTGACAGATCTTTTTTTTCTTGTTATGCTTTTTATTGTCAGTTATCTGCTTTTTTTCCACGAGGCAGCGATGTCTGGACCGGGCGGACCCCGTAGCCCGGGACATACCTGGTCGGTGAACAGAGCAAAGGGTCCCCGGTTATGGATATGAAGCGGAGCTATTACGAAGATGTCGAAGTTTTCTCTTCCGGTGTAATTGCTTTCTGGATTGCCGCTCTCCTCGTGTTTCTGGCCGCTTTCCCCTTTCTCTGCCAGGGCGCCAACTATTATATTTACGTGGCCAACTACATTGCCATCCATGTCATCGTGGTCGTCGGCCTCAACCTCCTGGTCGGTTATACCGGCCAGATCTCCCTGGGACATGCCGGCTTTTTCGCGGTCGGCGCCTACGGCACCGTCACCCTCATGGCCCAGGCCCAGCTGCCCTTCCTGGCCGCCCTGATCCTGGCCGCCCTGGCAGCGGCCGCCCTGGGATTTTTTATCGGCCTGCCGGCCCTGCGGCTGGAAGGCCCCTACCTGGCCATTGCCACCCTGGGATTCGGCCTGACCATCACCCAGGTCATCGGGAAAATCGAGCTGTTCGGCGGCCGGCAGGGGCTGAACGCGCCGGACCTGGTGGTTTTCGGCCGGCACCTGAAGACGGACACCGAATTTTACTACCTGGCCATGACCATTACCGTCCTGCTGGTGCTGTTCGCCCGCAACCTGGTCCGGACCCGTGTCGGCCGGGCGTTTATCGCCATCCGCGACGCGGATATCGCGGCCGAGACCATGGGGGTCAATCTGCTTTTGTACAAGACCCTGGCCTTTGCCGTCAGTGCCTTCTACGCCGGGGTGGCCGGCGGCCTGTACGCCTTTGTGCTACGGTTTATCGACCCGGAAATGTTCAGCCTGTTCATGTCCATCATGTTTCTGACCATCGTGGTAGTGGGTGGTCTCGGTTCGGTGATGGGGCCCATTGCCGGCGCCGTTCTGCTCTGCTGGCTGGATCTGGAACTGCGCAATATTCTCAGCATCCCCTACCTGGGGGAATGGCTGCGCCGGCTTTCCGCCAGCTATTTTTCCCTGACCGGGGTGGCCAATATCCAGTTTCTGGTCTTCGGCACCATCCTGATCACAATCATGCTGTTTGAACCACTGGGATTGTATGGTTTCTGGATCCGCATCAAGAAGTACTGGCGGACCTGGCCGTTCTGACCCGGCGAGGGCAGTAAAAGCAGAATAATGTAATGATACCCTTACGAAAAGGTCGGCCATGATCGAATTTCTGCAAATGATTATCAGCGGGATCGCCGTGGGCAGTACCTACGCCCTGAT
Organism: uncultured Desulfobacterales bacterium; assembly: GCA_964439745.1. GTDB lineage: Bacteria > Desulfobacterota > Desulfobacteria > Desulfobacterales > Desulfosudaceae > CAYTQK01. The sequence continues at coordinate 6,215 of CAYTQK010000001.1, forward strand.
GGGACTGGGCATGGTGCTGATTTACAAGGCCTCGGAAGTACCCAACTTCGTCCAGGGAGAAATGGCCCTGCTGCCGGTATTTGTCGCCTACCTGATCATCAATTCCTTCGGCCTGCCCGTTTACGCCGCCTTTGCCGGGGCGCTGCTGTTTTCCCTGGTACTGGGGTGTTTCCTGGAGTTTGCCGTGTTGCGGCGGGCCAAGGAGCCCAATGTCCTCGGTCTGATCATCATCACCATCGGCCTGGAGATGATTCTGCTGGGCCTGGTTTCCTGGAAATTCGGGGCTGACCAGCGCACCATGGACTTTCCCCTTACCGCCTACGACAGTATCTTCATCGGGGACATCTACATCAGCACCCTCAACCTATTGACCCTGATCTGCGCCCTGGTCATCATGATCGCCCTGTTTCTTTTCTTCCGGTTTTCCAAGTTCGGCGTGGCCATGAAGGCTACCCAGCAGAATGAAATGGCGGCGCAATTGATGGGCATCAAGACCAACCGGGTGAAAATGATTACCTGGGGCATCTCGGCGTTCGTGGGCACGGTGGCCGGCCTGCTTCTCGCTCCGGTCATCATGGAACCCTACATGATGTGGGACCCCATGCTGAAAGGATTCGCCGGCGCGGTGGTGGGCGGGATGACCTCCCTGCCCGGGGCCGTCTTCGGCGCTTACATCGTCGGCATCGTGGAGCATCTTTTCGGCGGGTATGTCTCCATTGAATTCAAATCGGTGGTGGCCTTTGTGGTCATCGTCCTGGTGCTGTGCGTCAAGCCCAGCGGCTTGTTCGCGCGGCATTATATAAAAAAGGTATAACCCAGACAATGGGCAGACCGGCACGAAACCGGACATCCGAATTTTCGTCCGGAGAGTCTGCCGGCTGACAATAACCGCAACCCAAAAGAATTGCAGGGGGGTATGATGAAAAAGACGATTATCATTGCATTGACAGGTCTGGCGCTGGTGCTGGCGGTTGCATGGCCGGGGTTCAGCGAGGTGGGCGTCACCGATACCGAGATCCACATCGGCCAGTGGAGCCCGCAAAGCGGTCCGGCCGCGCCCTGGGGAGCAGTGGCCCGCGGCACGGATGCCTATTTCAAGATGGTCAACGCCCAGGGCGGCATTCACGGCCGCAAGCTGGTTCACCATTTTTTTGACGACGCCTACAACCCCGCCAAGACCAAGGCCGGCGTCAAACAGCTCCAGGAAGATGAAGGCATGTTCTGCTGGGTCAGCGGGGTGGGCACGGCCTGCGGCCTGGCCGTGCGGGAATATCTCATGGAACAGAAGATTCCCTGGGTGGGGCCTTCGGCCGGTTCCCGCCACTGGGTGGATCCACCTTTCAAGTATCTGTTTAATGTCTATCCGCTCTATCTCGGCGACGCCCAGGTATTGTGTCAGTATGCCGTCAAGAACATGGACAAAAAACGCATCGCCATTGCCTACCAGAACGACGATTACGGCAAGCAGGGGCTGGAAGGGGCCACTTTTCAGTTGGGCAAGTATAACATGGAACTGGTCGAGGCGGTGCCGGTGGCGGTGACGGACACGGACATGATTCCGCATGTCAACAAGCTGAAAAAAGCCGACGCCGACACGGTTCTCCTCTTTGTCACCCCGGGCCACGTGGCCCGTATCATGGGCACGGCCAAGGCCATGAGGTTCGAACCGCAGTGGATGTCGACCACCACCTGCGCCGACTTTCCCCTGATGATGCACATCACCAAGGGCGCCTATGAAGGTGTCATCACCGCCTCTTTCGGGGTCATCGAGCCCAGCGGCAAGGTCGGCCAGGTCATGAGCCTGTCCAACCCTTCCGACACGCTGAAGAAATACAAGGAAGAAGCCTTTGATAAATTCGCCGCCCAGGATGAACGCTGGGGCTATACCTTCTGCGCCGGCATTGCCTATGCCGAACCGCTGGTCAAGGCCCTGGAAATGTGCGGCCGCGACCTGACCCGGGAAAAACTGGTCCAGGCCCTGGAAGCCATGGATGATTTTGAAGGGCTCATGGGCGACGTCGACTACAAGCCCTATGACCCGGATGACCCGCTCTGCCGGATAGGCCAGGACGAAGTTTTTCTGCAGCAGTGCATGGCCAACGGCGACTCCAAGATTCTGACCGACTGGATCGAAACCACCTACCTGCCCAGGGACGAATAACCCGGCAGCAATCCATGACCGTCGGCCCGCGCCGGCCAGCCCCCGGCGCGGGCCGTATTCACGGACAGGCACGAGGACATATGACCTTCTTCGCGGTGCAGGATCTTTCCATGGTATTCGGCGGCCTGGCCGCCCTGGACAGCGTCAGTCTGGAAATCGTCCAGGGGCAGATATTCGCGGTTATCGGGCCCAACGGTGCCGGCAAGACAACCCTGTTCAACTGTATCAACGGTATTTATCCGCCCACCTCCGGTAGAATCGTCTTCCGCGGCCAGAACCTGGTCGGCAAAAAACCGGACAAGGTGGCCCGGGCCGGCATTGCCCGCACCTTTCAGAACATAGAATTGTTTGACCGGGCCAACACCATGGAAAATATCATGCTGGGCCGGCACCTGTTCATGAAGACGGGTCTTTTCCGGGGCGGATTGATGTGGGGGCCCCGCTCTTTTGCCGGCCGCGAGGAAAAGGCCAACCGCCGCAAAGTGGAAGAAATCATCGATCTGCTGGAACTGCAGGCGGTCCGGGACAAGTTCGTCGGTGGTCTGCCTTACGGCATCCGCAAGAAGGTCGAGCTGGGCCGGGCCCTGGCCACGGAGCCCGCCCTGCTGCTGCTGGACGAACCCTGCGCCGGCATGAACGCCGAAGAAAAGCAGGACATGATCTTCTGGATCAAGGACATCCAGGATGAACTGGGCATCACCATCCTGCTGATTGAACATGACATGTCCATGGTCATGGACATCTCCGACCGCATCCTGGCCCTGAATTTCGGCAAAATCATCACCGAAGGATCGCCGGATGAAGTCCGGCAGCACCCCGAAGTGCTCAAGGCTTATCTGGGAGAAGAAGAAGCATAACACCGGATACCGCCCCGGCAGTATCCGACCGCGGCCGCCACACGACAAGGACAACGGGATTCATCGTGACCACTCTGCTGGAAATCAAAAACATTGAGACCTACTACGACCTGGTCTATGCCATCCGTGGCGTCTCGCTGACAGTGGAGGAGAGCGGCATCACCGCCATCCTGGGCAGCAACGGCGCCGGCAAGACAACCATCCTGAAAACCGTCATGGGGCTCATCGAGGACCAGCCGGACAAGGGAACCATCTCCTTTGCGGGCCAGCGTATCGACGGCCGGGACACGGACCAGATCGTCCGTTTGGGGATCTCCTACGTACCGGAAGGCCGGGAAGTATTCGAAGAGCTGACCGTCCGGGAGAACCTCCTCATGGGCGCCTATACCCGCCGCGACAAAAAAGGGATCAAGTCCGATTTTGAACGGGTCTATGACTATTTTCCGATTCTGCGTCAGCGGGCGGCGCAGTGGGCCGGCACCCTCTCCGGCGGCGAACAGCAGATGCTGGCCATCGGCCGGGCCCTGATGAGCCGACCCACCCTGCTGTTTTTGGACGAACCGTCCCTGGGATTGTCCCCCATCCTGGTCAAGGAAATTTTCAATATCATCCGGGCCATTAACGATGAAGGCGTCACCATCCTGCTGGTGGAACAGAACGCCAAAAAAGCCCTGGAAATCTCCGACCACGCCCTCATCCTGGAGAGCGGGCGTTTCGTGCTGAAAGGCCCCTCGGCTGAACTGATGGCGGATGAAAACGTCAAGGAGTTTTACATGGGCATGCGCTCGGAAGAATCGGCCAAGGGCTATCAGCGCTGGAAACGAAAAAAGGTGTGGCGATAAATGACGCGTGCGACCGAAACAAGCGGCAAATTTGAAGTAACACCGACCACCACTCCGCAGGTGTTCGCGGACACGGTGGCGGCCCACCGCGGCCAGGTGGCCATGCGCTACAAGGATTACGGCCTGTGGCATGATATTACCTGGCAGGAGTACCATGACACCGCCCGGGCCATCGGCAGCGCCCTCATCTCCATGGGACTGCAGAAGGGGGACTGCGTTTCCATCATCGGTGACAACTGCCCGGAATGGGTCATGATCGATATGGGGATCCAGTGTGCCGGCGGGGTTTCCGTGGGTATCTATACCACCAACGCCTGGGAGGAAGTGGCCTATGTGGTCAATCACTCCGAGTCGGTTTTTTTGTTCGCGGAAAACGAGGAGCAGCTGGACAAGTGGCTGCACTTCCGAAACAATGCCCCCACCCTCAAGAAGGTAATCGTCTGGGACACTAAGGGACTGCGGGATTTTTCCGACCCCATGGTCATGCCTCATGCCGACCTGCTGGAAGCCGGGCGGAACCTGGATTCGGCGGCGGTGGACCAGCGTAGCCGCGAGCTCGTCCCGGACGACCTGGCCGTGCTGATTTATACTTCGGGCACCACCGGTCCGCCCAAGGGCGCCATGCTGACCCATCGCAACGTCACCTGGATGGCCGCCGCGGTGGAAGCGCAGAACCGTATTTACGGCCATGACGAGGTGCTTTCTTTTCTGCCCCTGTGCCACATTTTTGAGCGGCTTTTCTCTGTTTTCGCGCACATGCGCTACGCCTATATTGTCAACTTCGTGGAAAAACCCGATACCGTCACCGACAACATGATGGAGGTGTCGCCGACCGTGGGCTACGCCGTGCCCCGCATCTGGGAAAAATATTACTCCGCCATCCAGATCCGCATGGCCGAAGCCACCTGGTTTAAACGCCTCGTCTACGGCCTGGCCTTTAAAACCGGCATGAAGCGGGCCACCCTGCGCATGAACTTCCAGCCGGTTCCCCTCTACCTGGAGGTGCTGTTCCGGCTGGCCTACCTGGCCGTATTCCGTAAGCTCAAGGAACGGCTGGGGTTTGACCGCATCCGGGTGGCCTATTCCGGCGCCGCCCCCATTTCGGCGGATATCCTCCGCTTTTACCAGGCCATGGGCATCAACCTCATCGAGGGCTACGGCCAGACCGAGGGCACCGGCGTCACCTGCACCTCCCAGGCAGGCCAGACCAAGTTCGGCACGGTCGGCACGCCGGTGCCCGGATGTGAACTGAAAATCGCCGAGGATGGCGAAATCCTGGTCAAGTCGCCGGGGGTCTTTGTCGGCTATTACAAAGACGAAAAAGCCACCCGGGAAACCCTGCGGGACGGCTGGCTCTACTCCGGCGACATTGGCGAAATCGACGAGGACGGCTACCTCAAGATTACCGACCGCAAAAAAGACATTATCATCACCGCCGGCGGCAAGAACATCTCTCCCCAGTATATCGAAAACAAGCTCAAAGCCAGCCTGTATATCAATGATGCGGTGGTGGTGGGCGACCGGCGCAAGTACCTGACCGCCTTGATCATGCTGGACGAAGACAACGTGGTCAAGTTCGCCCAGGACAACAAAATCCAGTTTTCCACTTACCGCGACCTGACCCAGGACAAGCAGATCAACCAGCTCATTCGACAGGAGGTCGCTGCTGTCAACCAGACCCTGGCCCGGGTGGAAAACATCCGCAAATTTACCATTATTCCCAAAAAGCTCTACGAAGAAGACGGCGAGGTCACGCCGACCATGAAGGTCAAACGGAAAAACGTCTACAAGGTGTTTGCCGACCTGATCGAAGCCATGTATTAATCCTTTGCCATGCCTGTCACCGGCGAAGGCCTGCCGGCCCTAGCCGGACTGCTGCCGCCTTTTTCCAGTAATGTCCGCGCCCCGGCCGCGGGCAGATCGTACCAGTGCTGAGAGGCCTCGGCCACGGCAAAAGAAAACCCTTCCCGGATATTGAGACAGTATATCTCATCCACCTGGGCGGCCAGGTCATCGGCGGTTCGCCATCTTTCTTGCCATAATACTATCCTGCGCCGGATTCCGCCGACCGCCCTATACAATCAATCCTGTATTTTGACGTCGAACAGGCAGTAGAACCCGATTCCCGCAAAACAGGAACAAAACCGGTGAATGAAGGAAAGATCGCCTGGCCACCGCTGGCCGGTGTCTGCCAAGCCGGGACTTTGGCCGACTGCCCGGGGAATCGCGGTGATTCGCAAAATGGATGATTGGCCCCATTTTCAAGCCCCCCCTTCCTTTTTATAATACAATAAATTAGATACCCGGGAAAATGTCCTGCCCAAAAGCAGGCCCGGAAACAATTGGAAAAAATCAAAAGGGGAAGCCTTATGGAAGTACCGCTGGAAATTTCTTTTCGCGGCGTTGAAAAGACCGAACACTTGGAAACCCTTATCAACGAAAAAGCGGCCCGGATGGAGCGCGTCTGTCCCCATATGGTCAGCTGCCGGGTGGCCGTGGAAGCTCGGCAGAAACACCAGCAGACGGACAATCCCTATCGGGTGCGGGTGGCCGCCCATGTGCCGCCGGAACACGAAATCGTGGTGCGCCGGGAGGAAACCGCCGGCAAACTGCATGAGAGCGTGGCCACCACCATTCGCCAGGCCTTTGAGGCGGCCGAACGGCAGGCTCGGGAACTGGCCGAGCAGCAGCGGCACCACGTCAAGCGCCACCCGGAACAGGAGCTCCAGGGGGTGGTGTCGCGTCTTTTTGCCGAAGAAGACTACGGCTTCATCCAGACGGTGGACGGGGGCCAGGTCTACTTTCACCGCAACAGCGTCCTGCACGACGATTTTGATCGCCTGGAACCGGGGACCGGCGTGCGGTATGTCGAATCCGCCGGGGAAAAAGGGCCCCAGGCAAGTACCGTGGAAATCGTCAGCAAACCCGGCGTCCGGCTGGGCAAATCCGGAAATCGCCTGGAAGACATTCCGGCCGGTTAACAGACCACTGATCATGAGAAAAAATCATGAGCAGCGACAACGGACGGTTATATATCGACACCGCTGGAATTCGGTACGATCACGGCGGAAGATCTTCAACCTGGCGGATTACCGGATTCTGACCGTGCCTGCGTATTCGGACACGCAAACCGAGGCTGTAAAATGCAGCGGCACTGAACAAAAAACAGGCCGCTGGCGCACTGACCAGCGGCCTGTTTTGTGTCTGTGTGAAGAAAATAGGGCCACGGTTGCGGCTTTTCCGGTTGTCTCACCCCGGAAAAAGCCCCGTCCAGCGGCTTAATTGCTCACGGCCGCGTAAACCGCCGCGGACGGCCCTGCGGCGGCTTCTTCTTCCTCGCCGGCGGATTCCTTCCCCCGGGCCTCTTCGAACTCCCGGCGGCGGCGTTCCACCTGCCCGGGGCTGATGCCGCAGAATTCCATCCACTGCGGTGCCCATTGGCTGTACCCTTCCTTTTCCCAGGCATGGTCCATGACCTGGCGGACGCCTTCGGCATATTTCTTTAAAGGGGCTTCCAGCTGCGTGAACATGACTTCGGCGCCTGCATGCGTCGGCCGGGCCCCATGTTCCTGAATAATGCGCCACATATGCCGGGGGTGATCAATCATGGGGCACGGTCGCAGGGTATTGTAACAAAAGGGCTGTTCTGCGCGGATTCCCTGGAAAAACGGGGATTGCAGGGCTTCCAGCAGGGGCTTGTCATGAATATTATCGGTGGCGAAATGACAGAAAATACAGGGCTCCACGTCGCCCCGGTGATTGACGTGAAAGTAGAGCCGTCCCCCGGCGATGCAGCCGCTGGTGAGCACGCCGTCATTCCAGAAATCCACCAGCATGATGGGCTTGTTGTTGCGGATATGCTGCTGAAACCGCCGCATCTGGTCCCGCTGCGCCGGGGTCGGCATGAGATCCATGTCCGGATCACTGCCCACCGGCATGAACATAAAGAGCCAGCCATAGAGGGCGCCCTGCGCGGCCAGAAAATCGATCCACGCGTCCGCACAAACCGCGTCCATGTTGTGGCGGGTCACCAGCGTGGAAAAGCCGAATATCCCCCCGGCCTCGTGCAGATTCTGCATGGCCTGCAGGCAGATATCATAAGATCCTTGCCCCCGGCTGGCCTCGGTATACTCCCGGGGACCGTTGATGCTGATCTGGGGGGCGATATTGCCCAATTCCACCAGGCGCCGGGCCATCTGGCGGTCGATAAAGGATCCATTGGTGTAAATCTGGTAGAACGGATCCGGGTGCTTTTCCAGGACCTCCAGCAGTTCCGGGTAGATAAAAGGTTCGCCGCCGAGAATGGTGATGAAATTGATGCCCAGCTTTTCGGCCTCCCCCAGGACCCGGTCAAAAACCGCCGGATCCATGTCATCTTTTCGTTCGTAACTGCCGGCATAACAGCCGTGACAGCGATAGTTGCAGCGCATGGAAGGGGAAATCAGCATGGTGGCCGGCGGATTCAGCCCGAACTTTTCCTGTCCCCGTTCCAGCACGTCCTCATCCCGGAAAAACAGGCTGGTCACCATCCGGGCCACGTACCGTTCCCGTACCCGGGGATGGATATCCCGGGCGATCCGGGTAAGAAATTCCCGGCCCGGGCCGTTTGCCCGCATCCAGTGGTAGAACCACTGGCGGACCAGTTCCTGCTTGGGATCGCCGGTAATATTATCCACGGCCTGAAGCACGAAGGCCGCGTTTTTGTCCGGATCCGCCCCCATCCCGCCCAGGGCCTGACCCAGAATTTTTTCCGCCTGCTTTCGACGGGGCATCAATTCCCATTCTTCTACAAGATTCTGTTTCATCTTGACCTCCTTATCGACAGCAGCGGCTGTCGCCCCCAAGATCGGTTGATAAAATATTAGTATTTTTAAAGTAAAAATGCGGCCGCTTGGCGTAAATAAGACTAAAACTGTATTCCGGAAACATGGAGAATGTATATTGATTCCCGGCTGCCAGGTTTCCGGAAGCCCCCCTGCCGCCCCATTTCCGGCTACGATTTTTGCAGCGGCAAACTACCTTCTTGACGGTATTGCCAATATCACTCTAACTATTTATTTTATTTTATAAATGGGTTTGGAAAGGCCGTCGGAAAAGGACCTTGCTGCCGGGGGGAACGGCCCCTGACATTGGCGACGAAAGGAGGCGATCCTATGCAGCTTATACCGAGACGCAACAGAACCATGCCTACGTGGCGCAGAACGCCGGAAACCGCCCGTGACATGATGGATATCCTGGATCGATTCTGGACGGAAACGCCTTTCGCCACCACGCTGAGCGAGTGGGAACCGTCCGTGGATGTTTCTGAATCCAACGGTAACATGCAGGTCCGGGCAGAACTGCCGGGTCTGAATCCGGAAGATATCGACGTCAATGTTTCCGGTGATCTGCTGACCATCAAGGGTGAAAAAACCAGTGAATCCGAAGAGGAGGAGCAGGATTTCTACCGCCGGGAAAGCTTCACCGGCGCTTTTCAGCGGACGATTCCGCTGCCCGCAGAAGCGGACAGCGAAAATGTTCAGGCCAGTTTCAAAAACGGAGTGCTGAACATCACCCTTCCCAAGACGGAATCAACCCGTTCCAAAAAAGTGGAAATCACTGCTGAATAATCCGAACTGAAGGCAACAACACGGCCGTTCCGCCCTCAGACCCATGGTTGTCCCGAAAAAAGGGATGCCGCCCCTCTTTTGAAAAAGGGGCGGCATCCCTTTTTTATGATTTTAACTTCTGTGCTGTCCTGACGGAAAACAACCGGTGACACCGGCTACGACCGGCCGATGGCTGCCCGCGCCGCGGCCAGGCGGGCGATGGGCAGCCGGAAGGGGGAACAGCTGACATAATCAAATCCCTGGTGATGACAAAACATCACCGAATCGGGATCCCCGCCGTGTTCGCCGCAGATACCGATTTTCAGTTCCGGCCGGACCTGCCGTCCCTTGTCCACGGCCGCGGCCATGAGCCGGCCCACGCCGGCCGTGTCCAGGGTCTGAAAAGGATCCGCGGATAAAATATTTTTTTGCAGGTAGGCGTCCCGGAAATTGGCTATGTCGTCCCGGCTGAAGGCAAAGGTCAGCTGGGTCAGATCATTGGTGCCGAAAGAAAAGAAATCACTCTCTTGCGCCATTTCACCGGCGGTCAGAGCGGCCCGCGGGGTTTCGATCATGGTGCCGAAACGAAAATCAATGTCCGCGCCTCCGGCCAAAGAACGCGCCTCTTTCCGAATCCGCTCGACCTGGCGGCGCATCGCCCGAAGCTCGGCTGCCTCGCTGCACACCGGCACCATGATCTCCGGCCGCGGCTGTCTGCCGTCGGCGGCCAGTTTCGCGGCTGCCTCGATAACCGCCCGGATCTGGGCTTCGGCAATCTCCGGGTAGGTGACGGCCAGCCGAACCCCGCGATGCCCCATCATGGGATTGGTTTCAGCCAGGGCGCGGCTGCGCTGCGCCACCGTCTTTTCATCAATCTGCAGGGCGTCGGCCAGCTGGCGGCGATTCTCCGCCGACCGCGGCACGAATTCATGCAGGGGCGGATCCAGCAGCCGGACGGTTACCGGATGACCGTCCATCAACTCCAGCACCCTTTTCAGGTCTTCTTTCATGTAGGGATACAAATCGTCCAGGGCCGCCTGCCGCTCATCGGGGGTATCGCTCATGATCATTTTCCGCAGAAAGAAAAGGGGCTGGGCAGCGTCCTGGCCGTAAAACATGTGCTCGGTCCGGAACAGGCCGATGCCCTCGGCACCGAATTTGCGGGCCGTGGCCACATCTTCGGGGGTTTCGGCATTGGTCCGCACGCCCAGGGTACGAAAGCGGTCGACAATTTCCATAAACGCATCCAGCCGCGGATCGGCCGTGGCATCCTGGAGGGGAAGCGCGCCCTCATAGACCTTCCCCCGGGTACCGTTCAGGGTGAAGACCGCGCCCTCTTGATAGGTGTTACCGTTGATGCGCACCTGCCGGGCCGGGCTGTCCACCGTAATGGCTTCGGCTCCCACGATGCAGCACTTGCCCCAGCCCCGGGCGACCAGGGCGGCGTGGCTGGTCATGCCGCCCTGAGAAGTGAGAATGGCCGTGGCGGCGCGCATGCCTTCCACATCCTCGGGACTGGTCTCTTCCCGGACGAGAATAACGTCTTCCCCCTTGCCCTTGGCCTGGACGGCATCTTCCGGGGTGAACACGATCTGCCCCACGGCGCCCCCCGGTCCCGCCGGCAGGCCCTCGGCAATGGGCTGGTGTTCTTTTTCCGCTTCCGGATCTACCAGGGGATGGAGAATCTCATCCAGCTGTCCGGCATCCAGCCGGGTTACGGCTGTTTTGTCATCAATCAGCCCCTCTTTTCGCATATCCATGGCCATGCGCAGGGCGGCCACGCCGGTGCGCTTGCCGGTCCGGGTCTGCAGCATATACAGGTTCCCCGCCTGGATGGTAAACTCGATGTCCTGCATATCCCGGTAATGGCGCTCCAGGGTGTCGCGCACCTGCCGCAGTTGTTCGTACACCTCCGGCATGGCGGCCTCCAGGGACGGAAGATGCTCGTTCTGCGTTGTCTTGGTCTGCTCCGAAAGCGGGTTGGGGGTTCGAATACCGGCGACCACATCCTCTCCCTGGGCCGCCGGCAGCCATTCGCCGTAAAAACGATTCTCGCCGGTGGCCGGATTGCGGGTGAAGGCCACCCCGGTGGCCGACTGGTCACCAATATTGCCGAAAACCATGCTCTGGACATTGCAGGCCGTGCCCCATTCGTCGGGGATTTTCTCGATGCGGCGGTAAGAAACGGCCCGTTTGCCGTTCCAGCTTTTGAAGACCGCGTCGATGGCGCCCCACAACTGCTCCCGGGCATCGTCGGGAAACGCGCTGCCCAGCACCGCCTGCACTTTTTCCTGAAACTGATCGCACAATTTTTTCAGATCGGACACCGAAAAATCGGTGTCATGGTCATAATTCTTTTGTCGCTTGCGCTCGGTCAGCAAGCCCTCCAGCAGGGTTTTGATTTCGAAACCTTCTTCCGGCTTGATCTCCTCGGCCTTTTCCATGACCACGTCGGCATACATCATGATCAGCCGGCGATAGGCATCATAGGCAAACCATTCATCCTTCGTCTGCCGGATCAGGCCGGGCAGGGTATGTGAGGTCAGCCCCACGTTCAAGACGGTTTCCATCATGCCCGGCATGGACTGCCGGGCCCCGGAGCGGCAGGAAACCAGCAGGGGGGCCTCGGGATCGCCGTATTTCATGCCCATGATCGTTTCCACGCCGGCCAGGGCGTCGGCCACTTCTTCTTCCAGACCTTCCGGAAACACGCCTTTTTTCTGCATGTAATCGTCCCAGCATTCGGTCGAGATGGTAAACCCGGCCGGGACCGGCAATCCGAGATTGGCCATTTCCGCCAGGTTGGCGCCCTTACCGCCCAGCAGTTCTTTTTGATCAGCTCCGCCTTCGGCGGTTTTCCCGCCGAAACGATAAATGTATTTTTTCATGGTCTTTGCTCCTTGGTTGATAAATTCTGCTTTTTTTACCAAATTATGCCACCCGGCCGGCCACGGAAAAATAATGTCAGTTCAGTATTTAGAACTGCACAGTCTTGTATTTGGCGATACACTGGATGAAAATTTTTCCTGCCGACAGGTCCGGCTGAAGACAGCGCGCCAGGACGCTTTTCAACTGAAACTAGGCGATAAGACAGGGGAGCCGCCGGCATACTCTTTTTTCAGGCCGGGAATACACCATCGGTTGTATTGTTTCTGCGGGTTTCCTGGGTCATTCTGGATAAAACAACTGAACGGTTCCGTGATACAGACTTTTGGCAAAGGAGAAAACCGCCATGAATGCCCCCTTGCGCCTGCTGCTGGATAATGATCCCATTCGCTTTACTTCGGAAGGTAAAATATTTATTCTGGATGCAATTTCCGCGGTGAGCCAGACAGACGCACCCCGGATGCTCTGGGAAAGGATCAAAAAAAAGAATCCTGAAATTGAAAACCATTGCGCAGAACGACCGCTATCCGGTGGTCCCGGAGAGCCGGTCTGTGACAGTGCCGGCTGGGAGTTGATCCAGGAATATCTGTTTGATTATCTGATCGGCACCAACGGATAGCCAGGCATCCAACGCCTGCCGCTTACCGGAGTACACCCATGACCGAAACACAGCCGGATTTTGTGCGGGCCTTGCAGCAAGCCGCCGCCTACCCCCATGCCGTGGAAGGAATCTCTCTGCTGGAAACGCATATCTCCTGGGTTTTTCTGACCGGCGCCTATGTGTATAAAATCAAGAAGCCGGTCAGCATGGGATTTCTTGATTTTACCGACCTGGCCAGCCGCCGATACTATTGCCGGCAGGAAATCGAACTGAACCGCCGCTTGACCCGAAAGGTGTATAAACGGGTGGTCCCCCTGACCCGGGCGGAAGATGCAATCCGGCTGGACGGGGACGGTCCGGTCATCGAATACGCCGTCCAGATGAAGCAGCTCTCCCGTGACGATTCCCTGGAAGTCATGCTCACCGAGAGAGCCCTTGACGACACCCGCCTGAACCGGCTGGCCGAAATTCTGGCGCGGTTTTACGAGGAGGCGGCCGCCGGTCCGGAAATCGACGCGGCCGGTTCCCGCGCCGCCATCGCGGAAAACTGCCGGGATAATTTTGACCAGCTGGCAGCGGCCGCCGATGACATCATCGATCATCGCCGCCTGGCGGTAATCCGGGCAGCCACTGACGGATTTTTGGAAAATCATGCCGACCGGTTTGACGAACGCGTGCAGCAGGGCAGAATCCGGGATGGCCACGGCGACCTCCGCACTGATCACATCTACTTTACCGACACCGGCATCCAGATCATCGACTGCATCGAATTCAACCCCCGTTTCCGTTATGGCGACGTGGCCAGCGACCTGGCCTTTCTGGCCATGGAAATGGACGCCCGGGGATATCCGCGGCAATCGGGGCAGCTGCTCAGCAATGTAATCCGGCATTCCGGCGATCAGCAGCTTTTTTCCCTGCTGGATTTTTATAAATGCTACCGGGCCATGGTGCGGGCCAAGGTTAACTACCTGCGGCGGCAGCAGGCTGACGTGACGGCCGCGGAAGCAGAACAACTGGCCGCGCAAATCAGAAACTACCTGGGCCTGGCCTATCGCTACGCGGTTCAATTCTCCCGGCCGGTATTGTGGGTGGTCTTCGGCCTGATCGCCACCGGCAAAAGCACCGTCGGCCGTGCCGTGAGTGAAGCCCTGGGGATCCGGCTGATCCGATCAGACGTGGTGCGCAAAGAACTGCTGGCCGACACCTTCCGCCAAACCGGGGTGGGCCGCTTCGGCGAGGGCATGTATACCCCGGCCGCCACCGCCCTGACGTACGGCACTCTCCTGCTGCGGGCCCAGGAAGAACTGGAGCAGGGCCGCTCGGTGGTCCTGGATGCCACCTTCAGCCGGCAGGAAGACCGGCAGGAAGCACTCCGCCTGGCCAAAGAAGCCGGCGCTCTGATCATCTTCGTGCAGTGCCGCTGCCGGGAGGAAATCATCCGGCAGCGCCTGGAAGCACGCGCCGGCAGCGATTCGGTCTCTGACGCCCGCGTGCAGCACTTAGACCGCCTGCAGGCGGTCTTTGAACCGCCGGCGGAACTATCGCCGCACTGCCTGGTTTCCGTGGACACGGAACAGCCCCTGGAAGAAAGCCTGCGCGCCATTTTTACCTACACGGCCACACCCAACGACTGCCTGGAAAGGGACTGGCTGGCCCCTGCCGGTTCCGGCCGATAAAAAATGGTCAGGAATTCACCCTTGCCGGTACCGCCGGCCGCAACGCCGACAGCCTGATCGCCTCCGGCGGAAATAGTTTTTGATAAACGGCGGCTCATCTTCAATACCCCGATTATTCCACCGTCGGCTGCGGCCGGGAGAAGACAGGTCAGCCACCGTCTGCGACTGGTGCCCCACCCGATGGTTCGGGGGATGCGTCCGGGGAATGACGTCCGGAACCGCCCTCGTCAAAAAACCGGTAACCGGGCCTTTCTGCCGGGTGGCTACTGGTTCTTCCCCAGCAGGTGGCCGCCCAGTCGTTTGCCCAGCGCCAGCAGGGTATAGGTCGGGGGCAGCCCCCATGGTTCGGGAATCACCGAACAGTCACAGACATAGAGGTGATCATATCCCCTGGTCTTGAGATCGGCATCCAGGAGTTCTCCGATCTTGACCGTGCCGCCGGGATGAGCGGCCAGCACCCAGGTTTTGTGAATCCCCTTGGCCCCGGCATGTTCCAGAATCCGCCGGGCGTGCTGATACCCGGCCTTGAGCTTGTCCTTGTCCGGCTTGCCCAGCCGCTTGCGCACCCCTTCGCCGTTGCTCAGGCGGCCGCCCAGTTCATCCCGGACCTTGACCATGATCCGCACCACGCTCTTCTGGTGAAAGATGCGGTGGGGGCGGAACCCGGAGCAGGCGAAAATGACATTGAGCATGCCGGGCAGCGCCATGTCGGTCATGACGTAGCCTTCCTCGGCCAGATGCAGTCCGGCCGACATGGGGATTTCATTTTCATGGACCGCGTCCTTGACAAACCCGGCCACGGAAATCAGGGGATCAAAAAAGAAATCATACCCGGCTTCCGCGATGCCGCTGTTGCGCAGGATCAGGGGCGAACCGATGCCGCCGGCGCTGATGATGACGTCATCGGCGTATACTTTCTGGGAACCGTACTGGACGCCCACGGCCCGGCCGTTCTCCATGAGGACCTTTTTGACCCGGGCATTGTTGACCAGCTCGGCCCCGTGGGCAAGAGCATCGTCGACAAAGATCCGGGCGTTCCACTTGACGTCGTTGGGATCGCCGTAATAAAAATTACCGAACTTCTGGGTCTGCCGGTCCCAGCGGTCCTGGTAGATGAACTTGTTCAGCTTGTGCCAGTCATAGCCCAGGTCCCGGGCGCTGTCCATGATCAGCTTGGCCTTGGCTCCCATGACATCGTCGGATAGAGGTCCGATGGGCACTTCCTCCCGGATGGCCTCGGCCTCGCGGGTAACGTCAATCCCGTGAGACTGGAGCATGGCAAAGGGAATATCAAAACAGGTGCCGTAATAAAACACGGAGCTGCCGCCGGTGATGAGGCCGCGCACCATGCCCACCAGTTGACTGTTAAACAGCATGCTTTTAAAGGGAAAACACTGGTATAAGGCATACTGCCAGAAGGCGCCCCGCAGCCGGGGTTTGCCGCCGCGCTCCAGGATCAGGACGGATTTGCCGCCCCGGGCCAGTTCCCGGGCGACGGTGGCTCCGCCCGGCCCGGTTCCCACCACGATTGCGTCATACTGTTTCTTGCTCGCTGTCATCTGCACCACCCTCGCCATTGAACGTTGCACTTTGCCTATTTCCAAAAATGCCTTGTCGATTGTCGACAATAACACCAAACCAATCATCTGTCAAATCTTTTCTCACGCCGGTACCGGCCGGATCACCTGCTGGACAACGCTTCTGATCATTTTCTTTCTTTCAAAAAAATAATTAAATACAAAATGTTATTTTTATATTGGGTTGTTCGGTATATTTTTTTGCGGTCGTAGATTTTTTTGTTGACTCAGCCGCCGGAATCCGGTTAGATAATATATAAAAAGTGTACAAAAATTTTCCCACACCCAGGCCGACCCGACCATCCCCTGAGCACTCGGGCTTTTCCGGCGCCGTGGCGAAAAACGTTTGGGGTTGCGTTCAATGTTTATTCTGATAAATTGGGATCAAGTCGATTCCCCGGGGAGAGCGCCATGAGAGATGTTTTTGTCATCAGCACCCACATGATCAAGTTCAGCAAGTACCTGAAAAAAAGCATCAAGGATCTGGCCGCCGAGACCACGCGGGCCTGCCTGGATACCGCCGGACTGGACAAAAAAGCCGTCCAGGCCCTGTGGTTTTCCAATTCCGGCTGGGGCTACAGCAAGGGACAGGACTGTATCCGCGGGCAGGTAGCCCTGCGGCCCCTGGGCATTGACACCATCCCCATCACCAACGTGGAAAACGCCTGCGCCGGCGGGTCCACCGCCTTTCACCACGCCTGGCTGGGGGTGGCCAGCGGTCTTTACGACCTGACCATGGCCGTGGGCGCGGAAAAGCTTTACAGCACCAACAAAACGGCCATCTTCGCCGGATTTCTGGGCGGCATCGACATCGAAAACTGCGTTGAAATTGCCCAGGGGCTGTCGGTCTATGCCCTGAACGAGGAAGAAAAGCAGCGGCTGGCCGCGTTCAAACGCAAATATCAGCCGGCGGCAAACAGCGGCGGCCCCAAAAAGAAAAAACCGGTCAAGCAGCGGGGCCGGGAGATCCGGGACCAGCTGACGGTGGCTGTTCAGCTCGGGGAAAAGCTGGGGTATGACACGGTCCGCAAAATGAGCCGGCTGTCGTCCGGGGATCATTCCCCGTTCATGGACGTTTACGGTTTTGCCGCCCGCCAGCACATGAAAAAATACGGCAGCACCGTCGAACAGCTGGCCGTGATCGCCTCCAAGAACCATTTCAACAGCACCCTCAACCCCGAGGCCCAGTACAATTTCGAGGTGCCGGTGGACAAGGTTCTGTCCGACCGGATCGTCTCCTTTCCCCTGACCCGGGCCATGTGCGCGCCCATCGGTGACGGGGCCGCTTCGGCCATCCTGTGCGACGAGGGCACCGTCAAGAAACTGGGCCTGTCCGACCGGGCCATCCGGATCCGGGCCTCCATCCTCGGTTCCGGCCAGGAGCGCCCCTTTGATTCGGACCGGCCCGATATCGGCGAACGCTTGGCCAGGCAGGCCTATGAAACCGCCGGGGTGGGACCGGAAGACATTGATCTGGCTGAAGTACACGACGCCACCGCCTTCGGGGAGTTGGTCCAGGCGGAAAACCTGGGCTTCTGCTCCCGGGGCGAAGGCGGCCTGCTGGCAGAAAAGGGCGAGACCGGCCTGTCCGGACGTATCCCCATCAACACCAGCGGCGGGCTGATTTCCCGCGGTCATCCCATCGGCGCCTCGGGCCTGGCCCAGATCCACGAACTGAGCACCCAGCTGCGGCAGGCAGCCGGCCGGCGGCAGGTGTCCGGCGCCCGGCTGGCCATCGCCGAGAACGGCGGCGGCGCCCTGGGATCCGAAGAAGCCGCCATGTGCATGCACATTCTGGAAGCACCGGACCGGGGCACGGCGTAATTTTGATTCATCAATACCGGAGCAGCAAGGAGCCTTTTTCATGCCTGAAGAAAAAAAAGCAAAACCGGAAAAACCCGACCTGAGCAGGTGGACGCCGGTGGAAAAAGTCATCATGGAACGCCGCAGCATCCGCGCTTTCAAAAAAACGCCGCTGCCGGACTTCATGATCCGCCGCCTGCTGGAAGCGGCCCGTTTCGCGCCCTCGGCCGGCAACGCCCAGCCCTGGAAATTCATCGTGGTCAAGAACCCGGAGATCCTGGCGGCCATGGAAAAAGATGCCGTCAAGATGGCCAAGCTGTTCATGTGGCTGCTGGACTATTCCCGCAGCCGGTGGCGCAGAATGTTCCTGAAGCCCTGGTCGAAACTGATCATCCGCCTGCGCTACAATGAACTCCACCCGGTCCCCTTCGGTCTGCTGCGGTCCATTGCCAACGACGAATGCCCGGTGTTTCATCACGCCCCCACCCTGATCCTGCTGCTGGAAGACCGCCGCGGTGTCTCCTCCCCCCCCACGGATATCGGTATCTGCGGTGAGCATATTGTTCTGACGGCCCACAGCATGGGTGCCGGCAGCTGCTGGGTGGGGCTGATCAAACTGCTGATGTATCTGCCCAAATGGAAAAAATATTTCGGCGTCAAGTATCCCTATCGGCTCAATGACTGTATCGCCGTGGGCTGGCCGCGGGTCAAGGCCGACGGCCAGGTCCCCCGGGAAAAACAGAAGGTACAGTGGTTTGTCGACGGCCTTGACATGCCGCCCAGAATTGAAGAACAGGGAGAATAATCATGCATCAGCCAATTGTGAAGCCCTGGACAAAAATTCCTGATTACATTGATGCCGCCGAGATGACCACCGGCATCCTGGCCTTTGATGAAAACACCTGCAAACGCTGCGGCATCTGCTCATTCATCTGCCCGGCCCGCTCCATTAAAAGCGATACCGGCCCCATGAAGTGGCGGGAGGGATTGCCCTGGCTGAGCGCCGTGGCACCGGGCGTGACCAACTGCATCTCCTGCGGCTGCTGCCTGGCGGCCTGCCCGGAAGGGGCCATCTCCATCGAACGCTGGTTCAATCCGGGATTTTTTTATCAGCGGTTGTCCCAGTCCAGTGAACTGGCTTATCCCAGGTGCTACCGGGAAGGCGATCCCGTCCCGGCCGAGGAGCAGCCGCGGCCCGACCCGGCCATGATTCATCCCCGGTACGGGCGCCGCCAGTGGTTGCGCATGCAGTTCAACCGGGCCCGCATGGCCTGGCATGTCCTCTGGGGCCCGATCCGCTTTTTTGCCGCCGAGGCCGCCGACGGCAATCTGCTGGCCACCCTCAAGGGCTTTTTGTCCCGGCAGCCCCGGGACATCTCCTGGTCGGATCTGCTGGAAAAAAACGCCGCCAAAAAACCCAACAAGAACTTTCTTTATTATCGGCAGGAAGTCTATACCTATCAGCAGATGAACGACAATGCCAACAAGGTGGCCCACTTTCTGCTGGCCTGCGGCGGCGAGAAAAAGAAAGGGGTCGGACTGCTGCTGCGCAATTCTCCCCGGTTCCTGGATATTTTTTTCGGGGCGCAGAAGATCGGCATGTACGTGGTGCCCATCAACCCGGAACTAAAAGGGGAGGGCCTGGCCTATATCGTCAATCACAGTGATATCTCCCTGCTGGTGGTGGACGCCGAATTGCTGGACACCCTGCAGCCGGCCATTGACAGATTTGAACAACTGCGCACCATCATCGTCAACGACGTGGAGTCTGAAGCCGAAGGCATCCCCGTGCCCGCGGGCAGGGACCGATTGAGCCGGGCCTATACCGAATTTCCGGCCGGCGACCCGGGGATCGGCCATGATCCCGCGGATATCTGCATGATCATGTACACCTCCGGCACCACCGGTCCGCCCAAGGGAGTGGTCTACCGCTATCACAACACTTCGGTCAAACTGATGTCCCTGGCCGCCCACCTGATGCTTAAAGAAAGCGACATCTACTACACCCCCTACGCCCTCTGCCACGGCAACGCCCTGCTGGCGACCACCACCATGGCCATGGGCGTGGGCGCCAGCGTGGCCCTGGCCCGCAAGTTCTCGGCCAGCCGCTTTTGGGAAGATGTCCGCCGCTATCGGGCCACGGTTTTCAACACCATCGGCTCCATCATTCCCATTCTCATGAAGCAGCCGGAAACCCCGGAAGACGCCGCCAACAACGTGCGGTTCGTCACCTCCTCCGGCTGCCCGCCGGAAATGTGGGGGCCTTTTGAAAAACGTTTTGGTGTCAAACTGTACGAGGCCTACGGTGCCGTTGACGGCGGCGGCAAGGGCATTTTCAACTTCGGTACCGCCCCGGTGGGATCGCTGGGCAGAATCCCCCGGGTGGTCAAGTACCGGCTGGTGGACAGCAAGGGCCGGGACGTCCCCCTGGGTGTGCCCGGGGAACTCCTCTTTGCGGCCAGGAAGGATTCCAGCCGGGTGGAATACTATAAAAACGAGGAGGCCACCCGGAAAAAATCCGGCGACGGCTGGCTGCACACCGGCGACCTGGTCAAGCAGGACAAAAACGGCTATCTCTATTTTATCGGCCGCAACACCGAATCCATGCGCAAAGGCGGCGAAAACGTCTCCGCCTACGAGGTGGAGCAGGTTATCATGGAGCATCCGGCCGTGGAGGAAGCGGCTGTCTATGCCGTGCCTTCGGACCTGGCCGAGGACGATATCATGGCCGCCATCCGGCTGGTGGAAGGCAAATCGCTTTCCCCCGAAGACCTGCTGGCCTTTCTTTCCGATAAGCTGGCCAAATTTGCCATACCCCGGTATATCCGTTTTGTGGACAACTTTCCCAAGACCAATTCTCACCGGGTTATCAAGGGTGTACTGGAAAAAGAAGGCGTGACAAAAGACACGTATGACGCCCAGACCGGGTCACCCTGACCGGCGCCAAGGCACCCTTTTGAAAATCGGTTGCCGGACGGCGGACGGTACAGACCGGGCGGCAAAGCCAATATCCCTAAACCGGGAGTCCCTGACATGTTATCACGATCAGAAGCCAAGGCCCTGCTTGCACGAGCGCCCGCCTTTGATGACACCTTCTGCAGCCTCAATGCCGCCGCCAGAATGCCGGCCGGCATGGTGCGGGAAACCCGCCAGGTGGTCGCCCTGGCCCGCAAGTTCAATGACGAGGTGGTTCGCCCCTACACCCGGGAACTGGATCTGAAAATGCACCAGGACCCGGATTTTCTTCCCTACGAGTTCATCTCCAAGGCCAATGAATGGGGTTTTTACACCATGTGGATTCCCCGCGCCTTCGGCGGCAAGGGATACAACATGCCCAGCCTGTCGGTTTTCGTGGAAGAGATCGGTTCGGCCTGCCTGGCCATGGCCAACCTCATCGGGGTGCACTACCTGGGCGTGGCCACGCTTTGCGCGCCCTGGAATGCCCGCCTCATCAGCCGCATCAGCCGCGAGGTGGCCGCAGGGGAAGCCGCCGGCAAACCCTGCCTCATTTCCCTGGCCATCACCGAACCGGGTGCCGGCACCGACGTGGAGGAGGTGGACCTGGTCGACCGGGCCAATGTCACCTGCCGCGCCGAGAAGGTGGCGGGCGGTTACCGGGTCAACGGCACCAAGATATTCATCTCCAACGGCCATGTCTCCACCTGGCACATGCTGATCGCCTATGCCGATCTGGACAAGCCTTCGGAAAATACCGTCATGATGGCGGTCAAGACCGGCACCCCGGGATTCTCCTTCGGCCGCATGGAGCACAAGCTGGGGCAGAAGGGCTGCCCGGCCAGCGAACTGATCTTCAAGGACTGCTTTGTTCCCGACGACCTGGTCTGCCTGGACTGGCACAGCTCCGCCCTGCCCCGGCGCCCTCGTCCGGCCGCCACCCAGCAGGTCATTGACTACGTGGTTTCGGCTACCCGGGCCGGGGTGGGCGGTTTTGCCACCGGCGCGGCCCGCGGCGCCTTTGAGGAGGCCCTGGCCTTTGCCGCCGAGACCGAGGTCAACGGCAAGCGCCTGATCAATCACGAGTGGGCCCAGTGCCTGCTGGCCGAAATGTATAAAAACGTGGTGATCAGCCGGCTGACCTACATGGAAGCCAACTACGCCAACGGCCTGTATGGCTTCTACCGGTTGCTGCAGCAGCGGCTGCTGTTCTACTATTTCAAATACGTGCCGGGCTTGCTGCTTGATAAACTCATTACACCCTTTCTGGAAAAGCCCCTGGCCACCCGCATTTTCCGGCGGCTGATGTCGGACGGGCAGACCGACGAGATGATGGAACGCTGCTCCGGCCTGGCGTCGCTGTCCAAGTTCGCCGCCTCGGACGCCGGCATCCGCAACTGCCACCTGGCCCTGGACTTGATGGGCCAAGCCGGACTGCGCCATGACCGACGGGCCGAAAAATTTCTGCGGGATGCCAAGCTGCTTCAGATCTACGAAGGCACCAATCAGCTCAACCGGCTGAACCTGTTCAAGTGCCTCATCGGACGGAACATACCGCACGTAACCGTGTTTGACGAATAACCTCCACATATGCACCATGACCAGGGAGACGCCATGATTGCCGTCACAGACAAGGGCTTACAGCTTCTGGCCAGAAGCGCCGCCGAATTTGCCAAAAAAGAACTGGCCCCGGACCGGGAAGAGAACGATAAATTCCCCTTTGGTCCCTTTTTCCGCCATGTCCTGGACAAGGCCTATCACGCTGATTTTTTCCACACCACCCTGCCGGAATCGCTGGACGGGGTCGGACAGGGGGCAAGCGCCCTGTGCCTGCTGCTGGAGCGGCTCAGCCGGGAGGACGCCAGCCTGGCCGGCATCATCTTCGCCCATACCGCTGCCCAGGAAATCATGCTGGCGGCCGGTGCCGGGAAAACACTGGGAGCCGTTGTCCAGGCGGCTGCGGACGCACCGGCCGGCCTGATCGGCATACCCGTTTTCAGTAATCCCGCCGATTCTCCGCCGACGGTGCGGGCCGGTAAAAAGCAGGAGGGATATTTTCTGGCCGGCTCCCTGGAATACGTGGTGCTGGGCGGCCTGGCCGGGCACATCCTTGTCCCGGCCGTTCTTTCCGGGCAGACGGACATTTCCTGGTTTCTGCTGGAAAATGGTCAGCCTGGCCTGACCGTTAGCGAGCCGGTCCACAGCCTGGGCCTGCATGCCTGTCCCGCCGTGGATATTCAACTGCAGGGCGCCGCCGGCCGGATCATCGGCGATGAAAACCGGGGCCAGGAATATTACGACACCATGGCGGACAAGATGTCCGTGGCCGCCGCGGCCATGTCCACCGGCATCATGCAGGGCTCCCTCGCAGAAGCCCTGGACTACGGCCGAAGACGCTTTCAAGGCGGCCGGGCAATCATCAACTGGTCGGAAATCCAGATGATCCTGGCCAAGATGGCGGTCATGACCAAAAATGCCGAGATGACGCTAGCCCGGGCCTGCCAGGCCGTGGACAACCGGGAAAAGGGCTGGGCCGAGTGCAGCCGGGCGGCCGCCCTCCAGATCCAGTCCATGGCGTCGGAACTGACCACCGACGGCATCCAGGTGCTCGGCGGGGTCGGCTACATGAAAGACTTCGGCCAGGAAAAACGCTTCCGCGACGCCCGGCACATCCAGTCCCTGCTGGGCATGGTGCCCATGAAAAAGCTCCGCTGCCTGGCCCCCCTGATATGAGCACGGCCCTTGGCCGCCGTACTTCTGGAAACGGCGGCGCCGACCTCCTTTATCCGCCCGGCCGGCGGGAAGGATAATTGTTTTTCCGCCAGCCGAAAACACCTCCCCGGTTCACCGCGCGATTGCAAAACCGCCTGTTTTGATTTATGTTGAAAAGAGCCCGTTTCATGCGGAGCAAATCCCAACCTTCAAAACAGGAACAAGCATGAGAACAATCATCGTTGTCCTGATTCTGTCGGCCGCAGCGGTTACCGCCGCGGCCGCTCCCCTGGCCAGTCCGGACGTACCCGCCCCCCTGCAGCCCTGGATTGACTGGGTCTTGTACGGAGAAACAACCACCGACTGTCCACTGGTTTACAATGATGTCTCCCGGACATTATGTCTCTGGCCGTCTCCGCTGACACTCTCCTGCGGGGAGGATGACGCCGAATTCTCACAGACCTGGACCAGCTATGTGCCGGACACCTGGATTGAAATTCCGGGCAGCAGCCGTCTCTGGCCCCAGGAGGTCACCGTCAACGGCCAGGCAGTGGCGGTCGGCCGTCAGCAGGACCGGCCGGCCGTGCGCCTCTCCGAACCCGGAACGTACCGGGTGCAGGGCCGCTTTATTTATGACCAGCGGCCGGAGTGGATGCAGGTGCCGGCACAGACCGGCCTGGTGCACCTGGCCATTGATGGCAAGCCGGTCGCCTTTCCCCGCCTGGAAGAAAACGGCCGTCTCTGGCTGCGCCGGCTGTCAGCAGCTTCTCCGGCGGATACGCCCGAAGACCGTCTGCAGGTCCGGGTCCAGCGCCTGGTGGAAGATGACATCCCCCTGCGGCTGGTTACCCGGTTGGAGATCACCGTTTCCGGAAAAACCCGACAAGTCCGCCTGGGGCAGGCCGCCACCGACGCCTTTATCCCCATGGAACTGTCCAGTCCGCTGCCGGTCCGGATTGATAAAAACGGTATGCTGCAGGTCCAGGTCCGACCCGGGCAATGGACCATCGAAATCACCACCCGCCACGTCGGTCCGGCCGCGGAACTGTCCCCGGAAACGGCCGGACGCTTTCATGACAAAAATGAAATCTGGGCGTTTGCGGCCGACCGCCAGCTCCGCCTGGTTACCGTGACCGGTCCGCCCCAGATCGATGTCCGCCAGACCCGACTGCCGGACAAGTGGAAACAATTTCCCGCCTATCTCATGAAGCCGGAAGCGGTCATGCGCCTGGTGATAAAAAAACGCGGGGATCCGGATCCGGCCCCGGACCAGCTCCACCTGGACCGCACCTTCTGGCTGGATTTTGACGGAAAGGGCTATTCGGTGCGGGACCGTATCACCGGTTCCATGACGACCGGCTGGCGCCTGGCGGCCGCCCCGCCGTTGCAGCCCGGCCGGGTTACCGTCGACGGCCGGGAACGCTTTATCACCCGGCTGAAAGATTCCGGGGAAATCGGCGTGGAAATGCGGTATGGCCGGGTGGACCTGTTAGCGGAAAGCCGCCTGCCGGCCGGGGATGCCCTCCCGGCGGCCGGCTGGGACCGCAATTTTCAGTCGGTGCAGGGAACCCTGAACCTGCCGCCGGGATGGTCCCTGCTGACCGCTTCCGGCCTTGACGATATCCAGCAGACCTGGCTGAAACAATGGTCCCTGCTGGACCTGTTTTTCGTGCTGATTGTCGCCGTGGCCATGGCCCGGCTTTATGGCTGGTACTGGGGCATTATCGCCCTGGCCGCCATGATCCTGATCATTCATGAACCCGGCGCCCCGGTCTGGCTGTGGCTGCATCTGCTGGCCGCCGTCGCCCTGCTGCGGGTGGTACCGGCGGGGAAAATCCGGACGCTGATCAGCGCCTACCGCCTGGGCTGCCTGATCCTGCTGATCGCCGTCAGCCTGCCCTTCCTGGTCACCCAGGTACGGAACGGCTTTTACCCCCAGCTGGAACGCTCCTGGCAGACCATGGGCGGCGTCGGCCCGGCAAAGCAGGCCGCCGCCGTTCAGCGGTTCGACGCTGCCGCGCCCCGTGCACTCCAGGCCGAATCAAGGCCGGACCGCGAATTGCTGCCGACACCCGCCCCCAAAACCGCGGGTACGGTGGATTCCTCCTACCGGCAGGAACCGGCCCTGCACCAGTTCGACGTCAAGGCCAAGATTCAGACCGGGCCGGGGATACCCAGCTGGCAGTGGCAACAGGTAGATTTTTCCTGGAACGGGCCGGTGGCGGCGACCGAACAGATCTCTTTTTGCTATCTTTCCCCGCGGATCAACCTGGTTCTGGCCCTGATCCAGGTGGTGCTTCTGGCGCTGTTGATCTACGGATTTTCCGGTGTCCGGTATACCCGCGGCAGCGGACTGAAATTTCCCTCATACGCGGGCACTACGACTTTTCTTTTGCTGATTATGCTGGTAAATGCAGATTTTGCAAAGGCCCAGTCCGAATTCCCACCCGAATCATTTCTCCGGGAGTTAAAATCCCGGCTGACCGCCGTGGAGAAACCCGACTGTGCACCTTACTGCGCCACCAGCCCCCGGATGCGTGCCGAGATCAACGAGAAAACCTTGACCCTCCTTATGGAAGTTCACAGCCTGGCCGACCAGGTGGCTATTCCCCTGCCCGCCTCGCCGGAGCAGTGGCTTCCGCAGCAGGTCCGCCTGGACGACCGGCCCGTCTCCGCTCTCTACCGGGATCCGCAGGACAACCTGGTGTGGCTGACGGTTCCCCGGGGGGTTCATCGCATCCACCTGAGCGGCATCCTGCCGGAACGCCGGTCGGTGCAGATTCCCCTGCCGCTGAAACCCCGCCATGTCTCCATTTCGGCCAGGGACTGGCGTGTGGACGGCCTGCACGACAACGGGCGCGCGGATGACCAGCTGCAGTTCGACCGCATCCGGCAGCCGGGAGGAAAAAGCGAGGTCCCCTCTCGCTTGGAACCGGGCGCACTGCCCGCCTTTTTTGAAATCCGCCGGGTGTTTCACCTGGGCCTGTCCTGGCAGGTCGAAACCACCGTGCAGCGCCTGACACCGCCGGGTACGGCGGCGGTGCTGGCTTTTCCGCTGCTGGAAGGAGAATCGGTGACCACCGATATCCCGGTGACGGACGGCCGGGTTCGGCTCAATCTGGGACCGCAGGACAAACAGTTCACCTGGGCTTCTTCCCTGGATCCGGCCGGGCAATTGTCCCTGCAGGCCGCCAACACCCTGAGCTGGCGCGAAGTCTGGCAGGTCGATATCGGTCCGATCTGGCACGCCGAGTTCACGGGAATCCCTGTTATTCAGCACCAGGACTCCCGGGGAAAATGGCTCCCGGAATGGCGGCCCTGGCCCGGTGAAACCGTTACAATTCGTATTTCCCGGCCCCAAGGCGTGGCCGGGCAGACCTTTACCATTGAAAACAGCCTCCTGACCGTCAAGCCCGGTCAGCGCATGACGCATGCCGATCTGGCCCTGACCGTCATCAGCAGCCGCGGCACCCAGCACCGCCTCGACCTGCCGGAACAGTCCGAACTCCAGGCGGTGGTGATTGACGGCAAAACCCAGCCCATCCGGCAGGAAGAGGGAACGGTTACCCTGCCCCTGACCCCCGGAAAGCAGCAGATCCAGCTGAGCTGGCGGCAACAGGCCTCCATGGACTGGTACTGGCAGTCTCCGCCGGTTGATCTACAGATCCCCAGCGTGGATGCCTTTACCACGGTACAGATGCCCCGCGACCGCTGGATCTTTTATTGCGGCGGTCCCCACGTTGGTCCGGCCGTCCTTTTCTGGAGCCTGGTCCTGGTCATTGCCCTGCTGTCGTTCGGCCTGGGCCGCATTTCCATCACCCCCCTGCGGTTCCATCACTGGTTTCTGCTGGGGCTGGGTCTGACCCAGGCCTCCCTGCTGACCGCCCTGCCGGTGGCCGCCTGGTTCCTGGCCCTGGGCTACCGGCGGCACATTAATATTACGGACAAGGTCTCCGGACTGACCTTCAATATTATCCAGATTTTTCTGGTTGCCCTTACTGCGGCGGCCGCTGCCGCGCTCTTTTACGGCGTCAAGCACGGCCTGTTGGGATATCCGGACATGCAGATTGCCGGCAACGGCTCCAGCGCCGCCCTGCTGCGATGGTACCAGGATATCGCCGGTCCGGTTCTCCCGCGGGCCCTGATCGTTTCTTTGCCGCTGTATGTCTACCGGATTCTCATCCTGATCTGGGCCTTGTGGATCGCTTTTGCCTGCATCCGGTGGCTGCGCTGGGGATGGGAGAGCTGGAGCACCGGCGGCAGGTGGCTGCCGATGCGGCTTCCCCGGATCCGGCCGACCGGCCCAAAAAATAAAGCAAGCCAAACCGGCGGGGATTTACCCGGCGGGGGATGATCTGTTATAGTAGGCTGGTACCAACAAAATTCCGGCGATAGCCGCCACAAAAACGAGAAGTTTATGCTTTCCCCATACCGGATAAACAGCCATAATGATCGACGCAACCGGCCCGGCCACTTTCGGACACTGCCCCGGCCTACCCTGTTCCTCTGCCTGATCCTGGTAATGGTCATCGTGCTGCCCATTGCCCGCGCGGCCGCAGAACAGCCGGACCCGCCCCAGCCGCTGGAACCGAATTATTCGCTGCTGGAGAGATCGCTGGACAAGGTTAGTGCCGCCGAAGAAAAACGGCTGGCCGACCTGGCCGCGCACCAGGAAAGGCTGCACCGGTCCCGCTCCTCGTTCCAGGAGTGGCTGAACGCCTATAAGCTGCAGCTATCGGCCTTTCGCAATTTCATGGCCCTGTCCGAATATGACGAATACGAGATGCGCCAATCCGGCCAGAAGCTGCAGGCTGCCCTGAACCATCTTCAGGGCCGGAAGAGCGGATACAGCGAAGCCATGGCCGAACTGGAAAAGCAGCAGCGTTCGGTGAAAAAACGGCTGGCTTTATATCAACAGGAAAAGACGGCCCTGCGGTCTCAGCCGGACCGAAAAGTGACCATCCGCGTCCTTTTGCAGAAAAAAGTGAACGCCGTCCTGGATCTGCTGGCCCTTCAGGATGAGAAGATTGACAAAATTCTGGAAATTTACAGGCAGCGACAGACAGACCTCGAAACCCTGTACCAGTCATACCAGGCGGTTGACAGCCAGTTTGCAGAACAGGCCGACCGCCAGACCCGGCGCTGGTTCCGGGAAAAAACGTCCAGTCCGCTGCATCGTTTTGACAGCCAGCAAATGCGCACAGAGGCCCTCCGGCTGGCCGAGGAAATACATTTACTTCGCGACGCCTTCACCCTGCAGGCCCATGCCGTTCCGGACCAGCAGCAGTATAGCAGGTTCGTATTGACCTTTGTGCTGCTTCTCGCAGCGCTGATGGCCGGTCTGCTCCTGCTCCATCGGTCGCTGCGGCGGCGGCGCGATGCGGCCTGGGAAACCGGATATTTCTGGCAGTATCTCATCTTTCGGATGCTGCGCCGCGCGCTGCTGATGCTGGGCGCAATCCTGTTTATCTATTTTTACCCGGTTCCGGCGGAATACCGTATCACCCCCTTTTTTATCCTGATGAACCTGATCGCCGGCATGCTGCTGGTGATGCTGCCGATCCGCTGGGGCATTAATTATATCCGGGTCATGTCCCTGAAGGCCGAATCCTTCTTGTTTTTCTTTCCCACCGGCCTGTTACGGATACTGCTCTATGGCCTGCTTTTTTTCGGCACCATATACGCGGTCCTGGTCTGGGGACTCGGCGACAGCGCCCTGCTGGCCGGTCTCTGGCGGCTGGCCACGGAAGCGGCCGTATTGCTGTGGAGCATCGTCTTCTGGAACCGCTTTTTTCGCCAGCCCGACCAGGCAGCGCCCGCCTGGTGGAAGGCCATCAAGCCGGTGCTGCCGGTGGCGGGATATGGCTTTATCCTTTTCGGATTCTTCTGCGAACTGCTGGGATACGGCGGCCTGGCCTTTTTCTGGTTTCGCTCCTGGATTCTGACCCTGGCCGTGCTGATGTGGGCCGGCATCCTCTTCATGCTGTTAAAAGAGATCGACGCCTCCATCATCACCCCCCTGTCGGAAGAAACCATTGAGGCGGAAAGCGAGGCAGGGGAGGAGGAAGAGGATGAAGAAACATCCACCCCCGTTAAATGGCTGATCATCCGCCTGTGCAAAATTATCCTGCTGATTGTCACCATCCTGGCGGTGCCGGCCGCCTGGGGCGGCCGCAAAACCATGCTGATGGAGATGCTGATTGCGGTCAATTACCAGCTGACGCTCGGCAAATTCCAGATCAGCCTGCTGGATGTCATAGCCGCGCTGTTGTTCCTCCTGGTACTTCATACCCTGGTGACGCTGCTGAAACGGATTCTGAAAGAGAATATCCTGGCCCGGCGGCACGTGGAACCGGGCCTGCAGGAATCCATCGTGACCATTACCGGCTACCTGCTCTGGATCATCGGCCTGTTCATTGTCCTGCGCATCGTCGGGATCAGCGCCGCTTCCCTGACGGTGCTTTTCGGGGCCATCGGTATCGGACTGGGCTTCGGCCTGCAAAATATTTTCAACAATTTTGTCAGCGGCATCATCCTGCTCTTTGAGCGGCCCATCAAGGTCGGAGATGTCATTGAAATCAACGGCATCTGGGGCACGGTGCGAAAAATCAACGTGCGCTCCACCCAGGTGCGCACCTACGACAATGCCGAGCTGATTATTCCCAACTCCGATTTTATCAGCCAGCAGTTGACCAACTGGAGTTTCAGAGACGCCCGGGTCCGGCGCCAGATCGTGGTCGGAGTGGCCTACGGTTCCGACACCCAGCTGGTCAAAGAAACCCTCTTCAATATCGCCTACAATCATCCCCAGGTTTACAAGCGCCCCCATCCGGAAGTCCTATTCGAGGATTTCGGGGACAGCGCCCTGATATTCAAGCTGCGTCTCTGGGCCAGCATCCAATATTTTTTAAGAGTGGAAACCGACATCCGCTTTGAAATCGACCGGCAGTTTCGAAAACTGGGCATCACCATCCCCTTTCCCCAGCGGGATGTATATATCAAGGAAGCCGGCACCGGGGGTGCCCGGCCTCTTTCCCCGGGAGATGATAGCGACAGCCGCCCGGACTCCGGGGATGGACCGGAGCTGTCGCAGGATAGCGACGCAGACGGCGAATAAAAAAAGCGTTGCCGGAAAAACCCGCGCCCTGGATTGCGAACGATGGACCGAGCCCCGCGGCCTGTATTGTTTCAGCGAAAAACAAGGCCAAAGCGATCAAACACACCTAATCAAAGGTACGTTTACCTTGTAACCGGCAGGTGATCACGTGCATATCGATATTCTGGCTACAGAATCCCTGGGCGTGCGCGGTCTGTGCTGCGCCGTGCGAACCCGGCAGGGCCGTTTCCTGATCGACCCCGGCCTGGCCCTGGGCTTCATCCGGGAGGGCCTGCCTCCCCACCCGATCCAGGTGGCCGCCGGGGAAACCGCTGCCCGCCGCATCGTCCGGCACCTGGCCGCAGCCACGGATGTAATTTTTTCCCATTTTCACGGGGACCATGTGCCCCTGGCCGAGGCCAACCCCTACCAGTTGCCCCTGGCCGAGGTGGCCCCCCTGCTGCGCCGCCCCCGCCTGTGGGCCAAGGACACCCGGGGCGAACCGGCCGGGTTTGCCGCCCGAGAACGGGCCATTGCCGCCGCGGCCGGGCAACCCCTGCGCCGCTGCCAAGCTTCCCGCACCGGCTGCCTGACCTTTTCCGACGCCATGCCTCATGGCAATCCCCAGTCCGGGCTGGGGCAGGTCATGATGACCCGGATCGAGGAAGACGACCAGGTGTTTGTCCATGCTTCCGATATCCAGCTGCTGGACAATGAACCGATTGAACAGATTGCGGACTGGCATCCCACGATCCTGCTGGTAAGCGGTCCGCCCCTCTACCGGCATCTCCATCCGGCAGAAGTCACAGCCGCCGCCAACCGCGTCCGCCGGCTGGCGCGCCGCCTGAACTGCTGCCTTATTGATCACCACCTGCTGCGAAGCCGGGAGGGAATCCGCTGGCTGGATGACCTGCACCGGGAAACCGCCGGGGTGGTCTGCTGCGCCGCTGATTATGCCGGTCAGCCGCGCCGCCTGCTGGAAGCCGACCGCAGCCGCTTGTACGCCGACCATCCGGTCAGCGAAAACTGGCATGACAGGTATCAGCGCCGCAAGCTGAGCCTGCCGGCCGGGACAGGCGATCCCGGCCCAGCGGCCGAACCACTGCCCATGCCGCCCGCCGGCCACAAGGATCAACACACCGCATGAAAAACCAGCCCGCCCCCCGGCCCTGCAAATGGTACCCGGTCTGCCCCATGAAAAGGTTTACCGAAGAGGGACGACTTGACCGCCGCTGGATAGAGGCGTATTGTCTGAAGGGCAACCGGGACTGTGTGCGGTTCCAGATGGAGGAAAAAGGACAGTATCATCCGGACAATATGCTGCCGGATGGCACCATTGATCCCGGGCTGCCAGCCTGACTGCGGTCCCGGGAACAAAGTTTTTTCGATTTGCGGACAAAGGACATTGACACATCCTCCCGGAAACATACGGCCGACCGGCGGTATTGCCCTGGTCTCCGCGCCCTGGCCCATGTTCAGCCGGCCTTCGATTCAGCTGGGCGCGCTGAAGGCCTATCTGCGGGCCCAGCTGCCGCAGGTGCCGGTCACCGCGCACCATTTTTTCCTGGAGGCGGCCGCGGCCGTCGGCTATCCCCTTTACCGCCTTCTGGCCAGGGAAACCTGGCTGGCCGAAAGCGTCTACGCCGCCCTACTGTATCCGGAGCAGCGCGAGTCCGCCGCCCGCCTGTTTGCCCGGCAGGCCGGGCGATTTCCGGAACTGCGGAGCCAGGATTTCGACGCCCTGGTCCGCCGGGTGGATGCCGCCAGCGAAGCCTTCATCCGGCGGACGGAGTGGCGCACCCTGCTGCTGGCAGGCTTTTCCATCTGCTTGTGCCAGTTAACCGCCTCTTTATATCTCATGCGCCGGATCCGGGCGGCAGCGCCGGACCTGGTGCTGGTGGCCGGCGGCGCCATCGGCGGAGAAGCCACGGCCGCTGACCTGCTGCACGTCTTTCCGGAAATCGACCTGATCATCCTCGGCGAAGGCGAACTGCCGCTGACCCGCCTGGCCGATCATCTTTCCGCCGGCGGCAGCCTCCGGGAACTGTCCGATTTTCCCGGTATCATGGACCGGCACCGGCCTCAGCGCAAAAGCGACCGGCCGCGCGCTTTTTCCCAGCTGCCCGACCTGGGACCGCTGCCCATGCCCGATTACACGGATTACTTTGCGGCCATGAAGGACCTGCCGCCGGGCCAGCGCTTCTTTGCGACGCTGCCGGTGGAATCCTCCCGCGGCTGCTGGTGGCGCGGCAGGCAACCGTCCGGTGCGCACAGCTTTCGCGGCTGCGCCTTCTGCAACCTGAACAACCAGTGGCAGGGATACCGGGTCAAACCGGCTGCCCGGGTGGTCGCCGAAGTCGACCGGCTCACCGCCGCCCACCGGGTACTTTCCGTGGCCTTCATGGACAACGCCCTGCCCCCCCAAAAAAGCCGCTCCCTGTTTCAGGCCCTGGCCGACCAGGGCAAAGACCTGCAGTGTTTCGCCGAGCTGCGGGCGACCACCTCGCCGGAGACCCTGGCCAGTCTCCGGGCGGCCGGCATGTCCGAGGTCCAGATCGGCATCGAAGCCCTGAGCACGCGCCTGCTCCGGAAACTCAACAAGGGCACCACCGCCATGGACAACCTGGCCGCCATGAAATACTGCCAGGCCCTGGGCATCAAGAACCTGGCCAACCTGATCATCCATTTTCCCGGCAGCGACGAGGAGGATGTGGCCGAGACCCTGCGCACCCTGCGTTATGCCCGGTTTTTTCAGCCCCTGCGGATAGTCCACTTCTGGCTGGGCCGGCACAGCCCGGTCGCCGAACATCCCCGGGACTTCGGCCTCACGGCGGTGTTCAACCATCCTTTTTACCGGTATTTATTTCCCGAACAAATCGTCCGCCAGGTTCGTTTTCCCCTCCTGGACTACCGCGGCGACAAGCAGGTCCAGCGCAAATTGTGGCAGCCGGTGGTCCGGGCGGTCAAACAATGGCAGGACACCTATCCCCGCCTGCGTAGTGCGGCCGGGGACGGCCCCATCCTGACCTGCCGGGATGGTAAAGACTTTCTGCTCCTGCGGGAGCAGCGGCTCGAAGAGGGGCCGGCCAACCACCGGCTGGAAGCCGCCTCCCGCCAGATTTATCTCTTCTGCGACCGGCCGCGGCCGGTGGAAGAAGTCTGTCAGCATTTTTCCCCGCTGCCGGCCGACCGCGTCCGGGCTTTTCTGGCCATGATGGCCGACAAGGACCTGATGTATGAAGCGGACGGACAGGTGCTCAGCCTGGCCGTGCCGGAAACACATCGATAGGATTTTGGTCTTTGTCCACTCCCCCTCTGATTTTTACACAAATTTAACAGCTTTCTAAACGATTTTTAATTTTCGCGGCCATAAAATAGAACCGTGACAGCGACGGCTTTCGGCGCGCTGGCAGGCAGTGCAAATGTCGAAAAGAGGTGATTTCATGATAAATTCCCTGAAGGCGGATCTTCACGTCCACTCCCGTTTCTCTACCCGGCCCCCCTACTGGGTGCTGCAAAAACCCGGCTGCGCGGAGAGTTATGT
>CAYTQK010000002.1:0-33292 GCA_964439745.1 uncultured Desulfobacterales bacterium
CCTGGTGGAATCAGTTCTTGTCGTTCCCCGGGACATCACCGCCCCCCGCCAGGCCGGGCAGGACTACCGCTCCCTGTTTTCCGAAAGGCTCGCCGGCTTTGCCCTGCACGAAAGCATAGAGGATGCGGACGGACGTCCCGCGGACTATCGTTTCCTGGCGGTCAACCCGGCCTTTGAACGCCTGACCGGGCTGGAAGCAGAAAAAATTACCGGCCGCACCGTCCGGGAAGTGCTGCCGGGAACCGAGCCTTACTGGATCGAAAAATTCGGGCGGGTGGCCCTGAGCGGGCGCCCGGATTCATTTGAAGCCTACGCCGCCACCCTGGACAAGCATTTTGAAGTCAAGTCTTTTTCTACCCGTCCCGGCCGGTTTGTGTCCATCTTCCAGGATATCACCTCGCGCAAGGTGTCCGAAGAAAAAGACCGGCGCGACAGGGCCTGCCTGGAAACCATGGTGGAAATCCTGCGGTACCGGCCGCACGGCCTGCAGGACTTCCTGGATCATGCCCTGAACCAGGCCGTCTCCCTGAGCAGCAGCAGGTATGGGTACATCTATCTGTATGACGAAGACCAGCGGGAATTTACCGTAAATACCTGGTCACAGGATGTACTGAAGGACTGTGCCGTGAAAAACCCGCCGGTCCGCCATGCCCTTGACCAAACCGGCATCTGGGGAGAGGCGGTCCGGCAGCGCCGGCCGCTCATGCTGAACAATTTTCCGGCCGACCACCCTTTGAAAAAAGGACATCCCGAGGGACATGTTCACCTGGAGCGTTATCTCACCTTCCCGGTTTTTTCCAGCGAAAAAATCGTGGCCGTGGTCGGCGTGGCCAACAAAACCTCGGACTACACCGAAACCGATCTGCTTGAACTGACCCTGTTGATGAACACCGCCTGGAAAACCGTGGAAACCATCCGGAACGAAGAGGCCCTGCGCCGCCTGGAGTGGCTCCTGGCGGCCAAACCGGTTTCTTCCGAGACAGATTATTATGTACCGCCGTATGGGGATCTTACGGAACTGAACACCACCGGACTGATCCGGCGGCTGGTGGACGAGCGGCTGCTGATCGATATCGCCTCGGATTTCCTGGACCTGCTGCAAACATCCACGGCCATCTATGAAAAAAACGGTGATTATGCCCTGGGGATTTTTTCCTCCGGCTGGTGCCGCTTCATGGACGCGGCCTCGCGAAATCTCTGCGGCACCGACGACAACCGCCAAGCCCTGGCCGGCGGCCAATGGCTCTGCCATGAATCCTGCTGGACCCATAACGCCAGCCAGGCCATGGCCACCGGCGCGCCCGTGGATATCGCCTGTCACGGCGGCATCCGCATATACGGCATGCCGATATATGCCGGCGGTGAAGTGGTCGGCGCCATCAATTTCGGGTATGGGGACCCGCCCCGGGAACCGGACAGACACCGAAAACTGGCGGCCTTGTACCGGGTGGATCCCGGGGAGTTGCGGCAAAAGGCGGCAAGCTATGAATCCCGGCCGCCCTTTATCATCGAACTGGCCAAAAAACGGCTGGCAGTGGCAGCCCGCATGCTCGGGGAAATCATTGAACGGAAACAGGCCGAAGCGGAACGGGAAAAACTCCAGGCCCAGCTGATCCAGGCCCAGAAAATGGAGTCCGTGGGACGGCTGGCCGGCGGCGTGGCCCATGATTTCAACAATATGCTCAACGTCATACTCGGCTACTCCGAACTGGTCATGCAGGACATGCGCCGGGAAGACCCTCTTTACGACGAATTAAATGAAATATACGAAGCAGCCCGGCGTTCTTCCGACATTACCCGGCAGCTGCTGGCCTTTGCCCGCAAGCAGACCATCAATCCCAAGGTTATCGATATCAACGAGACCCTGGCCGGCATGCTCAAAATGCTGCGGCGGCTCATCGGCGAAGAAATCGACCTCTCCTGGCAGCCGGGGGCGAACCTGTGGCCGGTGAACATGGATCCGGCCCAGGTCGACCAGGTCCTGGCCAACCTGCTGGTCAACGCCCGGGACGCCATTGCCGGGGTGGGCCGGGTTATCATCAGAACCGAAAATGTGCGTCTTGCTCCGGAAGACTGCGCGGGCTATACCGGCCTGGTGCCCGGCCAATTCGTGCTGCTGTCGATTCAGGACAATGGCTGCGGCATAGACAAGGAAACCCGGGACAAGCTGTTCGAGCCTTTTTTCACCACCAAGGGGGTCGGCGAAGGGACCGGCCTGGGCCTGGCCACGGTATACGGTATTATCAAACAAAACCAAGGTTTTATTTATGCAGACAGCCGGCCCAACGCAGGAACCACTTTCAACATTTATCTCCCTCCGCACAGCAGCGAACCGGAAGCGGACCGGGCCGCAGAACCGGCCAGAGAGACGTCCACCGACGGCCAGACCGTAGTGGTGGTCGAAGACGAGACCTCCGTTCTGAAACTCATCTGCAGAATCCTGGAACGGATGGGCTATACCGTGCTGATGGCCGACGATCCTTCCCTGGCCATACAACGAACCGAGGCATACCAGGGCCGGATTGACCTGCTCATTACCGACGTGGTCATGCCGGAAATGAATGGCCGGGAACTGGCCGACCGGCTGCGCGCCCGCCACCCCGGTCTCAAAGTCCTGTATATGTCCGGCTACCCGGATAATGTCATCGGCGAGCGCGGCGTGCTGGAAACAGATACGCATTTCATTGAAAAGCCTTTTTCCAACCAGGGACTGGCCCGGAAGGTAAGGGAAGTGATCGGAGATTGTTAAAAAACCCGGTCAAAATCCGGGCTTCCCGCGGCCGGCCTCAGAACCAGGGAGACGAAGCACAAATGATGGTGTTTTTTACAGATGTCTTTTCCCGCCGGCATCATTCTTCCTTGTTCATCGGCCTGTTTTATTTGCTGGCGGTTGTGACGGGGCTGCTGCTGTCTTTTCCCGCTACCGCCGGTGCTGCGGAAACCGACCTACCCCCCGTTCGTTCGGCCGCGGAGATTGACTACCCCCCGTTCAGCTTTGTCAGCGAAAACGGAGGGGCCAGTGGATTTTCTGTAGAGCTGATGCGGGCTGCCCTTGAAGCCATGAACCGCGAGGTGGTCTTTCGCACCGGCCCCTGGACCGAAGTGAAAGACTGGCTGGAAAACGGCCAGGTCCAGGCTCTGCCCCTGGTGGGCCGGACACCCGAACGGGATTCCCTGTTTGATTTTACCTTCCCCTACATGTCGCTTCACGGCGCCATCGTGGTCCGGGAGACGACCGCGGACATACAGGACCTGGACGACCTGCGGGGCCGTACTGTGGCCGTGATGAAAGGGGACAATGCCGAGGAGTTCCTGCGGCGGGAAGACCGGGGGGTCCGCATCCACATCACCCCCACCTTTGAAAAGGCCCTGCGGGCGCTTTCCCGCGGCCGGTACGACGCCGTGGTCATGCAGCGGCTGGTGGCCCTGCGTCTCATCGAGAAAACCGGCCTGGCCGGCCTGCGCGTCATCAACCGGCCCATTGAAGGGTTTCGCCAGGATTTCTGTTTTGCCGTGCAGGAGGGCGACCGCGATACCCTGGCCCTGCTCAACGAGGGGCTGGCCCTGGTCATGGCCAACGGCACCTACCGCCATTTGCACGCCAAGTGGTTCGCCGCCCTGGAGCTGCCCACCGGCCGTGCCATCGTCATCGGCGGGGACCACAACTATCCGCCCTATGAATACCTGGATGAAGAGGGCCGGCCGGCGGGCTACAACGTGGACCTGACCCGGGCCATCGCCCGGGCGGTGGGTCTGGATGTGGAAATCCGCCTGGGACCGTGGTCCGAGGTCCGGGAAGGCCTGCGCCGGGGGAAAATCGACGCCCTGCAGGGCATGCTCTACTCCACGGAACGGGACCGGCAATTTGACTTCACCCAGCCCCATACGGTCAACCACTACGTCGGGGTGGTGCGGACCAGGGACGCCATGCCGCCGTCCACTGTCCAGGAGCTCCGGAACAAACGCCTGGTGGTGCAGCGGGGCGATATCATGGACGACTTTCTCCGGAAAAACGACCTGGAATCCCGGGCCGTCCTGGTCGATGCCCAGGAAGATGCCCTGCGGAAGCTGGCCGGCGGCAAGTACGACTGCGCCCTGGTTTCCCGCCTGATCGCCCACTACTGGATCGAGCAGCGGGGCTGGGACAACCTGACCGCAGGCCGCCGTCCGTTGGTCTCGGCCGATTACTGCTATGCCGTACCCAACGGTCACAAGGCCATGCGCTCCACCCTGAGCGAAGGTTTGAAAATCCTGGACCAGACCGGCGAATACCAGCGCATTCACGACAGGTGGCTGAGAGTGTATCAGAAGGACGCCGTTGATTTTTCCACCATCTTCCGTTACACGATCATCGTCCTGCTGCCCCTGGTTCTGATTCTCCTTGCCGTCATGCTGTGGATCTGGCTGCTGCGCCGGCAGGTGGCGGAAAAAACCCGGGCCCTGGAAGAGAGCCTGGCGCGGTTCAAGCATATTTTTGAAGCCGCCAACGTGGGCAAATCCATCACCCAGCCCGACGGCAGCATTGAAGCCAACCAGGCTTACGCGGATTTTCTGGGATACACCCGCGCAGAGCTGGCGGGGAAAAAATGGCAGGATCTGACCCCGGCCGAAGATATCGCCGTCATCGAAAAAATTATCGATCCGTTGCTGGCCGGCATAAAAGACGCGGCCCGGTTTGAAAAACGATACCGGCATAAGAATGGTCACATCCGCTGGGCGGATGTCAGTACCAGCGTGTACCGGGACGCGCAGGAAAATCCCCTCTATTTTTTGACCACCATGGTGGACATCACCGAGCGCAAACAGACCGAAGAGGCCCTGCGCGCCAGTGAAGAGTTCCAGCGGGCCATGATCGAATGTTCGCCCGTGGCCCTTTACAGTGTCGACCGCAACGGAAGGGTGCTTACCTGGAACAGCTCCGCCGAAAGAATGTTCGGCTGGAGCGCCGGAGAGGTCATCGGCCGTCTGCTGCCCATCGTTCCCGACGACATGGGCGGGGAGTTTGATGACCTGAGAGAACAGGTGATGAGCGGTCATTCTTTTTTCGCCAGGGAACTGACGCGACAGGACAAGGAGGGCAACCGCATTCCCATCCGGCTGTCCGCCGCCCCCATCCGGAACGACCGGGGCGAGATCGTCGGTGTCATGGCCGCGGCCGAGGATATCAGCGAGCAGGAACGGCTTTCCGCCCAGTTGAGCCAGGCCCAGAAGCTGGAGTCCGTAGGCCGGCTGGCCGGCGGCGTAGCCCATGATTACAACAACATGCTCAATGTGATCATCGGATATACCGAGCTGGCCCGGGATAAACTGGCGCCGGATGATCCGCTGCAGGAGGATTTGCAGGAAATTTCCGACGCGGCCCGGCGCTCCGCGGAGATCACCCGGCAGCTGCTGGCCTTTGCCCGGCGTCAGACCATCGCGCCGCGGATTCTGGATCTGAACGAAACCGTGGAAAACATGCTCAAGATGCTGCGCCGCCTCATCGGCGAGGACGTCGACCTGTCCTGGGAGCCTGGCCCGGCCCTGTGGCCGGTGAAAATGGACCCCGCCCAGGTCGACCAGATCTTGGCCAACCTGCTCATCAACGCCCGGGACGCCATCACCGGCATCGGCAGAATCACCATCGAGACCGCCAATGTCCGGCTGGACGAAAACTACTGTGCCGACCGGCCCGGTTTTGTCCCCGGCGACTATGTCATGCTGGCCGTGAGCGACGACGGCTGCGGCATGGACAAAAAGACCCGGGACAACCTTTTCGAGCCTTTTTTTACGACCAAGGGTGTGGGCAGCGGTACCGGCCTGGGCCTGGCCACGGTCTACGGCATTGTCCGGCAGAACAACGGCTTTATCAATGTTTACAGCGAGCCCGGCCAGGGTGCCACTTTCAAGATCTACCTGCCCCGTCATGCCGGCGAAAAGATCGAAGATCCCGCCGTATTGTCCGCGCAGATTCCGCAGGGTCACGGCGAGACCATATTGGTAGAGGAAGATGAAGAGGCGGTCCTGAAACTGGCGCAAAAGATTCTGACCGGCCTGGGCTATACCGTGCTGACGGCGTCAAGCCCGACGGCCGCCCTGAAGCTGGCCGGAGAAATCGCCGAAGCCCTCGACCTGCTCATGACCGACGTGGTCATGCCGGAGATGAACGGCCCGGAGCTGGCCGAAAAAATGCAGGCCCTGATCCCGGGCGGGCTGAAAATTCTGTTCACTTCCGGATACACCGCCAATGTCATCGCCCATCACGGTATCCTGGACAAGGGGGTTCATTTCATACAAAAACCGTTCAACAGAACCGACCTGGCCCGGAAAGTAAAAGAAGCGCTGGAGGAATAAAACAGCCATGATCCCGGAGACAACCTACCGGCGATACCTGGCCGCCCTGCTGGCGGGTGACCGGGCCGGGTGTGCGGCCTTGTCCAGGGAGCTGCTGGAAACCGGCCTGGCGCCGGAAGATCTGTATACCGATCTTTTTCAACGGTCCCTTTACGAGGTGGGCGAACTGTGGGAGCAGAACCGGGTCTCGGTGGCGGTGGAACACCTGGCCACAGCCGTGACCGAGAGCCTCCTGGCCGCTGTCTATCCCCATATTCTGGGCCGGGGGGGAGAAAGGAGGAGAAAGGCCGTCATCTCCTGCTCGGTCAACGAGTACCACCAGGTGGGTGCCCGCATGGTGGCCGATATCATGGAGACCCGGGGCTGGGACACCTGGTTTCTGGGCGCCAACACACCCACGGCGGATCTGCTGCGGATGCTCCAGGAAAAGGAGCCGGATATGCTGGGGCTGTCGGTCAGCATCTACTTTAACATGGCGGCCCTGCTGAAGATGATCGAAACAGTGCGCGCCCACTATCCCGGCCTGGATATAATCGTGGGCGGCCAGGCTTTTCG
Organism: uncultured Desulfobacterales bacterium; assembly: GCA_964439745.1. Taxonomy (GTDB): domain Bacteria; phylum Desulfobacterota; class Desulfobacteria; order Desulfobacterales; family Desulfosudaceae; genus CAYTQK01. Next base: position 6,889 of record CAYTQK010000002.1, read on the forward strand.
CTGGGGCGGCAGCGACATGATCAAGCCATTGCCGCAGGTGATCTGCGCCCCGTCCCTGGAAGACCTGCTCCGGACCATTGATACGGAGTACTCCTCATGACCGATACCGAAATTGCCGCCGCGGCCCGGCACTATCTTACCGAGCAAGCGCCCCTGCTGTTTCTGCGGCTGGATTCCCGGGGAAAGGTGGTCGACGCCAACCGTTTCACGCGCCAGCGCATTCTCGGGGAGCGGGAGAATATCGATTACCGGGAAATCTTTCTGTTTTCCGGGCAGCTTCCGGATATATACGAACTGGCCCGGCAGCCGGATCCGGTCCGCCTGATGCAGGTCGCCACCGTGGCCGGGCTGCCGGAGACTTTCCGGGTCTGGTTTCAACCGGCTACGGACGGGTTTCTGGTGTTCGGCAGCATGGATGCCGACGAAACCATGCACCTGCGCCGGGAATTACTGTCGTTGAACAGCAGGTTGAGCAGCCTGACCCGGGAGCTGCAGAAAAAAAATCAACAGCTGGAAGAACTGAACCGGCTCAAGAACCAGTTTCTCGGTATGGCCGCACACGATCTGCGCAAACCGGCGAGCGCCGTCCTCGGTTACGCGGAATTTCTGCTGGAGGAAGCCGCGTCCCTGGACAGCGAACAGAAGGGGTTCGTCAAAACGATCCACGACGCCGCCGGCCTGATGGGCCGGGTCATTGACGATTTTCTGGATATTTCCATGATCGAGTCAGGCCGCTTTGAGATTCACCCCGTTCGGGCCGATATCCGGCAGCCGGTGGACGCTTCGGTAAACCTGAACCGGCGGATCGCGCGCAAAAAAGGAATTTTCCTGGATGTTGTCCAGGACGGCTCGACATCCGCGATCCTCATGGACGTATCCAAGGTAGAACAGGTGATCAACAACCTGATATCCAACGCTATCGAACATTCGCCGCCGGATACCAGGGTAATGATCCGGATATCCTCAACAGAGGAAAACCTGGTGGTGGCGGTGACCGATGCGGGTCCGGGCGTAACCCCGGCGGAACGGGAGGCTTTGTTTTCCCCGTTTACCCGGGGGACGGCCGGCAAGACGCCGGGGACAAAAAGCATCGGCCTGGGCCTGGCCATTTCCAAAAAAATCGTGGAGGCGCACGGCGGCGATATCTGGGCGGAAAAAGTGGCAGATAACGGCGCCGTGTTCGCTTTTCGTCTGCCGCTGACTCAAGAGATGGAAAGGAAAATACCATGACCCGGGAAGAACTGGTGGCTTCAGCCGCCCGGCTGTCAACGCCCGCCGACCGGTGGGTGGAAGAATTTTCGCAAAAAAGGGAAGCCCTGGCCGCAGCGGTCAACCAGGTCATGAGCAACCGGCCGGACCTGGCAAAGCTGGTGGGTCCCGACGGGAAACAGATGAGTCTTGACAACAACCGCAACTTTTCCTTGTTCATGGAATCACTGCTGACCCGTTTCCAGGCGGAAGTCCTGGTGGATACGGTGCTCTGGGTCTTCCGGACCTATCGGGCCCATGGATTTCAAACCATTTACTGGCCGGCCAACCTCAGCACCTGGCGCGAAGCGCTGGAACACGCCCTCTCGGTCGGAGCGCAGCGGGAAATTCTTCCCTTTTACAACTGGCTGATCACGAATATCCCGGCCTTTGTCAGGCTGACCGAGACAACCCCGCCCGGCGGCGTTTCTCCTGCAGACGAGCCGCCCGGTTAAAGGAGGAAGGCCGAGCAGACAACATCAAACAAGGTACAGACAACCATGGATACAAATATTACCATCCTGGTGGTGGATGACGAACCGACCATCCGCTTGGTAACCGCCCGGATACTGCGGAAGGCCGGTTACAAAGTCATGGAGGCTGACAGCGGCGAGTCCTGCCTGGACATGGTGCGGGACACACGGCCGGACCTGGTGGTACTGGACATCGTTCTTCCCGGAATAAATGGGTACGAAGTCTGCCGCCGGATCAAGGAGGATAAATGCCTGCAGGGTATATACGTGCTGCTTCTTTCCGGAAAAAGGACCGAGTCGGATGACCAGTCGGAAGGGCTGGAGATCGGGGCCGACGGGTACGTGGCCCGCCCCATTTCCAACCGGGAGTTTCTGGCCAGGATCCAGGCCATGGTGCGGATAATCCGGGCCGAACGGGAGCGGGACCGCCTTATCGGGGAACTGCGGAAAGCACTGGACAACATTAAAACATTGCGCGGGCTGCTGCCCATCGGCTGCTACGGCAAGAAAATCCGCGACGACCGGGGGTATTGGAGCCAGCTGGAGGTCTATATCCAGAGCCACTCGGAGGCCGATTTCTCCCACGGCATCTGCCCGGAGTGCATGGAAAAATTTCATCCGGAGGTAAACCTGGGTACGGATGATGATGTTTGAGGAGTGACCGGAAAAGAGGAAATACCCCTCCCCTGCCGCGGCCCTATGCCGCGACGGGGAGGGGTGTTCTGGAGGAAAGAAGCCTGGTTAATCCAGGCAGCTGGGCAGACCCAGGTAGTACTCAAAAATACACAGCGCGTCATACATGTCAGTGTCATTGTCCTGATCCACGTCACCGGGCACCTCCCAGCAGGGGCCGCAGGTGGTGTCGCAGATCGCCATGCCCTTTTCAAAGGCGCACAGGGCGTCGGCCGGCGTGACTTCGCCATCGGCGTTGCAGTCCCCGGTCACCTTGAAAAGGCAGCCATCCGAGGCTGTCCAGCCGGCGATATCATCGACCAGGCCCTGAATTTCAAGGCGGGTTACTTCCGGAGAAGACGAATAAAAAGCCAGGTATCCCAAAATGCCGTCCTGGTTAGCCCGGATGGGAGTATCGGTGGTATAGGCGCCGATGCGGACCAGGCCCTCGCCCAGTTCTTCCCCCTGCCAGGAGTTCTCCCCGCCGGCCTGCCAGCCGTCCAGCAGGGCAACCGGCAGACTGTTGGCAGGGTCGGTCACGAAACCGGCAAATTCCAGGAAACCGGTATCATAGGAAACCTCAAATCCCAGGGCGTAGACTTCGTTGGGCGCGTTCTGCACCCGCACGGGCACATATATCGGCTCGCTACCATCAGGGGTAACGCAGGCCGGTCGGCCCATGATGTCGATACTGCCGCCATTGTCTTCCCGGCAGACGCCGGGCAGATAGACATAACCGCCTGTTTCCGTGGTGTCGGCATAAATGCCCAGGGCGACGCCGGCGGCATTAATGTCAAAAAGACCGGCCAAAGAAGACTCGGGATAGTCCATGCCCTGAGTAAGATCGGATTCATAATGGGGCGGACTGCTCAGGGAAAACCGGGCTTGCGACGTATCGGTTAATTGCCTGGTCGGCTCGGTTGACTGCCCCAGGAACGCCATGATCTGACCGACAAGTTCAGTCATAGTAAACAGCGCCGCCGGACGGCCGCTGTCAGGGTCTTTGACGGTATACTCCAGCACCTGGTCGGAATCCAGTATATTGTAAATGAACTTACCATAGACTTCGGCCGTGCCTGCGGCTTCCATCTCCAGCAGCACCGCGTCATCCAGGGAATCGATCAGGGCGGAGTGACCGTCCCCGGCGGCACTGTCGACCACAAAACCAAGGAGTTTGACATATTTCATGGCGGTCAGGTTCTCGGCCAGCGAAGAAAGATTATCTTCTCCGGCCGGAATGCGGACATCATCGTCCGTCAGCAGATAGTTGCCGCTGCCGTCCGTCAAAAAAGTGCCGTTGGCGAGCGGATAGCGCAAAGAAGCGCTCATACCGGCGATTTTACCGCTGTTGCTGATGCCCAGGGGAAAGGTGAAGACATTGCCGCCGCCACTGTACATGCTGACCTCACCGCCGGTCAGCAGGCCGTCATCATCCACATCCGCCCGGTTGGTTGAAAACCCCTGAACCAATATCCCGTTGCCGTTATTGTCTGTCATCAGGCCGCAGACCATCCCGGTGATATCCTCGTTATTATTGATGCCGGTGACCACGGCGCTGTCCAGCCAGGTGCCCAAGCCCGGCAGGGGCAGGATCTGACCGCCATCATCTTGCCCGACGATCAGGGTGGGGATGCCATTTGGGCCGTCGGCAATAAAGGGAACCGCGCCGACCCGTACCTGACCATCTGCTTCATATTCATAAAAAACATTGCCGACAATGGTATTGTTATCATTGATGTCCAGGGGCACGAAAACCGCGTCCAGGATGGTCTCATTTTTCCAGGGGATCTTGTTGTTCAGCTCATCAAGGGAATAGACCTCACCTTCTAACCGTACCTGGGTCGGTGAATACTCAGCAAGGTTGGCCGCCGGCTCGTCAAGATCGGTGCAGACCGCCCCCCGGATATCGGGCAGACCGGAAGTACTCATCATCATGGTCAAAGGATTGACCACATCGTCGAAACCGGGATTGCCGATCCAGCCGACCCCGTAGTTATTATTGTTGCTCCGGTATAATACACCGGAATTACCATTTTCGTCTGCATATTCCGTTAAAGGGATATAATCGGCCGGGACCGGCACCGTGGCCATGGGAATAAGCATCATTACCGCCACAGTCAACATCATAAACTGTTTCCAAATTTTGGTGTTCATTTTTTTTTCCTTGTCTTTGGTTGTGCTGGCAACGTTGTTGTGTCTATTATCTTTTGCAATCAATGAATACGGCCTTTCAGATCTACCTTTTTCAAACTTCGTGCCAACTCAAAATTTTTTTTAAATAGTACTAATATTAAATAGTTATATAAATTGACCGGGAGAGTTACGGTTTGTGTTTGTTCTGTTAAGCAGGATTTTGTTCTGCCGGGCGGGAGCCTTGATTGGCGACAACAGGTGATAAAAGAACCGCTCACGGGAAGACCGAACAGAGCTCTTTTTCACGAAAAAACAGCGGCATGTTTTTTCAGTTCACAGGCGCCTTGAAACGTCCCGGCAGCAGATGCCGGGAGCACGGCTTCCGGTTTTATATTTATAAATTCAGAGGAAAAACAGGTCCGCAGAATAATGCCATTGTCGGATAACAGGATAGCAGAACGCCGGTGGTATGCTTTTTCAGGAAATAATCAAGCGATGATATCCTGGATCTTCTCGGAAATACTCTGGCTGTCAAAAGGTTTCTGGATGAATCCCCGGCAGCCCCGGTCAAGAAGACTTGCGATCTCCTGGTTGAAACTGTATCCGCTGGAAACCAGGACTTTCACCGCCGGATCCATCTCCATCAGCCGATCAAAAACCATGTCACCGCTCATGCCGGGCATCAGCATGTCCAGAATGACCAGGTCGACTTCACCGCCCCGGTCTTTATAAATGGCCAGCGCCTGTTCACCGGTCTGTGCCGACAAAACATGATAGTTCAGTCGACTCAGCAGCCGCCGGCAGGCATTGATCACCATTTCCTCGTCATCCACCAGCAGAATCGTACCGTCGCCCTGCCGTAGTTTTGGTGATTCTACTCTGTTGCCAGCTACCGTTGTTTTATCCGAAGCCGGCAGATAGATCGAAAAAGCGGTTCCCTGCCCGACCTGGCTGGTCACATCTATGAAGCCGGCGTGATTTTTGACGATCCCGTACACCGACGACAAGCCCAACCCGGTGCCGCTGCCCGGCTTTTTGGTGGTAAAAAAGGGGTCGAATATTTTTTCCAGCAGATCTGCTTCAATGCCGCAGCCGGTATCCTGGACAATGATTTTGACGTATTTTCCCGCCGGCAAATGGTGCGGTGCCGTCTCGTTTTCGCTCAATCGCACGTTTTCAGTATAAATAAAGACATCCCCGCCTTCCGCCTCGGGCATGGCCTGGGAGGCGTTCACGAACAGATTCATCAACACCTGCTGAACCTGATTGCGATCCGCCTCCACCGGCCACAGCCCTTCTGCCAGACGGGTATGGATGTTTATGTTTTTCCTGACATTTCTGAATATGTAATTTTCACTGGTAACCAGATCATTCAGATTCAATGGGGCCACCTCGTAGGTGCCGCCCCGGGCGAATCCCAGCAGATCCCTGGTCAGGGCGGCCGCATCGGTGATGGCGACCTGGATTCCCCGCAGATCGTCATAGTCCGGATCTTCGGTGCTCAAATCCAGAAGCCTGGTAGCGATATATCCCTGTATGCTCATCAGGGTATTGTTGAAATTATGAGCCACCCCGCCGGCCAGAACAGCGATGGCTTCCATTTTCTGGGCCTGCTGCAGCTGCTGTTCCATCTCCCTGTTCCGGGTGATATCCGTGCACACCCCGACCCATTTTTCGGGAATGCCGTTTTCATCCAGGACCGGAATGCTGTGATCGCTCCAGTGCTGCCAGGAACCATCCTGCTGCCTGATCCGATATTCACAGGCATAAACCTCCCCCTGCTCAGGATGGCGATTCTGCGAATACTGGCATTTCCCGGCATCATCCGGATGAATCAGCGCCAGCCAGGAATCAATATTTTCAGAGATTTCTCCCGCCCCATATCCCAGCTTGGCGTCAATATCGCCGAACCATCGTATGATATTGTCCCTGATTTGCCATTCATACACTAAATCATAAGACGCTTTTCCGGCCAGCCGTAAACGTTCTTCGCTTTCCGCCAAGGCTTGCTGGGCCTTTCTCAATTCGGTCACATCGACCAGGACCCCTTCAATGATTTCATCTTCTTCCCGCGGATACTGCTGGGCCCAGATATTGGCATGAAAAATCCGCCCATCCTGGCAAACAAGATCAATCGGAAATCCCTCGACACTTTCCTGTTCTCTCAAGGTGGCATACATTTTTCTTCTTTGTTTTTCATCCGCAAAAATGTCCTTGGCACCTATCTTGAGGAGGCTGGAGTTTTCATACCCCAGCATCTTCCCAAACGCACGATTCATCAGGAGGAACCGGTCATCCTTTCCGGCGCGATGCTGAAAAGTGCCCACCGGCAATTTATTGATGAACGACTGATACTTCTGCTCGGTTTCCCGAAGACGTTCTTTCTGCGCCCGGTTCTGGATATCGACGATATAGCCCAAAAACAGGGCCACTCCCATTATAAATGGCAGTCGGAGCAGATAACTGATGGCCATCTCTCCCTGAAACAGGCCCTGCTGGTAGAGAAGCCAGCCATAAATAAGGACGAAAAGAAAGCTGGCAATAATCAGGTTCCGCAATTCTGAACCCAGGGTGGCCAGGCAGACGATGACAAAAAAGACCAGGTACAGATCCGACCCCTCCATGCCGGTCAGATAGATGCCGGTAGTAATCAGAATGCAGTCCACCAGCACGATACAATAAAAAAACCAGGGACGCTTGAGATATTGATTCGGCAGATAATAAATGACCAGGTTGGTGGCCAGGTAAAAAGCGATAAAGCCATATCCCCACAACCGCATTGTCGGCCGGGCCGGTGTCAGCACCAGGATATACCCGATGGTGATGATCACCAGCAGGCGGCTTAAAAAAACCAGTCGTTTGCGATTCAATTCCATTGAGAAAAATTTATCCTCGATATCGAAAGAAGTTTTTCGATTTTGATTTCCCGAAAAGTCATTCTCAACACTTGTGGCGGGGCCCGGCCCGAGCAACGATCCGCCGCCGGAGGTGGCAATGATTTAAAAATTTACGGCCCTGGCCGGACGGCTGGTATTCTTTTTTTTGTCAATTATCTTTTTTTTTTTTTTTCTGATCATGGCTTCTGTCACCTGGGGATCCAGCTGGATACCGGCACAGGAACGAATCGTCTTCAGCGCCTCCACCAGGGAGATCCTTTTCTTCCCTTTCGGCTGATGGCGCAGGTGATCAAACATATCTGCCACGGCCACAATCCGGGCAGGCAGCGGTATCTCCTGCCCCCCAAGTCCGTCGGGATAACCGGATCCGTCCCAATGTTCATGATGGCTGCGGACGATCTGCCGGGCGGTCTGGTAGAACGGCTTGACACCCAGCAGGGTTTCTCCGAGAATCGTATGAGATTGCAGTTCCGCCTGCTCGTTTTCCGTCAGTGGCGCCTGTTTGTTCAATATAGTCTCATTGACACAGACCTTGCCGATATCATGAACCATGCTGAATTGGCTGATGCGGGCGGATTCTTCCGGCGGCAGATCCAGGGCCCGGCACAAATCAAACGTCAGGTCGGCCACGCGGTAGATATGACCCTCCAATTGCCCGTCCCTGGTTTCGGCAATCCGCGCCAGCAGAAGAATGGTTTCTTCTATGGCCTCTTCCAAAAGATGGGTACGGTTCTTAACCCGATCTTCCAGGGTCTCGTTCCATTGGGCCAGTTGATTGTTCTGTTCCAGGGTAAGCCGATACAGACGATTATTCTCACTGACCAGATGATGTTTTTCAAAGGCGCTGCGGACATCACTCTTCAACACCTCGTTTTTCCAGGGCTTAACAATAAAACCGAACAACCCCAGCCGGTTGATGGCGTCTACGGCGGTTTCCAGGCTGGCATGCCCGGTGAGCAGTATCTGGACGGCCTCGGGATTGACTTCGGCAGCCTTTTCCAGAAACTTGACCCCATCCATTTCCGGCATCATCAGATCGGAAAGCACCACCTGGATTGGCTGCTGTTGGATTATTTTCAGCCCTTCCGGGCCGGAAGAGGCCGTAAAAATCTGGTAGCCTTCATCCCGCAAAAGTTGCTGCAGACTGTACAATACATTTTTCTCATCATCCACGAGCAAAAGATTTTTATTTGAACTGGTCATGTCTGTTCCTCCCCTTATAATTGTTTAGGTTTCTTTTTGCAGGGACACCGCCGGCAGCCGCACCAGGCATGTAATCTGTCCAGGCCCGGTTGGGGTTATGGCCAGTGAACCGCCCTCTTCCTGAACCATATTCCAGGCAGCCGAAAAGCTGATACCGGAATTTTCGCCTGACAGGTCCAGGTCCGGCGGCAGGTCCGGGATAATCATATCCGGCTGGGCTCGCTCCTTTCCCGAAGAATCAATAACCACCAGGGAGACTTCCACCGCATCCCCCTTGCCGCCGGTGGTAATCTGCAACTCTCCCTGTCCTTCGACACGAGAAGATAAAAAATCTATAAGGTTCAGAAACAGACGATGAATCCGACCGCTACCTCCCCGAACCAACAATTCCTCCCCGTAATCCTTGCGAGTAGCAAACCGGTATTTAAGCCGGTTCCACAACACGTTCAGGACCGAATCAAGACAGGTATTGATATCCGTCGCCAATGTTCGGGAATCATCCTCCTGGGTGCACTGCTGCATATCCCCGACCAGGTTCTGGAGCCGCTCCAGCCCCTCCCGGCATTCATCCAGCAATACGGGAATCTCTTCCGCCAAAAACTCGATCTCTTCGTCGGCATCTTTTATGTTGATGACACTTCTGTCTTTCATCCCGGAGACCTTGTCCCGGCCATATCCATGGAAATTCAGAAGCTGCTGGGTATAGCCCTGCATGACGAACAGATTGGTGTTGACAAACCCCAGGGGATTATTCATTTCATGGGCGAGGCCGGGTATCAGCCCCCCCATCACAGCCCTTTCCTGCATCCTGCACAGACCGGTACAGGCCCGGTTGAGGTCTTCACAGAGGGTCAATACCCGCGCCGCGACATGAAGTCTCATCTTGAATTTATTGTGGGACAGTGGCGCGCAGATGATATCGTCTGCCCCGGCCGCTAACAATTCCGCCATGGTATCTGCATCTTCGGAGCAGTTGACGATAATGAGATAAGGCAGATCCGAACGATTTTTTTGCCGAATATCCCTTATGCCGGCAAGGGCGTCCCCATCGACCATGGTGAATTCAAAAAGAACCAGTTGATGCCTCTTGTCCGCAAGAATGGATGCTGCCCGGGCCGTGTCTGCTGCCGTTGTACAGGTAAACGGCAACCCCGGATCTTCCAACCACAGTGACATCTGCGGCCTTTTTTCAACAACCAGTGCCCTCATTGTCTCACCTCTGCCGGCCGCATTTTTCGCTGGCCGATTTTCTGTATATTTTAAGTAACGGTTCTGAAATCCGGTCCGGCGGAGCTTTACCTCACTCCGGCAATCGCTTTTTTCAAATCTTCACCGTAAAAGGGCTTGATCAGGCAGTGTTGGGCACCATATCGTGCCAGGTCCGTTTCCGGTACGGCATTTTCAGGATTGGCCAGAAAAATTGCCACCGTTTCCGGATGCAGCACCGTCAACCACCGGACAAAGGATAGGCCCGACTCGCCGGGAAGATCGATTTCACACAAAGCAACGGGAATTTCACGGTTTCGGGCCAGCCCCCGGGCTTCTTCCGCGCTGGATGCCGCCATCCAGTCATACCCCGGCTTTGACAATATCTCCTTGCTGATTTTTCGGACGGAAGCATCTTTGGTCACGATCAGAACCGCTGCCGGGAACGTACCGGTTTTTTTGTCCGGCCGACCCTGCTGCCCGGCAGCCTCTTCCTTTTCTTTTAAAAAAGACCTGGTTTCACCAGCGTTTACACTCATCGACTTTGCCCTGCTGAAGATCAGCGTGTTCGTTTGGGGCATTTGACTTTTCGCTTTTGTATCTTTAGCAGAAGCAAACATCGTACCAGCATGCCCCAAATAATTTTTACAGTTTAATATCGAATATTTATTAAAAAATATCATTTTCTTCACCCAACGGCAGGGTCTGTTGAACAAAAATGTCCTGCCGCGCAGGACAAGACATCGTAAAAACCGGCTACGGGCATCTGTTTAAGGATAAAGGGGCCGGCCGGGAATCATCCCCGGACGGCAAAACCCACCCTGCCATGTCATCCTTGAGTTGAATAATGCGAAACTCGGGAGCCGCATCCTGGTTGATAACGGTAAATGACAATTCAGCCACAAGACCGGCAGCGTTTCTGTGGATATAATTACCGCCCGGTTCCACGCCGCCGATACGCACCCTGCCGGGAGAAATTTCCCTGGCTCCGAAAAAATCAAACCCCTTTTTCAGCAGTCCGGCTTTGGTCGCCCCGGCAAAACGCATTGCTTCGGCGGGATAAATGATCTCCATCCCAAAGGCCCGGACCATGTTGGGGGCATTGTCAATCCGGAGACACCACCGGGTCAGGCGGGCAGTTGACTCCGGGGATGACGGGGAAGACTCCCCGGCCATCCCGGGAATGCTTGCCCCCCAGAAAAAACAACCTGTCAGCAATATCATGAATAATACGGTATAAAATGGACGACGTTTCATATTAACACCTCTTTTGCCGGCGGATATGTCTGCCGGCAGCATTTTCACCCGGAATTCAGGTAAACGATTCATTGTTTGGGGCTGGCATTCCGTCGTTGGACGGGGAAACAACCCTTGCTAGCAGGTGCTCCATCTTTCGCTGTCGCCGCTTGAATTCCTGTAAAAGCCGCAGCAGGACAAGCAGGGTAACGGCCTGCAGGCTCAAGGTTGCCGCCGGCTGAAAACTTTCCCAAAAAAATTTTCCCCAGGACGGGAGGATACTTTTCTGCGGCCGTGATCCGGCCAGGCCGGCAGCCATTGATTGCTTCTTCGCCGATGGGTTCGGCATTGCATTTCCATTATCAGCCAGGAGGATCCCCCGATTGTTATCCCCGGGCACGGCAGTCGGCAATGCCGTCGGCCGGCTGCTTTTCGCCGGACGGCCCTCCCCCGGATCCGCTTGGGCCGGTAAACCCGCCTGCCCGGACGTCTGCATGGCCATGGCTTCATCGCGCTGCTGCCATGGGCCATGTTCCTGGGAGAAAAAAGCCGCCGTATTGCCGGACCCAAGAGATCCCGGGGATTGTCCAGCCCCGGACACTTCCGCCGGATTTTCGGACATATCGGTACCCGAGCCGTAATCCTCCTGGCGACTGCCGGTGGCGGCCAAGATTTCATCGTCGTGTCCGGAACTGAGGCCGGCCGCCGGCTGAAACTCCGGTGCGACGTCTTCATCGGTCACTTTCTCGGCTTTCTCAGTCTCGTTTTTTTCCGCATCCCGGCCGGGGTCAGCCGCCGGCTGCACTGCTTCAAAACTACAGGAGCCCGCCTGCCAGTGTTTCATGTCATTTCTCAGCCCGGTTATTGCCAGGTCACACTCCCCGCTGCTTCTCACCTCGAAAAACAGCTTCACCAGCACTCCCGTATCGTTCTTTTTTATGGCCGGCGACTGCGGCGAAACGCCGCCGATACGGACGACACCCGGGGCCTGGTTGAAGGCCCGGAACAGTTCGAATTTCCCCGCGGCCAGCGGCCCGGCGACGGCCTCCTTAAAACGCAGAGCTGTGACATCATAGTCGATGTCCAACCGGAAAGCCGCCACAGGATTGCCCGCTTTTTGCACGTCCAGTGTGAAGACTGCCTGTTGATCTTCTTCGATCTGTCCCCCGCTCAGCGCCAGGTTGCTGCCCGCTGCCGTCAGGGGCCAGGCAAGGGCCGCCAGGAACAGAACCGGCAGGGATAAAGCCAGGCAGCTACGAACCCGGCGGGCCAGTAACGCCGGCATTCTGCCAACACTGTTTTTTATCATTACAATCAGGGGGCATATATATTTCTTTTCAAATTTCACGGCTACCTCACGCTGTGATTGGCCCGGTCGAACAGCCGGTGTTTTGTTGCCGCCGGCCGGGAACTTGTTGTTTTTCCTTTATTCTGCAAGGGATGTGCCAGGCGGAAGGAAAATATGATTACTCAAAAATATCAGTAAATTATAAAAACAAAACCAAAAAGCGCCGTGGCCGGGATATTGCGCCGGGCAGGATCAGTCCTGCGAAACAGGACAACCTGCCCGCAAAAAAGGATGACAGACCGGCCTGGGACTTGCGCTGAATTTTTTCATTTTTGACGGATGAGCAGAAACGGTGGAAGTTCCGGGTCACACGAATATGGGAAGAACGCGGGAAAGGAAAGCAAGCATGGCAGTTGGCTCAACATGGCGGCGATCAAATTGAATGTTTTGATCCGGCAAGGCCTCAACCGACGCACCCCGGACATTGCAACCCTGACGACCGGGGTTGACGCCTGGCAACGCAATCGTAATACACAAAAGGCAGTAATCAACTGGCAGTTCACAACTAAAGAGGCTCGCATTAAACTCGAAAGGTTTTTTACCCAAAATTACAAGTGTGACATGACGCTAAACGAAAATTTACAAGGGTATGGGAATTTCCGATAAAATGTTCTTTATGTATCTAAATTTTCTATTTGACATATCAATTATGACAATAATATTTTAAAATTTTATTTGCTACGAGGTCTTCCATGATTCATGAATTTGGGTTTACCTGAGTGTTTTTATCCTTCTAACCGGGTTTGTTGGACGAAGCCGGGTGCCAAAATCATATCCAATCTGACATCACCTAATCGTCATCGGGCTTGTTGTTGGCCTTGGCATCCGCGATAGTCCATCCGAACACTCCCGGACATAAATACTTGTGAAAAGGGATTCTCCTGCGCATAGAAACCGACTACAGCATGGAAGATGTCGGCCAGCTCAAGACACGCGTTGAAGCGTTTGTCGAACAGCTTCGCTAAATAAAAGCAGATTACAAATGCATTTGCCGGAATAGATATCGGTTCGCGCACCATTGAACTGGTGGTGGTGGACGGGACGGGTCAGATTAGGGCCAGTTTACAGGCAAACACCGGTTTTGACCCTCTCACCGAGGCTGAAAAGATGGTGGCTGGGGTCAGCTTCGACCGGATTATGGCCACAGGTTATGGTCGCAACCTGTTCGAGATCACTTTTGAAGCTCCAACCGTCACCGAAATCAAAGCCCATGCCAGGGGAGCCCGGGCGTTTTTCCGCAAAGCCCGAACAGTCCTGGATATCGGCGGGCAGGACAGCAAAGCCATTTCTTTATTTGAAAACGGCAAAGTAAAAAGTTCGAAATGAACGACCGCTGCGCCGCGGGCACCGGCAAATTCCTGGAGATAATGGCAAAAGCCCTGGGATATGAGATCGAAGAATTTGGATGCGAAGCGCTGCTTGCCAAAAGGGAACTCAATATTTCCAGCATGTGTACCGTATTTGCCGAATCCGAGGTTACCTCCCTGATCGCCAAGGGCAATAACCGGCGTGAAATCGCCCGGGGGTTGCACGACAGCGTAATCCGCCGAGCCACCGGTATGATCAATCGGGTTTCTTCGGAGGGAGACATCGTTTTCACCGGCGGTGTAGCCAAAAACCCATGCATGGTTGAGTTTCTGGCTGAAAAATTGGGGCGCAAGGTGTTGATTCCTGAAAACCCTCAATCCATTGGCGCGTTTGGCGCGGCGCTATTGGCGGCAGAGATGAATTGATCCTTTTGCCATGAAGTTTTTATTTGTCAGTGCGCCAGTCGAAGGGACTGGTTGATGCCATAAAAAGAGGTAAAGAGCAATTTCGCTCTATGACGCATCTGCCTGACGACAATACCGGTGGCTCGCATAAGGTGAATCTTCGATGATGGATGCAATGGAGGTAAAATTTATTTTCGTTTGCCCGAATAAAAACGAGGTGTTTGAAAGTTCAAATTTCAACATACTCGACAACAGGGGCGTCACCATCGACAAAGTCGGAAACAAGACTCTGGATGCCAAGGTGGCCCTTAACGAACCTTGTCCGTTCTGTGGCCAAAAACATGTTTATCATGCCAGCGAGTTGTCGTGCCCGTTCACTGGATAAAACCACGCTGTATTTGAAAAAAGGAGGACATTGATGCAAGGGAAAAATATTTTTGCGACAAGATGGGGAATCATCGGTGTGGGTGCCTGTATCGGTATTTTGGCATCTTTGCTTCAGAAGCTGGGTAATCCAGGAAATATGGGAATATGCGTGGCCTGCTTTGAGCGGGATATCGCCGGCGCAATTGGACTTCACCGGGCTGCAGTGGTGCAATATATGCGTCCTGAAATCATCGGCTTCGTGCTCGGATCGCTAATTGCTGCCTATATTTTCAAGGAGTTCCGGCCAAGGGTCGGGTCGGCACCCATCGTCCGATTCGTGTTAGGCGTTTTTGCCATGATCGGCGCTTTGGTGTTTTTAGGTTGTCCCTGGCGGGCAGTGCTTCGCCTGGCCGGTGGGGATGGCAACGCCATTCCGGGACTATTGGGTCTGACCTTCGGAATCTGGCTTGGAACCCTTTTTCTTAAAAACGGTTTCAATCTGGGTCTAACTCAGACCACCCACACAACCGCCGGTTGGATGCTGCCCCTGAGCATGCTCGGTTTTCCCTTGCCGATGCTTGTCTTTCCCCAAGCCAAACGACAAGACCACAGCGGTGTGCTTTTTTACAGTTTAAAGGGTCCGGGTGCTATGCATGCTCCCTTGCTCTTGTCGCTCATCGTGGGGCTCGGCATTGGTTTCCTGGCACAACGCAGTCGTTTCTGCACCATGGGGGCGATTCGGGATACCGTGCTGTTCAGACAGACCCATCTTTTGAGCGGCTTTGTCAGCCTGATCGTTTTTGCCTTTTTGACCAACCTGATCCTGGGTCAGTTCAAAGTGGGCTTTGCCGATCAACCAGTGGCCCACACCCAACATATCTGGAACTTTGCCGGTATGGCTCTGGCCGGTCTGGCCTTTGCGCTGGCCGGCGGATGCCCGGGCAGACAGCTTTTTCTTTCCGGTGAAGGCGACGGGGATGCGGCGGTGTTTGTCCTGGGAATGATTGTGGGCGCTGGTTTTGCCCATAACTTCGGTCTGGCCAGTTCACCCGCGGGTGTCGGGACTTACGGTGTTTCCGCAGTCATCATCGGCCTGTTGGTATGTCTGTTTATTGGGTTTACCATGAGAAAAAAAATATGAAAGGAGAAGCAAAATGGCAGCAACCGTCGATGCAAGAGGCTTATCATGCCCCCAACCGGTGATCATGACACTCGATGCAATCAAGAAGGGAAGCGAAAAAGAAATCATCATTCTCGTGGATACCGACACCTCCAAAGAAAACGTGACCAGAGCCGCTGAAAACCAGGGCTGCAAAGTCAACGAAGTATCTCTGGAAGGAGAAGGTTATCGCATCTTACTGACGAAGGAATAGGCTGTGCTCGGGTTCTTCAAAAGAATAAAAGCGAAATCAAGCAAAAAGCATCGAGGCACATCAGCCGGCCTCGGTATCCTGGTTTTCGAAAATACCAGTGACGTCATCCGGGCCGAAAACGTTCTGAAACTGGCGGGGTGGTCCGTTCGGGTCATGGGACCGCCCCCGTCCATTCAAACCGGGTGCGATCTGGTCATTGAGTTTCCGCTGATCGAGGAACTCGATATTGTGCGTGAACTCGGCAAGGCAGATGTGTCACCCCTGAAGGTCGTTCCGGTAACGGCACCGCTCCTTGAACCGGTCAGTTTGTTTCAAACCAAAGACTTTGGCGAGTACCTGATGGTGCGCGCCGCCAATATGAAGATTACCATCTGCAAGAAGGATATGATAATCGTAAACATCTCCGGTGGCGGCTGCCCGGATGTTCCGTATCTGGCCCAGGAAATGGTGGGCAAAATGTTGGCCGCGGCCCCCCTTCCAAGGGATTTGGGCCACACGCTTTGCGGGTACGCCCTTCAGTTGGCCTATGAGGAGTTGCTTCTAAAATGTTAGGCATCGTCGGTACCGTTCCGGACCTTAATGTGCCGTTGATTCACGGAAAAGCCCGTTTGGTCGATAACCGAGTTGAAATAAATGGAAGAGGTATCGCCGTCCATCGGGGAACCCCTGCGCTCATCGGGGCTGCGCTCAAGGCTTCTGAGTGTTGCCGCTGTCCGGAGATTTACGTTTTTTTGGTCGGAGACATCGGCAAGGGCGACGGCAGCCGCAAACTATATGAATTTTTAACGCAGCATCTGCATGAGTTTGATTTTCAGGTTTTGACTTTTCATTACCTGCAGCCCGATGTGGACTGGCACAATAAGATCTTGTTTGCCATTGAATCGATGCAAAAGCGACCGACCCTGATCGCCGATGCCGGGTTCATGTACGCCGCCAAAATGAGCGGTCAAGCCGAATCTTATGATTTTTTCACACCGGATGTCGGCGAGTTGGCCTTTCTGGCAGATGAACTTGCCCCCCATCCTTTTTACACGCGTGGTTTCATCTTTCATGAAAACAACGATGTGTGCGACTTGATCCGGCAGGTCTATGAACACCAGAACGCCGCCAGATACCTGGTAGTCAAGGGAGAAAGGGATTACATCGCCCACTCGAAACAGGTCTTCCAAACAATAGACCGCCCCTCGTTCGAGGCCATGGAGGTGATCGGCGGCACGGGTGATACTTTGACTGGATTGCTTTCCGTCCTGTGCGGCGCTGATTTTCGTATGGCGGAGGCAGCGGTTCTGGCTGCCAGGATTAATCGCTGGGCAGGCCATTATGCCAATCCCAGGCCTTCAACCCAGGTCAGCGAATTGATCGATAAAATTCCGCAGGCCGTGGTCACGGTGCTCGATGAACACAACAGGGGAAAAGACTAAATGGCAGATAGCAAGAAAATCCGGCTGACCGAAACCGTAACCGGTTCCGGCTGAGCCTCCAAGCTACCTCCAGGGGATCTGGATAAGGCACTGTGCGGCATTGCGTTTCCGTCCGACGAAAACGTCGTCATTGGGCTGGACCGGGCCGACGATGCCGGTGTGTATCGAATCTCCGACGACCTGGCGCTGATTCAGACGGTGGATTTTTTCACGCCGATTGTGGACGATCCCTGCCGGTTTATGCAAACAGCTGACCGGACACTGCTGATCTGAATGGCAGAAATTCCATGAACAGCCAATTACAGTTTGGATTTTAAAAAAGTCAGAAGTTATAAATGACGGCTTCGCAAAAAGTCCCTACCTCGTCATTCCGGCGAAGGCCGGAATCCAGAACTATTTGATTTTACTGTATCCCGGCCTCAGCCAGGACAGGCCCCGGTCTCCGCCGGGGTGACGCGATAAGGAAAATCTCGACTTTTTACGAGTACATCATAAATAACTATAGCCGGAAAAATTCACGAAATATGCGGGTTAGGCAAGGTCATCATGGCTGAATATTGTATTTTTTGAGAAGAGTATACAGGCGGGAGCGGGAAAGACCGGAAAGGCGGCACGCCTCGGAGACATTTCCACCGGTTATCCGCATCAAATCCATCAGGTAATTTGTTTCCGTTCGGGCAATGGCCTCATCCCGGACTGTTTTCAACATGGTCATGGTCGGCATAATGTCCGCATCCCCAGCTTTCGACCCATTTTTCTGAACCTTCTGCCGGGCCTGATAAACACGGATCTCTTCGGGCAGATGCAGACCATACAGCATGGGAGCAAACCGGGCCATGCTGAGGGCGCTTTCCACGGCGCTGATCAGCTCCCGGACATTGCCGGGCCAGGGATAGGCGGCCAGGGTCTCGAAAAAATCCGGAGAAACGCTTTTGACCGCGATTCCCTCCCGCTCACAAAATTCCTGGATACAATGAAGGGTCAACTCCCGGATATCCGGGCCGCGGTGACGCAACGGCGGAAGATGAACGACAACAGTACGGATGCGGTACAACAGATCTTTCCGAAACGACCCTTCTTCCACCATTCGATCCAGGTCGCGATTGGTGGCGGCAATCAGACGGAAGCGGCATACAACTTCTTTTTCCGAACCCACCGGCCGAAGCCTCTTCTCCTGCAGCACACGCAGAAAATTTTTCTGCAGCTCCGGTGAAAGCTCGCCCACCTCATCAAGAAACAGGGTGCCGCCTTCCGCCTCCCGGATCAAGCCCTTCCGATCCCGGTCCGCGTTGGTAAAGGCGCCTTTGACATGGCCGAACAGAATACTTTCCGCCAGGCTTTCCGTAAGCGCGGCACAGTCCACCGGCACGAAGCTTTCTTCCGCCCGGCGGCTGTTATGGTGAATCGCCCGGGCGAACAGCTCTTTGCCGGTGCCGGTTTCGCCGTCTAACAGGACGTTGACGTCGGAAGCCGAGACCAGGGCGGCCTGCTCCAGGCACTCCATGATGGCCGGGCTGGAGCCGATGATATTTTCTCTTTTCATCACCAGCGGGCGTCGGGCGCAGACCTTTTGCTCCCGGAACTGCAGGGCCCGCTTGATGTGCAGGGTCAGCTGATCCATATTCGGCGGCTTTTCCACGTAAGCCCAGGCGCCGCTTCTTGTGGCCATTTCCGCCCCGTCGGCCTCACCCTGGCCGGTAATGATGATCACTTCCGGCTCCCCCGGCGACCGGAGAATTCCGGGGACGGCGTTCAGCCCGTTTCCATCCGGCAGCCGGACATCCAGCAGCACCAGATCAAACATCCGGTCTTTGATCTTCTGCAAGCCCTTTTCCAGGGTCAAGGCATATTGCGGCTGATGTCCCATCCTTTCCGCTGCGCGGGCAAAAATCCGACAGATCCCTTCATCGTCGTCGACGATCAGGATATCGGCCATGCTCTCCTCCTGCTGATAACAGGGTTATCTTATATCCTCCAGGCAGGAACGGAGGACCTCGGTGATCTTTCCCTCGTCCGAAAAGCAGTTTATTCATCCAGCAATTCCCGGATTCTCTGGGCCAAAAGCCGGGGCGTAAAGGGTTTATGAAGAAAAGCAAGCCCTTCTTCCATGACTTCTTCATACAGGGAACTGTCCGTATAACCGGACATGCACAGCACCTTCAGATCCGGCTGCAGTTCCCGCAGGCTCCTGGCCAGCTCCAGGCCGTTGATGCCCGGCATGACCATGTCGGTCAAGAGCAGTTGTACGGGCCGGTAATGGTTTTGAAAAAGCTTCCGACCTTCCCGGCCGTCGCCGGCTTCCAGCACGCTGTACCCGTAGCGGCTGAGCATCATCTTGACCATTCCCCGCACCCTGTCTTCGTCCTCGACCAGCAGCACAGTTTCCGTTCCATATACATCAACCGTTCTGGCCGCTTTTTCCCTCTGGGCAGGACCTTCTTTCACAAAAGCGGGGAGAAAAATCTTGACGGTGGTGCCCTGGCCGGGTTCGCTGTAAATCAGGATATTGCCTTTGTTCTGCTTGATGATCCCGTACACGGTGGACAATCCCAGGCCGGTTCCCTTGCCCTTTTCCTTGGTGGTAAAAAACGGTTCAAAAACCTGCTGTCGAAGTTCCCGGGGGATTCCCTCGCCCGTGTCGCTGATACTGAGCAGGACATAAGCACCGGGCACCAGTTCCACCGGGCTGATGGGATCCTCTTCGTCCAATTCCACACCAGCGGTCTCGATCGTCAGGCTGCCGCCGCCCGGCATGGCATCCCGGGCATTGACGGCCAGATTCATAATCACCTGCTCAAATTGCCCGGGATCAATCAGGACCGGCGCGATTTCCGGATCAAGGGACAATTTCAATTCAATATCCTCCCCGATCATTCGGCGCAGCATCTTCTCGGTTGCCTGAATTTTTTCATTCAGCCTGATCTTTTCCGGGCTGACGCGTTGCTTCCGGCTGAAAGTCAGCAGCTGCCGGGTCAACCCGGTGGCCTTGTCCGCGGCCTCCTTGATCTCCTGGACCAGTTCCCGGCAGGGGTCCTCTTCACCGATATCCATCAGAGCAAAATCCGCGTTCCCGATGATGGTCGTCAGAATATTGTTAAAATCATGGGCCACGCCACTGGCCAGACGGCCGATGCTTTCCAGTTTCTGTGAATGGATGAACTGCCTTTCCAGGGCGTCCTGGCGGGTAATATCCTGGCAGATAACCAATTGCTCCCCGCTGGTCAGGACTACGGGGAAAAACAGGACGACCTTTTCCGAACCGTCTTTACAGGTTACCGTGCCTTTGCCCGGGACAGAGCGATTCAGGCCGGCTTTGGCCAGATTGTCTTCCAGGGTCAGGATAAACTGATCCCGGTACTCGGGGTTGGGAAAAATCGCCTGGAGCCACTCCTCCCGGGTAGAAATATCCGTCTCCGAGTACCCGAAAATATCGCTGAACCTGGAACTCATATAAATAATCCGGTTATCCTTGGTGAACAGCAGAATACCGGCCGGCAACTCCTCCACGAGCTGCCGGAATTTCTCTTTTTCCTCGTCCAGCGCCTGCTCCGACTGCCGTAGATTGGAGATATCTTCGCCCACGTAAATGATTTTTTCCAAATTGCCCCGGGTGTCCCGAATCGAGTCAAAATCCCCCTTCAGGTAATGAACATTCCTGTTTATGTCCAACGCTCGATACGGCATTCCCCTGACCCGTGCCGTCTCGCCGGATTTGCCTCGACTCAAAACAGCCGCCAGATCCTCGACATCATCCGGATGAATCAGATTAAAGCCGGACTTTCCCAGAAGATCGGCGGGGCGATATCCCAGCAATCTTTCATGGGAAGGGCTGACATATTCATATATCCCGTCCGCATCCAGGATGGCCACCAGGGAATCCGTGTTTTCCATGATCATGCGCAGTTGTTTGTCCAGCTGTTCAATCATCCAGCTTCTCCGCCATGTCCGTCCACATTTCGCAGGTTCCTGTCAACTGCTGACGCACCGGTAAAGTCCTTCCGACCGAGTGAACAGCATTCTTCAGCTGATCACACCTTCCGCGATAAAATCTCGTTGATATGCTGGCGCAGCTTTTCGTTAACGGTCCAGGCGGCAATTATTTCCAGTTCTTGTTTCTTGTCATCCTTGAAGACAGCGATAATATTTCCGCTGCCTGCCTGGCACCGCAAATCCGGATTATGGTTAGCTGTTCGCGCTTCTGGATATTGCGCTTTATGTATACGATGAATCGAATTTCTGGCCATTTTCCGGGCCACATTTTCCATATACCGCATACCGCAGACCTTTTGTTTGATCTTCCGGCCAGATTTGAGATTCAATTCGCTTGGCCTGCACCAGCCCCGGGGTATCAAGCCCCAAGCACGACGATATCGGCCTTTTCCTGGCGGTCGTTTTTGCTGAACCGAGCG
This sequence comes from uncultured Desulfobacterales bacterium, assembly GCA_964439745.1. Classification (GTDB taxonomy): domain Bacteria; phylum Desulfobacterota; class Desulfobacteria; order Desulfobacterales; family Desulfosudaceae; genus CAYTQK01. The sequence continues at coordinate 28,586 of CAYTQK010000002.1, forward strand.
GCAATAATGACGGCACAACGCCCCGGTTCTATTACCGGGAAAGTGCTGAAAAAATGGAGTGAATTTTCATTCTGGCGCATGTCGAACCTTACTTTATGATTCAGGCATGTTATGAATAAAATCTGTTCAAAAAAAGGGAGTAATTGACATTTTTTTAAATTTATCAAAAACTGTTAATTATGTCAACTACAGAAGAGTTGTAAGCGATTTCTGATCAACTGAACTGAAAAGATATCTGGGGGCAAATTCGACAGCAAGAGGGGGAAGTGTTCTGGCATAGCCTTTATTTTGGGGCTGGCGCGCCTGGGGCGATTCGAACACCCGACCTACGGATTAGAAGTCCGTTGCTCTATCCAACTGAGCTACAGGCGCGCGGGATATGAATCGTGTTTTACTATCATGACCGGTGGAAATTGTCCATAGAAAATCTTTGGCCATGAGCGGTTAGTGGGGTAAAGCTCTTGTATGACCTTCGTTTTTACGGTAGGATGTATTTTGTAAAAATGACAAGACAGTTTCGCCACCAGACCTCCCCGGTGCAAATCGGGGAGCGGCGTATTCCAAACTCCCGCAGCAGCCGGACACACCGATGATTTGGTAACCGGGGCGGAATGCTTTCCGCCGGCTGAAAAGCTCCTGACAGGATTTGGATAACAGCGACAGGTTCATCCCCTAAGGGAAGGGCAGCCGCCATGGCAAAAACCAGCAGCAAAAATAAACCGGCCGGGGACGTTAAAAAACAAGCCCCGGATAACAGAAAGAATAAATTACCGGTTGTTTCCAGCTCCTCCCGCGGACTGACCAAATACGATCCGCTCCAGCGGTATTTAAAAGAGGTCTCCCGCTACGACCTGCTCACCCGGGCAGAAGAGATCGACCTGGGCCGCCGCATCCAGGAGGAGGGCGACGAAGAGGCCGTTTATACCATGGTCACCTCCAACCTGCGGCTGGTGGTAAAAATAGCACTGGAATTTCAGCGGGTCTGGATGCAGAACCTGCTGGACCTGATCCAGGAGGGCAATATCGGCCTGATGCACGCGGTCCAGAAATTCGACCCCCTGAAAAATGTCCGGTTTTCCTATTACGCCTCCTTCTGGATCAAGGCCTATATTTTAAAGTTCATCATGGACAACTGGCGGCTGGTCAAGGTGGGCACCACCCAGAACCAGCGCAAACTGTTCTTCAAACTCAAAAAAGAAAAGCAGCGCCTGATCGACCAGGGGTTTGAGCCCCGGCCCAAGCTGCTGGCCGACCGCCTGGGCGTGCCCCAGAAGGACGTCATCAACATGGAACAACGGCTCAGCTCCTGGGACGTGTCCATGGACGAGCCGGTCAATGACGATTCCACCACGCAAAAGGGCGATCTGCTGGACCTTGATGATAGTCAGCCGGTGGAGGAGATCGTCGGCGACAAAGAACTGAACGCCCTGGTGCAGGACCACCTGGAGGAGTTCAAGAAGACACTGAACGAGCGCGAAATCGAAATCCTGGAAGACCGGATTTTCACCGATGAACCCGTGACGCTCCAGGATATCGGCGAGCGCTACCAGATTTCCCGGGAACGGGTGCGGCAGCTGGAAGCCAACATCATCAAAAAAATGAAAGCCTATTTCCAGAAGAAAATCTCCGATTTCGACCAATACGTAACCCCCTGAATCAAAAGCAACCAGAACGATTCCATGACCCGTTTCATAAACACAATGATTGGCCTGCTGCTGGCCGCCGCCCTGCTGGCCGGCTGCGCCGCCGCTCCGACGACACCCGACACCCCCTCCCCTGAAACCAGGGTCGAATCGGCCGAGGCCATCGCCCGGGACAAGGGTGGCAACCAGTATTACGAGTTTATCCGCGCCCAGATGGCGCGGCGCCGGGGAGACCTGGACGCGGCCGTAACCCGGATGAACCGGGCCCTGGCCGCGGAACCGGCAAACCTTTTTCTGCAAAAGGAACTGCTCTACCTCTACCTGCAAAAAGACGAAGACGAGCAAGCCGCCGGACTGGTGGACCAAATCCTGGCGGACCATCCCGGGGATGCGGAGGCGCTGCTCGTGGCCGCCACCATGCGGCAGCAGACCGGCCACACGGACCAGGCGACCAACCTGCTGGAACAGGTGATTGCCGCGGACCCGGACCGGCAGAAAGCCTATCTGATGCTGGGGGAGCTGTATCAGAAAAACAACAACCTGGACAAGGCAGCCGCTGTTTATGAAAAAATGACCCGCCGCTTCCCCGATCAGTGGGACGGGCACTTTCTGCTGGGCAAAATATATTATCAGCAGGAACGGTTGGCGGCCGCTGAAAACAGTTTCCAGAAAAGCCTCGACCTGCAGCCGGGCCTGCTCAGCCCCCGCTTTGCCCTGATCCAACTCTACCGGAAACGCGGCGGCAGCGCCACGCCCATTACCGTTCGCCGGGGGGACACCCTCTATTCCCTGTGCCTGGAAATTTACGGGTCCTGCGACCAGCAGCATATCCAGGCCATTTCCGCCGCCAACCCGGAAATCCAGGATATCAGCAGAATCAAGCCCGGCCAGATGATCCGGTTTCCCCATACTGCCCGCGCCCAAGCGGCCGACTACACGGAAAAAACAATCGACCTGTATCAATCCATCCTGGCCGATTATCCCGAAGAGTACCGGGCCTCCCTGGAACTGGCCCTGTATTACCAACAAATCGGCCGTCCGGAGGAAGCCGGCCGGATCCTGGCGGAGCTGGGAGAAAAAAGCAAACGGGATTCCCGGATCATTCAATATGTCAACCAGCTCTATATCGAGACGAAAAAATACGACCAGGCCCACCTCCTCGTCCACGGCATGCGCCGCGGCGCGCCGGATTCATCGGCCCTCCATTACCTGGCCGGCTCCCTGTATGACCGGGAAGACAGGAAAGAAAAGGCCATCAAGCACTTTACCAGCGTGGCCGAAGATTCCAGCTTTTACCGGCACGCCCTGCTGCAGGCGGCCCTGCTGTATGAAGACACCGGGCAGATGAAAGAGGCGGACGACCTGTTTAAAACCCTGCTGGCAGAAGAACCGGACAATGCCGGCCTGCTCCTGTATGCGGGTGCCTTTTATGAGCGCCGGCAGGACTATGACCGGGCCATCGAATTGTACCGGCACGGCCTGGAAATCGAGCCTGATGACCCGGAGCTGCATTACCGGCTGGGCGTGGCCTATGATCAGACCGGCGACAAGGACAGGGTCATCGAACACCTGAAAAAATCACTGGAGATCAAACCCGACGACGCCAGCACCCTGAACTACTTGGGGTATACCTATGCCGACAGGGGCATCCGCCTGGATGAAGCGCGGGAACTCATCGAAAAAGCCCTGGAACTGGATCCGGACAACGGCTATATCATCGACAGTCTCGGCTGGGTATACTTCAAAAAAGGAGATCTGGACAAGGCGGTCCAGTATCTGGAAAAGGCGGTCCGCCTGGCCCCGGACGATCCCATTCTGCTGGAACACCTGGGAGACGCTTATGCCGGTCAGAACCAGCCGGAAAAAGCCCTGGACTGCTACCGGCGCAGCCTGGAGCACAGTGACGATGAAAACAAGCCGGCCTTGCAGAAAAAGATCAACGACATCCGCCAGGAAACGGACACCCCATGATACCGACACATTACCGTCTGTGCCTGCTACTGGGGGCACTTTTGTTCAGCGGCTGCGCCCTGCTGCCGGATCGTCTGCCCCCGCCGGTGCCCGAAGCCGAGCGCATCAGCCGGCCGGCCCGGCAGATTCTGGATGAAATTTCCCGGCGCAACGCCGGCCTGAATACGTACAAGGGGATAGGCACCCTGGCCTTGCGGCATCAGGGACAGTCACAGCAGGCGCGGCTGGCCTGGCTGGCGGCCGTTCCGGAAAAAGTCCGACTGGAAGTGCTGATGCCGTCAGGGCAGCCCTTTCTCTCCCTGTCCACGGATGGCCGCCATGTCTATTTGCTGAAACACAGCGGTAAAAAACGCTTTTTGAAACGATCCGCCGAACAGATCACGCTGGAAGCCTTCATCCATGTCCCCATCACCCCGGAAACGATCATTACCATCCTGGCCGGACAGATTCCGCTGATCGACTATTACACCGCCTCGCTGGCATCCGCAGACGGTCAACCGGACCGGCTGGTACTGACCGACCGCAAAAAAGAGCGGACCGAGATCATTCACCTGGACCCGGATACCGGCGCCCCTTTCCGCCTGGAATTTCTTGAAAAGAATGCCCGGCCGCTTTTCATCATCGAACGGCGCGGCAGCCGCCGGGTGGATAGGTATGAAATCCCGGAAACGATCACCCTCACGGCGGCCGGCGGCACTTCCGCCGTGATCACCGTTGACCGCTACTGGGCCAACACCGAAATCTCGCCGGAAAAATTCATCCTGAACGACCCCCGCGGGTAGCCCGGGTTCGGCCGGGTGATACCGGGGATGACCCCTTCATTCAGGCGGAAACTGCCATGCCGGATCTGTTTGACAAGACAGCCATTGCCCTGGAGCGGCGGCTTTATCGCTGCCGCAACGTGATCACCCTGGGCGTCCGCACCAACTTTTCCGATTACCCGGCCCGGGAGGCCGAACTCATCCGCGGGGCTGAAAAAATTTATTACCCTTCCGTGTTTTATGCCGATATTCTCAACGCCATGGGCAAGGACACCTTTCCCAGTTACCACAATTACAAATCCGTCCAGGATAAAATCAAGCAGACCGCCCTG
>CAYTQK010000003.1:0-32620 GCA_964439745.1 uncultured Desulfobacterales bacterium
TGGGAGGTTATTATGCCATCATTTATATAACATGTCAAGTGTGACATGACACTAGCGGGGCCGGGGGCTCATCTCCAGGCTTTCCAGCAGGGCCAGGTCGTCGGTCAGGGTGCGGCCCCGGGTGGTCAGGTAGTCCCCGGTCATGACGCCGCTGGCACCGGCATAAAAGACCAGGGGATGCAGCGCGCCCAGGTTGTGCTCCCGGCCGCCGCAGACGATGATCTCTTTATCGGGTAGCACGTATCGCATAACAGCTATTATTTTCCAGCACTTCATGGGGGTCAAGGACGACCGGCCGGCGGCCGGGGTGCCCGCAATGGGCACCAGGAAGTTGACCGGTACGGCAGCCACCGCCAGTTCTTTCAGGGCGAAGGCCAGTTCGCAGATCTGGTCGTGGCTTTCGCCCAGGCCGAAAATACCTCCGCAGCATACCCGCAGGCCGGCCGCCCGGGCCGCCTGGACGGTGGCCACCCGGTCGGCATAGGTATGGGTGGTGCATACCTGCTGGAACAAGCTGGCGGCGGTTTCCAGGTTGTGGTGGTAGGTGGATACCCCGGCCTGCCGCAGCAGCTCCAGTTCTTCTTCTGCCAGGATCCCCAGGCTGGCGCAGGTGCCAAGCCGGCCGGTATCCAGGCTGGCCAGGGCGGCGGCCACCCGGCTGATTTCGTCATGGGACAGTTTTTTGCCGCTGGTTACGATGGAGTAGCGATTAACGGGCGAATCTTCCAGGCGGCGGCCGGTTTCGGCCAGGTCGGCTTCGCTCATCAGCGGATATTCGGTGATGCCGGTGCGGCTGTGCGCCGACTGGGCGCAGAAGGAGCAGTCCTCGCTGCAGCGGCCGGACTTGCCGTTGCAGATGACACACAGGTGAACCGTCCGGCCGAAATGGTGCTCCCGCAGCAGGTCGGCCCCGGCGCAGAGGGACAAAACCGCCGCATCGGGGATGTCCAGCAGGGATCGATAGGTACCGGGATCAATGTCCTTACCGTCCAGGATCTGTTCGGCCAGTTTCAGGCAGTGCCGGCGGTTTTTGGCTGTAAGGCTCATGGTGTTCTTTTTCGGACGGTTTCCGGTGGCCGGACGAAATGGGCGAACTGGGCGGCCAGGACTGCCGGCGTTACTTCCGCCAGGATGTCAATCCGCGCCAGGACCGGCACCCGGCCGTAGGTTTCCACCGCCTGTTTATTCTCGTCGTTCGTCCCGCCGTTGAGGACCACCCCGAAGATCTTGATGCCGCGGCCGCGCAAATGTTCCACCGTCAGCAAGGTGTGGTTGATCATGCCCAGCCGGTCCGGCGCCACCACCAGGGCCGGCACATTCAAATGTCGGATCAGGTCGCTCATGAGCTGCCTGTCGTTGAGGGGTACCATCACGCCCCCGGCCCCTTCGATCAGCAGGGTCTGCCCGGCAGAAATCTCAGGCACCGGCAGTTTTGCCAGATCGATGGTCACCCCCGAATCGGCCGCGGCCAGGTGGGGCGAGGCCGGCCGGGGCAGGCGCCAGGCTTCCGGCAGAAAATGGCCGGGGTCCAGACCGGTCTTTTGCCGGAGCCAGTCCGTGTCGGTGATTTCGTCCAGGCCGCTCTGCACCGGCTTCCAGTAGCAGCCGCCCAGGCCGGACAAGAGCACGGCCGCCACCAGGGTCTTGCCGATGCCGGTATCGGTGCCGGTGATAAACAGGCGGGGCGGAAAATCGGCGGCTGTCAGGGGCGGGTTCATGGCGGACTCCATTGTTCCAGGGCCGCGGCCAGGGCCGCCACCTCGGCCTCGGTGTGCAGCGCGGACAGAGAGATGCGGATCCGGGAGCGTCCCGGCGGCACCGACGGCGGCCGGATGGCCACGGCCAGAAAGCCCTGTTCTTCCAGGTAGCCGGCCAGATCCAGGGCATCGCTCTCGGCGCCGATGATGACCGGGATGATCTGGCTGGCCGAGGCGCCGGTGTCAAAACCGGCCCGGCCCAGCCGCGAGCGCAGGTGTTCGGCCGTTTCCAGGAGCCGGATGCGTTCCGCGTCCAGCTGCGGGATCAGGTCCAGGGCGGCGTCGATTTCGCCGATCACGGCCGGCGGCAGGGCGGTGGTATAGATAAACCCGGCGCAGCAGTTGATCAGGTACTGCCGCAGTTTTTCGGAGCCGGCCACGTAAGCCCCGAAACTGCCGCCGCTTTTGCCGAAGGTGCCCATGACCGCGTCCACCGGCCGGCCGTCGGCCAGCCCCATGCCGTTTGTGCCGAAAACACCGGTGGCATGGGCCTCGTCCACCACCAGCAGGGCGTCGTACCGTTCCGCCAGGTCGAGCAGGTCGTCCAGTCGGCAGCAGTCCCCGTCCATGGAAAAAACGGTCTCGGTGACGATGATGATCCGGGAATATTCGTCCGGGCGGATGGTGCGCAATTGCTCTGCCAGGTCGGCCGGGTCGTTGTGGGCGAACTGCCGCACGGCGCAGCGGGCCAGCCGGCAGCCGGCGATGATGCTGTTGTGGTTGAGCCGGTCGGAAAAAATCAGGGTGTCCCTGTCGGCCAGGGCCGGCAGCAGGGTGGCGTTGGCCTGGTAGCCCGAGGAAAAGAGCAGGGCGCTTTCGGCCTGCTTGGCGGCGGCCAGCTTTTTTTCCACCTGATCCATGCATGCGTAATTGCCGCAGACCAGCCGCGAGGCCGTGGATCCGGCGCCGTATGCGGCCATGAAGACCGCGGCCCGTTCGGGCAGCAGCGGATGGCGGGACAGGCCCAGGTAATCATTGGCGCAGAAATTGATCAGTCGTCGTCCGTCTATATCCAGCCCGGCGCCGTCAAGCGGCTGGACCGGGCGAAGCCGCCGGACCTGGCCGGCCCGGCGCCGTCGTTCGAATTCCTCGTCGATGAAGTGAAATTTGTCGCTCATGACTGGTCCGGGTGTGCGGCGGCCACCGCCTGCATGGCCGCGGTCAAATGGGATAGCTCTTCGGAGGAGATGATATAGGGCGGCATGATATAGAGCAGCCGGCCGAAGGGGCGAATCCAGACGCCGCGGTCGACCAGCTGCCGCTGGGCGGCGGCCATGTCCAGGGGAGACTTCATTTCCACCACGCCGATGCCGCCCAGGACGCGCACCGCGGCCACGCCGGGCAGATCCCGGCAGGCGGCCAGCTCCGCGGTCATCTGCTTTTCCAGGGCGGCCACTTTCCCCTGCCAGTTACTTTCCCGCAGGAGGGTGATGCTGGCCACGGCTACGGCGCAGGCCAGGGGATTGCCCATGAAGGTCGGTCCGTGCATGAACACCCCCGGGTCGGCCGCGGAGATGCCTGCGGCCACCTCGCCGGAGGCCAGGGCGGCCGCCAGGGTCATGTAGCCGCCGGTCAGGGCCTTGCCCAGGCAGAGGATGTCCGGGGAAATGCCGGCGTGTTCGCAGGCGAACATTTTTCCGGTCCGGCCGAAACCGGTGGCAATCTCGTCGCAGATCAGCAGAACTTCATACCGGTCGCACAATTCCCGCGCCCGGGCCAGGTAGCCGGGCGAATAAAAACGCATGCCGCCGGCGCCCTGGACGACTGGTTCCAGGATGACGGCCGCGATCTGGTGGTGGTGATCCCGGAGCAGTGTGGCCAGGCCGGCAATATCTTTTTCGGTGCAGGGAGCGTCAAACGGGCAGGCCGGGGCCGCGGCAAAATAGTGCTGCGGCAGCACCTCGGTGAACAGGTGATGCATGCCGTTGACCGGGTCGCAGACCGACATGGCGCCAAAGGTGTCTCCGTGGTAGCCGCAGCGGATGGTCAGCAGCCGCGTCCTCTCCGGCCGGCTCCGGGCCTGCCAGTACTGCAGGGCCATCTTGATGGCCACTTCCACCGCGACCGAACCGGAATCGGCCAGAAAGACGTGATCCAGGCCGGCGGGGGTGAGTTCCACCAGGAGCCGGCTCAGCTCCACTGCCGGGCGGTGGGTCAGGCCGCCGAACATGACGTGGGCCATGCGGCCGGACTGGTCAGCCAGGGCCCGGTTCAAGACCGGATGATTGTAGCCGTGTATGGCCGTCCACCAGGAGGCCATGCCGTCAATCAGTTCCCGGCCGTCTTCCAGGATGAGGCGGCAGCCGCGGGCCGCCGCCACCGGGAAAACCGGCAGGGGGTGGCTCATGGAGGTATAGGGATGCCAGATGTGGGCCCGGTCAAAGGCCAGCATGTTTTCCGTATCGATTATCCTCATGGGATATTATAACTTACCGGGTTTGCGTGAAAAATAAGCACGTCGGTTTTTAATCCCGTCAGGTTATCAGCTTTTGGACTCGGCGTAAATCAGATTGATGGGCAGAGGAGCGTATTTACGTTTTTTGCCGCGGTTGGAAACGGGCAGGACATATTGGTAGCCGACGGTCAGCCAGGGAGTGGCCGGATTGAGGGTGCGCAGCTTGCCGTCCGAGGGCACCCGGGCATGTTCAGTTTCCATATACAGTACCTGAAGCATGGCTACCCCGTCCTTGCCTTCGGTGGCAATGAGGTAGTTTTCTTGAATTTCTTTGAGGGTCAGGCTGTTGTCGTTGGCCAGGGATGACATCTCGCTTTTGGAAAGCTTGACCAGCGTGGACTTGCAAACCCCCCGTTCGGAAATGCGGGTCAATACCCGGGATTCGCTGCTGGCGGCATAAACCGTGCTGATGCAGGGCAGCTGCTTGAGAAACTGGGCCGCCACCAGGGCCGCGGTCCGGCGACCGCCGATCATGAAGGGAAAGCCGTAGTATTCAAACAACTTTTTCTGCAGGCTTTCGGCATACTTGTCCCCTTTTTCGTAAAGATCCTTGGAGATATACCGCAGGTACCGTCCCAGGTCTTCGGCGGCGGCGGCCACCGGCCAGTCGATCCGCACGTGAAAATGGGTCACGGCATAGCGGTTGGCCGAAACGCTGACCGGGTCGCGCTGGACCAGCAGGGCGTAATCCAGGGGCAGCAGGTCTTTTAAGAAATTGAAAAAGCGGGCGTCTTTCAGATTTTTCTGGGAACGGTCAAACTCCTCGTCCAGGGGCAGGGATTTGGAGCGCAAAAGATTGGTCTTGGTGATCTTGTTGACATCAAAGAAACGAATGTGCTTTTTGCAGGTGTCGGGAATGGAATCTTCCACGAACAGCACCAGAAAGGAGTTGTGCAGCTCGTATTCCGTCTTGGGAAGCTGGGCCCGTGGTTTTAATTCTTTTTTTTCGATAAAAGGATAGGGTTCTTCCTTGCGGACAAAATTTTTGTATGAGTCGACTAAAGCTTGTTCCAGGATGAACTGATCCATGTCATCCCGGAGAAGTTCATAATACGAGCGGCGCAGTCGCTCTTCCGCGCTGAGTTCTTCCCTGGCCCGCCAGTGAAACATCGCCTCTCCCGCCGTTTGTTTTTATGCTATTTCAACCATTTAACATGCTCCAGGCGATAAAGTCAAGCGATTATTAAGGATATTTCGGCATATTTTTTCCTGTTCCAGATTTCGATTGGAACCAAGCCCTATTCAGCCCGGATATTCCATGAAAACGCGGGGCTATTCTTCCAGGGCGGCCACGCCCGGCAGGGGTTTTCCCTCCATGAGCGTTAAAAAAGCACCACCGCCGGTGGAGATATAGGACATGCGCTCGGCCGTGCCGGCGGCCTGCACCGCCGAAACCGTGTCGCCGCCGCCGACCACGGTGTAGGCGTCCGTTTCGGCCAGGGCACGGGCGATTTCCCGGGTACCGGCGGCAAAGGATTCCATCTCGAAGATGCCCATGGGACCGTTCCAGATGATGGTGCGGGCCTCCCGGATCACGCCGGCAAACAGTCGAATGCTTTCCGGGCCGATGTCCAGGGCCATGGATTCGGCCGGAATCTTTTCTGTGGGCGTGTACCGGAAAGCGGCCTTTTCATCCATGCTTTCCGCCGCGGCTACGTCCATCGGAAGATAGAGCGCGACATTTTTCTCCCGGGCCGCCTTCATAACGGTCCGGGCCTCCTCGACCAGGTCTTCTTCCACCTTGGAGCGTCCGACCTCGGTTCCTGCGGCTTTCAGGAAGGTATTGGCCATGGCGCCGCCGATAATGAGCTGGTTGACGTTGTTGAGCATGTTGTAGAGGGCGGCCAGCTTGGAGGAAACCTTGGCCCCGCCGATAATGGCCAGCAGCGGACGTTCGGGCCGGCTCATGGCACTTTGAAAGGCGTTGATCTCTTTTTCCAGGAGGAATCCGGCCGCGCGGACGGGGATATGACGGGTGACGGCCGCCACCGAAGCGTGCTTGCGGTGGGATACGGCAAAAGCGTCGTTGACATAGACGTCAATGTTTTCCGCCAGGGCGGCGGCAAAAGCATCATCGTTGTCTGTTTCGCCGGGGTGAAAGCGCAGGTTTTCCAGCAGCAGCACGTCGCCGGCCTTCATTCGGCGGATCTTGTCGGCCCGTGCGGAACCGACACAGTCTTCGGCCAGGTCCACCGGCTGTTCCAGCAGCTCCGCGAGATGTCCGGCCACCGGTGCCAGGCTGAATTCGGGCGCGGGTTTCCCCTGGGGTCTTCCCAAGTGGGAGGCCAGAACAACGCGGGCGCCCTGGTCGATCAGGTGCCGGATGGTCGGCAGCACGAACCGGATACGGGTATCGTCGGTGATCTGCTGCTGGGCGTTCAGCGGCACGTTGAAATCCGCCCGGACCAGCACGGTCTTCCCGGAAACCTTACTCTTGGAAAGTGGTCTCATGCGTCCCCCTTCCCGGCGCCGGCCGCCGGCAGTCTCACCGCTTCCGGCGACGCCCCGGTCTTTTTTTCTGTTGGATGGATTTTCTTCGGGCCCATCGTTCCAGAAACCCCATGTTGCCCGACGCATAGGCCCGATCCACCTTTTCTTCGGTCAACTGCAGACCGTCTTTGCTGTGGATGGCCTGCGCCAGGCAGGCGGTTTTGTCGGGACAGGCCAGGCATTCGGCCGGGGTTTCCCGCAGACCGTCCGGCTGCATGGGAAAGACCCGGTCGAGGATGCCAAAACATGGCTTATGCGATTTGTCGTCCGTCATATCAATGGCGCAAAAACAGTTCCCCGGCCGGTCACCACTGCTCCCCGGAATCAAAATCCCGGTTGAGGCGGGCGATGAAACCGTTGTCGGCGAAACTGTAATGCCCTTTTTCGGCGATGATAATGTGCTCGTGAACGGTAATCCCCATCAGGCGGCAGGCGTACCAGAGCCGCCGGGTCAGGGCGGGGTCTTCGGCCGAGGGCTCCGGCTCGCCGGAGGGATGATTATGGCAGAAGATCATGGCCGCCGCCTGGTTGGCCAGGGCCCGGCGCACCACCTCCCGGGGATAGACCGAACTCTGGGTAAGGGTGCCGGAAGAGAGGGTCTCCACCGCCAGCACCCGGTTCTTGGCATCCAGGAAAATCCCCAGAAAAACTTCCCGGGCCTTGTCCCGGATGGTGTGGTTGAGGTAGGCCAGCAGATCCCGGGAATTGCTGATCAGGGGCCGGTCGACCAGCTTTTTTTCCAGGTAGCGGTCGGATACGGCCTTGATCAGTTTCAGTCCGAAAACGTTGCGGGGACCGATGCCCGGAATCCGGCAGAGCTCCTCGGTGGAGGCCTCCAGCACCCCCTGCAGCGAACGGAATTCCCGCAGGGCCGACTTGGCGGTATCCTTGCAATCCTTGACCGGGGTGCCGATGGTCAGCAGCAATTCGATCACCTCGTAGTCATGAAAAGCGTTCAGGCCGGCCGCCAGAAATTTTTCCCGCAGCCGCTGCCTGTGGCCGGTTCCTTTGTGCAGTGAGCTTGCCCTCATGGCGTTGCCTTTCCGGCGGCCGCCGGCCCTCCCGGCCGGCGCTGGCATGCGCCTGCCGAATCAGTAAGAATTTTTCACGTCTTCGTCAATCTCGTTCTTGAGCGACCGTGTCATCAGGCGAACGACCGCGTCCTTGGCGGAGACGCCTTCGTAGATCACGGCATAGACTTCGTTGCAGATGGGCATTTCCACGCCCAGCTTGCGGGACAGGTTGTAAACCGACTTGGCCGTTTTTACGCCTTCGGCGACCATGCGCATTTCCGAGAGGATCTCGTCGATGGTCAGGCCTTCGCCCAGCTTCTTGCCGACGGTATAATTGCGGCTGAGATTGCCGGTACAGGTCAGGATCAGGTCGCCCACCCCGGCCAGGCCGGAAAAGGTGTGGGGATCGGCCCCGAGGGCGATGCCGGCCCGCCGGATTTCCGCCAGGCCGCGGGTGATCATGGCCGCGCGGGTGTTCAGGCCCAGGCCCAGGCCGTCCACGATGCCGGAGGCCAGGGCGATGACGTTTTTCATGGCGCCGCCCAGTTCCACACCGATGACATCGTTGTTGGTGTAGACCCGGAAGACGGGGGCGGAAAAGACCTGCTGCAGGTGGCGGCCAACTTCGGGATCCCGGGCGGCCACTGTCACCACGGTGGGAATGTCCGCGGCCACCTCCCGGGCGAAACTGGGACCGGACAGCACGGCCAGGTGGTCGCGGTCCACCGTCGGCAGGGCCTCTTCCAGCACGCCGGTCATGGTTAAATGGGTCTTGTTCTCGATACCCTTGGACGCGGTCGCGACAATGGTTCCCGCGGCCAGGTGGGCGGCCATCTGCCCGGCCACCTGCCGCATCAGGTGGGAAGGCACCACCATCAGAACGATGTCCCGGTCGGTAACGGCCTCGGCCAGGTCATTGGTCATCCGGATGCCCGGCGCCAGCTTGATGCCCGGCAGGTAGATCCGGTTTTCATGCTCGTCTTCGATCTGGCTGCACAGTTCCGGTTCCCAGGCCCAGAGCAGGGGAGAGAGCCCCTTGCCGGCCAGCAGGTGGGCCAGGGCCGTACCCCAGCTGCCGGCACCCACCACCGCGATATTGACTTGGTCGACATCTTTATTCATGGTCGTCTCCACCCGGGACCGCCTCCGCAAGGGCGTCGCTCCCGCCGCTTTCGGTGTCTTTTTCTTCGGCCAGCCGGGCTGCGCCGGTGACCGACTCGTCTTCATCCAGTCCGATCAGCCGCACGCCCTGGGTGTTGCGGCTGATGACCGAAACGGTGCTGACCGAGATGCGGATGATCTTGCCGGCGTCGGTCATGATCATGACCTCGTCGTCGTCCTCCACCAGGAGAATGGCCACTACCAGGCCGTTGCGGGCGCTGGTCTTGATGGTGATGATGCCCTTGCCGCCCCGCTTCTTGATGGGATACTCGTCAATGGAGGTGCGTTTACCGTAGCCGTTTTCGGTGATGGTCAGCAGGGTCTTGCCATGGCTGAGAACTTCCATGCCGACCAGACGGTCGCCCGAATCCAGTCGCATGCCGCGGACCCCCCGGGAAATCCGTCCGGTGGGGCGCACCTCGGATTCCATGAAACGGACGGATTTACCGCCGGCGGCACCCAGAAAGACGTTCCAGGAACCGTCGGTAATGCGGGCGGCGATGAGTTCGTCGTCAGCGGCCAGCCCCAGGGCGATGATGCCGCCGGAGCGGGGTCGGCTGTAGGCCATCAGGTCGGTTTTCTTGACCATGCCGTTGCGAGTGGCCATGAGAATATAATAGCCCGGTTCGAATTCCGGCACGTTCAGGACGGTGGTCAGCATCTCGCCCTCGTCCAGCTCCAGCAGGTTGACCAGGGCGGTGACGCGGCTGGCCCGACCGGCCTGGGGAATTTCGTAAACCTTGCGCCAGTAAACCTTGCCCCGGTTGGTAAAAAAGAGAAAGGTGTGATGGGTGGAGGCGACAAAGAGGCGGTCCACGAAATCGTCGGCCTTGGTGCCCATGGCCGTGATACCCTTGCCGCCGCGCAACTGCTTCTTGTAGAGGCTGATGGGGTTGCGCTTGATATAGCCGGTCCGGGAGACGGTAACCACCATGTCCTCTTCGGCGATCATGTCTTCGATGTTGATGTCCCGGGACGCTTCGCTGAGGATGCGGGTGCGGCGCTCATCCCCGAAATTCTCTTTCAGTTCGGCCATCTCCTCCTTGATCAGGTCCAGGACCATCTGTTCGCTGGCCAGCAGTTCCCGGTAATAGGCGATCTGCCGGAGGACCTCCTGGTACTCGGTGACGATTTTGTCCCGTTCCAGGCCGGTCAGTTTCTGCAGCCGCATGTCCAGGATGGCCTGGGCCTGGACCGCCGTCAGTTCGAAGCGTTCCATGAGACCGGCCTTGGCTTCGGCCGGTGAGGCCGCCTGGCGGATGAGGGCGACCACCTCGTCGAGGTTGTCAATGGCCGTTTTCAGGCCTTCCAGGATATGGGCCCGGTCTTCGGCCTTCTGCAGGTCGAAGCGCGTCCGGCGGATAATGATCTCCTTGCGGTGGAGGATGAAATATTCCAGGATCTCTTTGAGATTCAGCACTTCCGGCCGGTTGTTGACCACCGCCAGCAGATTGATGCCGAAACTGTTCTCCAGCCGGGTATGCTTGTACAGCTGGTTGACGACGACCTCGGCGAACTGCTGCCGCTTCAGCCCGATGGCGACGCGCATGCCCTCCTTGTCCGATTCGTCCCGGACGTAGCGGATGCCCTCGATGACCTTGTTCTTGGCCAGCTCGGCGATTTTTTCAATGAGCTTGGCCTTGTTGACCTGGTAGGGCAGCTCGGTGATCACGATGGTTTCGTCGTTGCCCTTGTTGTCCTGTTCCACCGTCACCTGGCCGCGGATTTTGATGCTGCCCCGGCCGGTGGTATAGGCATCGTAAATGCCCTGGCTGCCGTGGATGATGCCGTAGGTGGGAAAATCCGGACCGGGAACGTACGTCATCAGGCCCTGGACGGTAATGTCGGGATTGTCGATCAGGGCGGTAATGGCGTCGCAGATCTCGGAGAGGTTGTGCGGAGGGATGTTGGTGGCCATGCCCACGGCGATGCCCGCCGAGCCGTTGACCAGCAGGGCCGGCACCCGGCTGGGCAGCACCGCCGGCTCCAGCAGGCTTTCATCGTAGTTGTTGAAGAAATCGACCGTGTTCTTGTCGATGTCCTCCAGCATCTGGTGGGACAACCGGGCCATGCGCACTTCGGTGTACCGCATGGCCGCCGGGGAATCGCCGTCCACCGAGCCGAAGTTGCCCTGGCCGTCCACCAGCATGTAGCGCATGGAAAAATCCTGGGCCAGGCGGACAATGGCGTCATAAACCGCGGCGTCGCCGTGGGGATGGTACTTACCGATGACGTCACCGACCACGCGGGCGGATTTTTTGTAGGGCTTGTTCCAGTCGTTCTTCAGTTCGCGCATGGCGAAGAGGATGCGCCGGTGAACGGGTTTCAGCCCGTCGCGCACGTCCGGCAGGGCCCGGCCGATGATAACGCTCATGGCGTAATCCAGGTAGGACTGCTGCATCTCTTTTTCGATGCTTATGGCTTCGCTGTGGAAAGTGGTCTCTCCCATGGTCTTGATACCTTCACCGGGAGCCGTACCGTTTCCGGCCGGCTGCCCTTCCTAAAGTGGCCCGGTGCCGCCGGGGCGGGCGGTGATTACCGGCCGACAAAAGCGCCGGCGCCGATCAGCAGCATGAATTCATAGGTGAATACGGCCGGGTAGCTGCCCATGAAGTGATAGACGATACCGCCGCCGATAATGGCGGGAACGCCGAAGACAATCAGGATACCGATAATTCTGGGGATACTCATGTCTTGCTCCTCAATTTGTAGTTATGTGCCTGGGTGCCCCGGCCGGTTGCCCGGCCACGGCCCGCGCTTTTGACAAATTACACTCAGACCCGTTCGACGATCATGGCCAGGCCCATGCCGCCGCCGATGCACATGGTCACCAGGCCGGTGGCCAGATCGCGGCGTTTCATGTCGTGAATGGTGGTGACCATCTGGCGGGCGCCGGTGCAGCCGATGGGATGGCCCAGGGAGATGCCGCTGCCGAGCTGGTTCGGTTTTTCAGTGTCAATGCCCAGTTCCCGCATGCAGCCGATGGCCTGGGCGGCAAAGGCTTCGTTCAGTTCGATGGTATCGAAATCGGCAATGGTCATGCCGGTGTCTTGCAGCACCTTGCGCACGGCCGGTATGGGGCCCAGGCCCATGTAAGCCGGATCCACGCCGCCGGCGGCAAAGGCCTTGACCCGGACCACCGGTTTAGCCCCGATTTCCGAGGCCTTGTCAGCGCTCATCATCAGCACCGCCGCGGCCGCATCGTTAATGCCCGAGGCGTTGCCGGCGGTCACCGTGCCATCCTTGACAAAGGCCGGCTTGAGCTTGGCCATTTTTTCCATGTCCGTGTCCAGGGGGCGTTCGTCGGTGTCAAAGACGGTCTCGCCCTTGCGGGACTTGATGGTGACCGGCGTGATCTCCTCGGCAAAAAGGCCGTCGGTGATGGCCTGGCGGGCCCGGTGGTGGCTCAATACGCCCAGTTCGTCCTGCTCCTGCCGGCTGATATCGTAGGTCTTGGCGATATTTTCCGCGGTCATCCCCATGTGGTAGCCGTAGAAGATCTCATACAGGCCGTCGAACACCATCAGGTCGTAGATATCCCCCTTGCCGGTCAGTTCCATGCGGTGGCCCCAGCGGGCCTTGGGCAGGGCCAGGGGCGCCAGGCTCATATTTTCCTGGCCGCCGGCCAGGATGACGTCAGCCTGGCCGGCCATGATGGCGGCTGCGCCCACGGCAATGGCCTTCAGGCCGGAACCGCAGATCTTGTTGACGGTCATGGCCGGGGTCTCCTTGGGAATACCGGCCCCGATCATGGCCTGGCGGGCGGTATTCTGGCCCTGGCCGGCCTGGAGCACGTTGCCCATGATGACTTCGTCAAGAACCAGCGGCGCGGCGGCGTCGTCCCAGGTGGCCGCCTGTTTTTCGATTTCAATGGGACCCCGGTCCCGCAGGCTGTCCGGGGCGGCGGCCGTCATCTGGTCGCCGATGATCGGCCGAAAACCGGCTTTCCGTAACAGGGCGCGCATGACGATGGTGCCCAGTTCCACCACCGGTACGGTTTTCAAAGATCCGCCGAAAGCGCCGATGGCCGTGCGGACACCATCCACGATGACTACTTCTTTCATGAATTTTCTCCTTATTCCTCTTTTTCAAAGGTTGACTGCAAATACAGTTCGTCCAGCTGGACCGGGTCCACTTCCGAGGGGGCGTCGGTCAGCAGGCAGGCGGCTTTCTGCGTCTTGGGAAAGGCGATGACGTTACGGATGGAGTCTTCTCCGCAGAGCAGCATGATCAGCCGGTCGAAGCCGAAGGCGATGCCGCCGTGCGGCGGCGCGCCGGAATCCAGGGCGTCCAATAGAAAACCGAATTTCTGCCGGTAGGTTTCCGGGGCCATCCCCAGGGCGGCGAACATCTTTTCCTGGAGTTCCCGCTGGTGAATACGGATGCTGCCCCCGCCGATCTCGGTGCCGTTTAAGACCAGGTCATAGGCCCGGGAGCGGACCGCCTCGGGATCGTCGACCAGTTTGTCGATATGGTCCGGCTCGGGCGCGGTAAAGGGGTGGTGCATGGCCTGGTAGCGTTTTTCGGTCTCATCATACTCGAAAAAGGGAAAGCGGGTGATCCAGACGAAATTGAGCACTGTGCGGTCGATCATGCCGAGTTTGTCGGCCACGTGATTGCGGAGGTTGCCCAGGGCATCGTTGACTATTGCCGGCCGGTCGGCCCCGAACAGGATCACGTCGCCGGTTTCCATGTTCAGCCGGTCGGTCATCTCCCGTTTTTCACCGTCGGTGAAGAACTTGGCGATGGGGGACTGCCAGCCGTCTTCCCGGACCTTGATCCAGGCCATGCCCCGGGCCTTGTAGATGGCCGCGAAATCGGCCAGGTCATCCAGCTCCTTGCGGGTAAAGGCGGCCCCGCCCTTGACGTTCATGGCCTTGACGATACCGCCTTTTTTGACGGCCGCGGCAAAGACCTTGAAGCCGCAGCTGGCCGCCAGGTCGGAAATGTCCACCAGGGGCAGGTCGAAGCGCAGGTCCGGTTTATCCACGCCATAGGCGGCCACGGCCTGGTCGTAAGTCATGCGGGCGAACGGCAGCTGTACCTCCCGGCCGCTGACCGCCCGGGTGATTTCCGCCACCAATCCCTCGGCCGCGGCCATGATGTCCGCTTCGTCCCCGAACGACATTTCCAGGTCGATCTGAGTGAATTCCGGCTGACGGTCGGCCCGGAGATCCTCGTCCCGGAAACACTTGACGATCTGGTAGTACTTGTCGAAGCCGGCCACCATCAGCAGCTGCTTGAACAACTGGGGCGACTGGGGCAGGGCGTAGAAGCTGCCCGGGTTGACCCGGCTGGGGACCAGGTAGTCGCGGGCCCCTTCCGGGGTGTTGCGGGTCAGAAAGGGGGTCTCGATGTCGAGAAAGCCCTGCCCGTTGAGGTAGGCCCGGGCAGCGGCGGAAGCCCGGTGGCGGGCCATGATATTGCGCTGCATGCCGGGTCGACGCAGATCGACATGGCGGTGCTTGAGGCGGATGTTCTCGGAAACGTCGAGACGGTCTTCGATGAGAAAGGGCGGCGTCTTGGCGCTGTTGAAAATTTCCAGTTCCGAGACCAGGACCTCGATGGCACCAGTGTCCAGGTTGGGATTGATCATGTCGGCCGGCCGGTTATCCACCCGGCCCCGGACGCTGATGACGTATTCGTTGCGCAGCACATGGGCCTTTTCATGCACGCCCGGATTTTCATCGGGATTGAAGACCACCTGGGTAATCCCTTCCCGGTCCCGCAGATCCACGAAAATAACGCCGCCGTGATCGCGGCGACGCTGGACCCAGCCGGCCAGAACGACCTGCCGGCCGACATCGGCATCTGTCAGCTGGTTGCAGTGGTGCGTGCGCTTCATGATTGGGGGTTGTTCCGCCACCTTACGTTACTCCTCTCCCGGACCGGGGATGATTTCCATGAGCCGGTCGGTAATATTGTCCAGGGGAATTTTCTGCTGTTCTTTTGTAGCCATGTTGCGCAGCAAGGCCCGGCCGGCATCCAGTTCGGCGTCGCCCACGATCAGCACACGGCCGGCGCCGGCCCGGTCGGCCTGCTTCATCTGGCTTTTCAAGCTCTTGTCGTCAAACTGCATTTCCGCGCACAGGCCGGCCCGGTTCAGCCGGCACAGCCAGGAAAAGGCCTTTTCCCGGGCGGACGGGCCGATGGCCGCGATGAACAGGTCCATGCCCCCGGCGGGTAACTGGATTGTCCGGGAGATGATTTCAATGAGACGTTCACAGCCGATGGCAAACCCCACCGCCGGCTGGTCCGGGCCGCCCATCAGGCGGACCAGGTCGTCGTAGCGGCCGCCCCCGGCAATGGCGTTCTGGGCGCCGAGGTCGGCGGTCTGCACCTCAAAGGTGGTGCGGGTATAGTAATCCAGGCCCCGGACCAGGAATTTGTCCACGATAAAAGTGATGCCCAGGTCCCGCAGCAGGCCGGTGACCGTTTCAAAATGTTCATCACAGCCGGAACACAGATGGTCCGTCAGGGCCGGGGCGCCGGCGGCGATCTTGCGGCAGCGGTCCACCTTGCAGTCCAGCGCCCGCAGGGGGTTGCGGCCGATGCGCTGGCGGCAGTCCGGGCACAGCTCCCCGGCCTGTTTTTCCAGGAAGGCGCCCAGGGCTTCTTTGTAGGACGGCCGGCATTGCCGGCACCCCAGCGAATTGATGTGAATATCGACATTGCCGACAGACAGTCGTTCCAGCAGGGTCGTCAGCATGAGGATGAGCCGGGCGTCCATATACGGCGAAGCTATGCCGAAGACCTCGGCGTTGATCTGGTGAAACTGCCGGTAGCGTCCCTTTTGCGGTCGTTCCCGGCGAAACATGGGGCCCATGGTATAGAGTTTGCGGACGGGATTGTCGGCGTATAGTTTGTGCTGAATATAGGCCCGCACCACCGAGGCGGTGGCTTCCGGACGCAGGGTGATCGATTCGCCGCTGCGGTCGGTAAAGGTGTACATTTCCTTTTCAACGATGTCGGTGGCTTCGCCGATGCTTTTTTTAAACAGGTCGGCTTTTTCCATGACCGGCGGCCGCACCTCGCCGAAGCCAAAATGGGCAAACGTCTCCCGGGCCGTTTTTTCCAGGTGCCGCCAGCAGGCGGCCTCGGCCGGCAATATGTCTTTAAACCCTTTAATTAATTGAATCATTTTTACAGGTCGGATTGTCGGGTCGTACAAACAGGACCGGTTCGAAAACCGGTCTATAAACCAATTAATTTAAATAAAAGGGTCTGTTTCGTCAATAGTTTAATCCCGCACAAGGGGATTATTTTTGCGGCCTGCGGTGGGGGGCGGGAAAGAGGCGGCGGCCGGTTGCCGGGAATGAAAACAGGGGCCGGCCCCGGTAATCTTACCGCTGGTATGGCAAAAAGGGCGGCGGTTCGGATCCCTTACCGGTCAACCCCCGGGTAGGTTTTCACCCGCTCTTCGACAATTTCCGCAAAGTCGTCGATATCATCAAATGATCCGATATTGTTCAGGATATTGTCACGAAGGGTATCGTCCGCCCACAATTGCCGGCGTACCCCGGCATTGGTCAGGATGGTCCGGGCCAGCTCCTTGTCCCGGACAAAGGTGTGCACCACCTTATCCGAGGAAGTGATCTTGTGGAACATCTTTTCGGCCGCGGAGCTGTTGGCGTCCAGGAACCGCTCGATCAGTGATTTTTCTCTGGCGATCAGATCCGCTACCCATTTTTCCTTCATCAGTTTGTCAATGGAAAAGAAATCCGCCAAGTCCTTGTCGGCAATGTAGGCGGCTACTTTGGGGCTGGTGACGCCGATGGAAAACATGCCCAGCACGGCCTGCTGGATGCTTTGGAAACTGGCGTTTTTTTCGTGCACGGCGGCGATGATTTCCTGCATGCGCGGCTGGCTGAAAATCAGGTCCAGCAATTCCGGGTCGACCACATATTCGCTGATACGGTTTTTCAGGATGGATCGGACCACCTTGATATTTCCCCTCATCTTTTCAATGAGGTCGTGCTCCGGGGAGGCCGCACCTTCGGCGATGTATTTCTGCTTATCGGCCATTTCGCGCAGCCCCTTCAGGCTGATATAGGGCTGGTGCTTAATTTCCACCCGGTTGGCCAGGGCCACGGGGATGTTGCCTTCGGGATCGGCCTGGTACTCATAGGTCACCCGGGTTTTTTCGCGTCCGAAAAATTCAATAAAATAGCGGCCGGAGACATCGGTCATGCGGACATACTTGTCCGTGGGCGGGGCCAGGCTGCTGTCACGGGCGGCAAAGGTGATCTCCGCGGAGCCTTTTTCCAGGTTGTAAACGGTATCGTTTTCAATAATCATATCCCGGTTTTTGTAGGGAAAAGGTGTGTCAATGATATTGTAAGTAATCTTGGTATTGCGATCAATGTCTTTCAGTACCACGGCCTTCTTGAAATTGGCCACCCATTCCGGAAAGGCGGGGATGTCCCGGAGGACACAGCCGATGGTTTCCATACTGGCGTCCACGAAGCCCACTCCCTTGAAACGGCAGACATCCGTGTCGGGCAGGTCTTTTTGATAAACGTCAATGCCGTCCTTGGTATAAAGATGTTCCCAGTCGCTTTCCGCCATGGCGGCGGTGAGCAGCAGTCCCAGCAGGACCGCTGCCAGGCAGGCTGTCCTGGCTATCATACGCATTGAGTGTCTCCTTCCCCGGGGGCTGCAGGGCTTTTTGATAAACTTATTTTTATTAAAATTAAATTGTTACAAAACCATCCCGGAAACTGGTCAGAATCAGACCGGTCAAACAAATTAATTCGAAGAAATTTCTGAAATATTCGGAGGAGACCGTGACGGTCAAAAATCATCCCGTTTTCTGTTTGCCTGAACGGCGGAACACCTTTTCCAGCCGGCCGGTGGTAGTCAGGTACCAGCTGATGGTCTGGGCGTCTCCCTCCAGGAGCAGGTCCCCCTTGGAAACGGCCTGGTAAAGCGCCCGGGGCCGGCCGCGCAGCATCTCCAGCATGACCCGTCCGCCGGTCCGGTCGTCCCGCCAGATCAGCTTGAAGTCGGCCTCGCCCGGCTTCCGGGACGACCGCAGTTGGCCGTTTTTGCATACGAAAAGACGGTTGACGGTATCCTCCTGCGAGCGCATCTGAAAAGAAAAATTTTTTTCTGCCAGCCGCTGGCAAAAGGGGCCGTTGATCCAGGCGGCAAACCACATCAGCCAGGCATATCCCTGCATGAGCAGGGCCAGCCGCCGGCGGTAAAACCATTGTTTAATCATTGCTTGCTTCTCAATCGGGTTGCCGGAAGAAACCGGATCCGTGCTCTGCCTGCCGGAATTGTATTTTTAAATTTTCCCGACTGGGAAACTTTATCCCATCTATAATTTAGCCGGGACCGGATGTCAAGCATTTTTTTGTACAGATGTATATGGATTGGCTCTACCTGACCCAGTGAAAACCGGCCCGTATCGAACCGGAGACAACCTCGTCGTCGGGGAAAGGAACCGGCCGGGGGGAGAGAAAGTGGATAAAACAGGAGGAAAGTTTTCCCGGCTGCGAAGAGCAGTCGCTTGCCGGCAGAAATCAGTTTCCGCCGGAGATGTTTCTGCCCAGGATCATCGTCATGATTTCCGTGGAAAGCTCTTCAGCTTCCCGGTCGATCTCCTCCCGGGCGGTGGCCAGCTGGGCTTTTACCTCTTCCTGGGCCGCCGTCCGGATCTGGGCGATTTCCGCTCGGGCCTGGTCCAGAATTTCACCGGCCTGGCTGCTGCCTGCTTCTTCCAGCTCTTTTTTTATCTGCTGGGCCTCGCTCCTGGTCTCTGCTTCCTTTTCCTGGAGCTGGCGCGACAGGTCGGCGGCCTTGGTCTCGGCCGACTGGATGCTGTCGGAGAGACCGTTGAGATGGTCTTCCCTTTCCTGGATAGTGGTCAGCAACGGCCGGAACATCAACCGGTTCAAAACAAAGACCAGGATAAGGAAGGAGACCACAACCACGATCATGGTCTCATTGATGGTAATCATTCCGTTGGTATAGACGATTTCCATGGTACATCTTCCTGTGATTGTCCGTCGGTCTCCATCCGGAAATTGAAATTCCGCCCGCCGGTTTCGCCAGGCGCCCGGCCGAATCGGCTGGGCGCCGTCGCTTGCCTTGCCATCGGTTTTTCCACGGTTCAGCAGGCGGGCAAAAGATCCCTTTTCTGTATGGACACCCTTTTCAAAATTACAAAGAGGGCCGGAATGGTCCGGCTACACTACAAACAGCAGCAGCAGCGCCACCACCAGCGAATAGATGCCGGTGGATTCGGATACGGCCTGGCCCACCAGCATGGTCCTGGTCAGCAGACCGGCTTCCGAAGGGTTGCGGCCGATGGCTTCGCAGGCCTTGGAAGCGGCCATGCCTTCACCGATACCCGGGCCGATGGCGCCCAGGCCCATTGCCAGACCCGCCCCGAGAAGGGCACTTGCTTCTACCAGATTTCCTTCGATTGCCATGATGCTTCTCCTTTTTGATAATCCGTCTGATTCGTCGTCAGACCGTGAATAAAATAAAGATTAAAGATTATATCAGTTTACCTGTACGGCTATATACACGATCGTCAGCATGGTGAAGACGAACGCCTGGATGGTCCCGATAAAGAGTCCGAAAAAGAAGAACAGAAAAGGCGGCAGCACCAGGCTGTATACCAGGTAGGAGACCACCAGGATAATGATGGAGCCGCCCATGATGTTGCCGAAGAGACGGAATGAAATCGAGACCACCTTGGCCAGTTCGCCGATGATGTTCAGCGGCAGCATGATGAAAAAGGGCTCCATGTATTCTTTGACATACCCCTTGATGCCCTTGGCCCGGATACCGCAGTAATGGGCGATGAAAAATCCCATGATGCCCAGGCTCAGCGGAACATTCAGGTCCTTGGTGGGCTCTTCCAGGAAAGGCACCATGCCGATGGAGTTACAGACCACCAGGAACATGAACAGTGCGCAGATCATGGGGGCATATTTGCGGCCCAGTTTTTCGTTCAAAGCGTCCTGGGTCAGGTCATACAGGCCGGTCACCAGGCTTTCGCCGAGAATCTGCATATTGCCCGGCACCAGGTTCCGGCGCCGGGTGGTAAACAGGGCCAGCACGATCAGCAGGACGATCACCAGCCAGGTAAAGATGATCACTTCCAGGTTGAAATGCATTTCATAGCCGAAAATCGGCACGACCAATTGGTGAATTTTTCCAAGTTCTTGCATTCTATCGGCCTCCTGAATAATCGCTTTTAATCAGCCGGGAAAGTGCCGGAGAAAGAATATGGTTCGCCAGCACCAGAAGTTGAACAATAAAAAGGCCCGTGACCGTGGCGGCCAGGTTAAAGGCGTCCGACTTGATCGCCGCCAGCATGGGGATGGCCAGCAGGGAAAACCGGACCAGCCGGGAACGCGTGGAAAGCCACCAGGTTCTTTTCCTGGTGTGGCCGATTTTTGCCGGCAGAGAGCGTGCCAGCAGAAAGAAGTTGATGATACTGAACAGGGTGCCCAGAATCAGGCCTTTGGCGATGGCCGTGTAACCACAGAGCATAAACGCCGCGCCGATCCCCACAGCCAGCAGCAGGGCGCTGGAAAAGTATTTCTGGATCTGCAGAAACAAGGCCGGGGATTTATCGGTTGCTGTCATCATTATTGGTTTTCAAAGTATCCATAATTTGCCGGTAAACGACGTTGGCGCCTCCGGCGACGCCGGCCAGGGTAAAGACAATAATGAAAATAAATTTTGTACCCAGCAGGTTGTCAAGCAGGTAGCCTAAGAAAAAGCAGAAAACGATGCAGCCGGCCATGGTCAGGCCGATCTGCATGACAAGTTGCAAGTTTTCCGTCCAGTACCTGTTTTTATTGTATTCAAACTTCATCGGACAAAGGAGCTTCGCGCGGCAGGCAGGACCTGCCGGTCAATGGTTAAATCACAAAAATGAGCATAAGGGCTACTACCAGGGCATAAATGCCCGTGGACTCCGCCACCGCTTGGCCGACCAGCATGGTTCGCGTCAGGTCGGCCGTGGCTTCCAAGTTCCTGGAGATCCAGTCCACCGCCGAGCGGGCGGTGAGCCCTTCGCCAATGCCGGGACCGATGGCCCCGATTCCCATACACAAGCCCGCTCCCAGTAACGCCATGGCGGCGGACAGCGAAGACGTGGCCGGGACCGTTTTGAACATCAGGATGAAGCTGATCAATAATCTGTAGATGGCTGTCGTCTGGGTGACCGCCTGTCCCAGCAGCATGATATTGGTGACGATGGATGCGGATTTCGGATTCCGGGCGACGCCCTTGCAGCTGGCACCGGCCACGAAACCACCGCCCAGGCCGGAACCGACCGCTCCCAGGCCGGCGGCAAAGCCAGCCCCGAGAATGGCCGCCCAAGTCGGCAAGAGCGGCCGGACAGAGAAATCCGTGAACAATAAAATAAACGAAACCGCCAGCGCGAAAATTGCCGGGGTCTGGCAGACCGCCGATCCGATCAGCATATTGGTGGTTATTTTTCCGCTGAAAGAAGGCTGGCGGTCGATGCCGAGGCAGCTGGCGCCGGCCGGTATGCCGGAACCGATGCCGGCTCCGATGGCCCCGAATCCCATGGAGATCCCGGCTGCCAGCAGCACAAAAGCACTGATGAGGGCAACCTGGACAATATCTGTGAACAGCAGAATCATCGCTACCAGCAGGGCGAAAATAGCGGCTGTTTCCGCGATCGCCTGGCCCACCAGCATGTTTTTTAAAATATCACCGGATTTGTCGGGGCTGCGGCCGATTGCTTCGCTGGCGCAGGCCGCCGTGTGTCCCTCTCCAATGGCCGAACCAACTGCCCCTAGTCCGATTGACAGGGCGGCGCCGCTGATGGCCGCTATTCCCATCCATGATTCAATTTCCATAACCAACCCGCATGTCCTTATTCGATGTCATCTTTTTCAGTCCTGGGTAACAATCTGTTGTCTTCGCCTGGCATTATTCCGCGGCCGGGCCGACTGAGTGAAAGTATTGTATAACGCTAATTTTATCCCATGGCAAGAGGATTATAGAAAAACCTCCAATATGCTTTTATCTAATAATTTCGGTATACTGATCTTTAGCTTGCTGTCCTTTTCCGCCAGTGTCAGCCGGGCCTGGAGAAGGTCGGCCAGAAATTGCTGTTCAGTCGTGGGAAAGTCGGCCAGCAGCTCCGGCTGCAGGCCGGCAAAGACAATGCCGGCGGAGGTTTCGTCGGCGGTAAAATCAACCCGGATGATGGAATCCGGAGAGGCCTGTCCGGCGTAGCCCCGGATCAGCCTGAAGATGAGGGCATTGAGGAAAAAAGGACTGGTATACGCCTGGCAGGGATCGGCCGCACCTAATTGAAAGGTGATCTTTTTAACGTTGGCGTCCAGTCCGGCCAGATCGATGATCAGCGGCACCGACTGGGTCAGGTCAATTTCCTCCAAAAACTGGTCCACCTGGTGGGCAAAGTCGTTCATGCCGCGAATAATTCGGTTGGCCCGGCCAATTTCTTCCAGAATGCTTTCACTCAACGATTTTACCTTGCCGGGCGGCAGGTCGGCGCCTTCGGCGGCCATGGCCGACAACTCTTCGATCAACCCCATGGTTTCGGAGATAATCGCCAGCACGTTCTTTAATTCGTGGGAAATCAGCCGGTTGGTCTTGGAAAAAAAGGCCAGGCCTTCGGTCCCGATGCGCGCCATTTCATTGTTCATAATAAAAATCCCCCGGACGGCGGTTACGACTCCAGCTCCTTGATCTTTTCAAGCAGGGTGTCGATGGCAAATGGTTTGATGATATAAAACTCCGCTTCCCGGGTACCAGCTTGGTAGGAGTCCTCGGAACCATGACCGGTCACAAAGATGAATTTCATGTCCGGGTTGGCGGTCTCCAGTTGTTTCTTCAACTCGATTCCGCTCATGTGGGGCATTTTCATGTCCAGTACCGCCACGTCGTAATGTTCCGCGTCCGCCTTGGCAAGCGCCTCCTTGCAGGTTGTCGCCCAGTCCGCCGTCACGCCCCGGATATTGAGCCGTTCGGCCAGGCATGACACGAATTTCTTTTCATCATCAACCAGCAGAACTTTCACTTTGGATCTCCCCTTTCGGATTAATTGGCAGGATAACGGTAAAGGTGGTTCCCTTGTCAACTTTGCTGTGAACCTTGATATCCCCGCCCAGTTTCTGCAGTATACCATAAATGATCGACAAGCCCAGGCCGGTGCCGCCGTTCATGCTCTTGGTGGTAAAAAAAGGTTCAAAAATCCGCTTCTGGCCTTCTTCGGAAATGCCGCAGCCGTTGTCCTTGATTTTTACGGCCACGTGTTCTTCGTCCATCTTTTCGGCGAAAATACCGATATTGCCCGCTTCCTTGTCGCCGATGGCCTGGAACGCGTTGTTGATCAGGTTGAAAAAGACCTGCTGGAGGCTGCCGGAGTCGGAATAGATGGTGGGCAGATCTTCGGCCATGTTGAGATTGACGGCAATGCCCCGGTAGGAGGCCTCTTTTTTGAAAAAGGAGAGCACCTGCCCGATGGTTTTCCGCAGATCCACGGCGTGGATGCTGGGTTTGAAGTGGCGGGCAAAGCCCAGCAGCTGCTTGGTGATCTCCCCGCAGCGGGAGACCGATTCCAGGACATCATCAATCAGTTCCAGCAGCCGGGGATCTTCCTGGTACTCTTTTTTCAGGAGGAACATGTCCTTGATCAGGCCGGCGTTTTCATTGATCACGGCCAGGGGGTTGTTGATCTCGTGGGCCACCCCGGCCGCCAGCCGTCCGATGGAGATGAGCCGGCTGGATCCTTCCAGCCGCTCCATGGCTTTTAAGCGGGTCTGGTCGGCGTCATAGATTTTGTTGACCATGAAAGTGACAATACAGAGGATGACCAGGAAGATGGCCGCCACGCTGATCAGGTAAAACCAGATCATCTCTTTTTGCAGATCGTACCACCCCTTCATGACCTCCCGGCTGCGCTTGACTACCATGAGAATATAAGGTGAATTCTCAATGTAGGCGTAACCGATCAGGATGGGCTTACCCGAGGTGTCGGAGTCTTCATGCACCCGTGAGTGTTCCGTATAGGGAGGCACCGGCAGGTTCATCTTCTCCAGCATGTCGCCGTAATACCTGGAGGGGGTCTGCAGGCGGCCTTCCTGGTTGCAGATGAAGGCATCGCTTTTCTGAACCAGATCCAGAGAGGAAAAAATACGGATCACCTGCTGAATGTCCAGGGTCGCCCGCAGGATGTAGAAGTCGCCGTTCTGGAGGGGGGACTTGATGGCCAAGATCATGTGCGGTTCCTGGCGGTAGCCCATGAACACGTCACTCAGGTAGGAGCCCCGTTCAACACAATTGATGAACCACTCCTGGTCGCTGTACTGCTTGCCGGTCAGCTCAAAGGGACCGGTATAGCTGACCTGCACCCCGTTGCTTTTGATAACACCCAGATCGAGAAAACCGCCGAAGCCCATTTTGAGATTGCCCAGGATATAAGACAGGTTCTCCTGGTTGGTCAGGGTCTCGTATTTTTCTTTCTGAATAATGTAGCGCAGGGCGTCCATGCGCTCTTCGAAAAAATAGGTAATAGTCCGGCGGGCGTTGGAGGTCAGTCGCAGCGTGTGGAGGTGGCTTTCGTTTTCAATGGCCCGGTGGGAAAGGCGGGAGTTGACCATCAGGAATATCGTCAGCGGCAGCAGGCAGAAAACGATCACCAAAAAAAAGGAGATCAGCCAGACTTGTTTATAGTTGAAGAGGTAGGTGCTAACTGTCCGGCTTCTCCGGGGCCGCAGAAATTTCGGCCAGAAAAGGGCCAGAAATGTTCTGGAGATCGGTTTCACAGCGTTTCTCGTTGGTTGAAGGTTTTTATTATTTCAGCGATGTCGGCCGGCTTCTGGAAGCAGGCCACGGCGCCCAGATCCAGGCAGGTTTTGAAATCCAGGTCATTGGCATGGCCGGACAGGATGACCACCCGCAGTTCGGGAAACAGGTCGCGGGTCTGCCGTAGTACCTCGATGCCATCGATATCAGGCAATCGCAGATCCAGGATCATCCCATCCATGGCCTCGGATTTCAGCCGCTCCAGGGCGGAGGTGCCGTCATACACCGGAGAAGAGGCAAATCCCCGCATCTCCAGGCGTTCGGCCAGAACATTGGCGATCTTCTTTTCGTCGTCCACAACCAGGATTTTCATATGTTTCATTATGCAACAAAAAAATTATTGACAAACACATTTTGAAACAATAAAACATAAAATGTTTCATTTGTGAACGTTTTATTCATAAAAATTTGTTTTTTGCAACATAAAAATACAACGAGCCTGTACAAAAAAACAAAACGTAGAGTAGAAAGGAGTTTACTGCCAATGGTATCCAAAATTCAAGCAAAATGGCGCCTGGCCCCGGTTTTGCTGCTGGTCCTGATGCTGTCGCATCCTGCGACAGCACGGGCGGCAGAGGAAGCAGCGGCCGGCGGGCTGGCACATCCCTGGTGGTTCTGGCCGGTAATTCTGTTCTTTTTCTGTTTTGTCCTGGGGGTCATTGCTGTCCTGTCGGGGGTCGGTGGCGGGGTGCTGTACGTGCCCCTGGTCAGTGGTTTCTTCCCTTTTCACCTGGATTTTGTCAGGGGCGCCGGCCTGATGGTGGCCCTGGCCGGCGCCCTGGCGGCCGGGCCGGGCCTGCTGCGGCGGAACATGGCCAGTCTCCGTCTGGCCATTCCCGTGGCCCTGATCGCTTCCACCTTTTCCATACTCGGCGCCATGCTGGGCCTGTATCTTTCCAATCTTAATCCCGATATCATCCAGGTACTGCTGGGAGCCACCATCATCGGCATTGCCGTTCTCCTGCTGCTTTCCAAGAACACGGAAAAGCCGCTGGTTACCAAGCAGGATGCCATTGGCCAGGCCCTGGGGCTGCGGGGACTGTACAAGGATGAATCCAGCGGGGAGCAGATCGCCTGGAAGACCCACCGCACCTTGCTCGGGCTGATAATGTTTATCTTCATCGGTCTGCTGGCGGGCATGTTCGGGCTGGGGGCGGGCTGGGCCAACGTGCCGGTGCTGAACCTGGTCATGGGCGCACCCTTGAAGATATCCGTGGCCACCAGCAAGTTTCTCCTTTCCATTACCGACACCTCGGCGGCCTGGGTTTATCTCAACAAGGGCTGCGTCATTCCGCTCATGGCCGTGCCGTCCATCGTCGGCCTGATGCTGGGTTCTTTCGTGGGTGTCCGTATCCTGAGCGTGGCCAAGCCGGCCGTCATCCGGTACATGGTCATCGCCGTGCTCTTCTTTGCCGGCTTCAAGGCGGTGGACAAGGGTCTCGGTCTGAACATACTCGGGTAAAAAATTTACAAAGTCATAAGGAGTTACGGTTATGAATGAACAACAGACAAACAGCCCGGAAACGACGCCGGAGGATATGGCACCCATGACGGAGCAGATTCAGTACGCCAACATCCTCTTTTTCGGCGCCTGGGGCGGCATTGTTCTGCTGACGATCAGCTATCTGCTGTATGTTTTCGGGATCATCACGCCCCATGTGGACATGAACCTGGTCATCCAGAACTGGGACAAGGGTATCAATGAATTCCTGCATATCACCAACGCCCCGCACGGCTGGGGATGGGCCGCTCTGCTGGGTACGGGCGATTACCTGACTTTTATCGGCCTGGCCCTGCTTGCGGGCCTGACCATTATCTGTTATCTGTTTCTGATCGTCGGATACAAGAAGCACAAGGACTGGATCTATTTCACCATCTGTGTCCTGGAGGTGCTCGTGCTGACCCTGGCCGCGTCCGGAATCCTGGGCTCCGGCGGTCATTAATTCGATTTGGGTAAAGGATCAAAGCCATGACAGAAAAAATGAATATCCTGTTGGTCGATGACGAGAAGAAATTTCTGGATTCGCTGGCAGAGCGGTTCCGCCTGAAGGGTTTCGAGCCATTGCTGGCCGCCAGCGGCCAGGAAGCCCTCGCAATCGCCGAAAAGAACGACATCCAGGCGGCCGTGGTGGACCTGAAGATGCCGGACATGGACGGGCTGGATACCATCAGCCGTCTCAAGGAGAAACAGCCCGGCATCAGAACCGTTCTTCTGACCGGTTTCGGGGACGACAAAACCCGGGAAGCGGCCGAAGCCCTGGACGCCCATTATTTTGAAAAAGACGCCATGGGCGGCTTCTGGGAGTTTGTCAAGGGGATCGGCCGCAAAACCCTGAACGTGCTGCTGGTCGATGACGAGCAGAAGTTCCTGGATGCCATTGCCGACCGCATCCGGCTGAAGGGATTTGAACCCTTCATGGCCAACAGCGGCCAGGAGGCTCTGGAGATTGCCCGGCAGCAGACGATTTACGCGGCCGTGGTCGATCTGAAGATGCCGGATATGGACGGCCTGGTGACCATCACCAAGCTCAAGGAAATTCATCCGGATATCCGTACCGTCCTGTTGACCGGCTTTGGCGATGAAAAGGTGCAGGAAGCGGCCGAAGCCCTGAATGCCGCCTATTTTGAAAAAGACGCCATGGGGGGCTTCTGGAATTTTATGAAGCGCCTGCAGAAGAATCTGGAAGACAGCATGGTCGACGCCACCATGGCGGGCTATTCCGATTCTTCGGCCAAGGACAAGACCGGCCGGAAATGACCCTGGTCGGGTAGAGGCGGTTGCCGACAGGTCGGCATCCGCTCAACGGGCGCGATGCCCCGGCGGAATAGCCCCCTTCGGGTCAAGGCCCGTGGGTGGCGGGAAACCCTGAACGCCGGAGGTGTGGCGCCTTTTTTCCCCCGACCGGCGTCCCGTCGTTAGGAAAAGCCCCCTTGGTGAGGGGCGGCGGAAACGAATCAGATATGGCCGTTGAAGACGACAATATCACCGTATTGCTGGTGGACGACGAAAAAAAGTTTCTGGATTCCATCTCCGAACGGATCCGCCTGAAAGGGTTTGCCGCCCTGGCGGCGTCCAGCGGGGAGGAAGCCCTGGAAATCGCCCGCTCGCAGCGGGTCGAACTGGCCATTGTGGACCAGCGCATGCCCGGCATGGATGGTCTGACCACCATCACCAAGCTGCGGGAGATTTCACCGGTCATGCGCACCGTCCTGCTGACCGGGTTTGGCACGGACAAGCTCAAGGAAGCGGCCGAGGCCCTGGACGCCGATTACTTTGAAAAAGATCGGATGAACGATTTCTGGGGGTTTATCCGGCGAATCAGCAACAACAATGAGATGATCATTATCCGTCCCCGCCAGGGAAGGACGGTGGCGGTTGACGGCGACGGGCCGGAGGCGGGTCTGCAAACGGTGCTGCCGGGCCACGGCCAGCCTGCCGGCGAGGCACCGCCGCCGGGCGGGGCGGACCTGGCCATGGGGCCGTCCTCTTCTTTTTCCCGGAGTTTGCTGATGACCCGCCTGATCGGTGAATCACCGCCCATGCTGCGGCTGAAAGCGGAGATCCGCAAGGTGGCCCCCCTGGACTGCTCCGTGCTGATCATCGGGGAAGAAGGCTCCGGCCGTAAACTGGTGGCCGAAACCATTCACCGGCTCAGCCCGCGGTATGACGGCCCGTTTCTGCCGGTCACCTGCGGTGCCTTCGACGCCGGACTGCTCGGCGAGGAGCTTTTTGCCGAAGAGCGGCCGGCCGCTTCCCGCGGCCATTACCGGCCCCGGAAAAGTATTTTTGAAACCGCCGCCGGCGGGACCATCCTGCTGGCGGAGATCAACAACGCCCCGGCTTCCATTCAGGAGGGAGTACGACAGCGCCTGGAAAAAGGCGTCGCCGCCGGTTCGGACGGCCGGGACTTGCCCCTGGACGTGCGGGTGCTGGCGGCTGCCGACCTGTCGCTGGCGGAAAAAATTGCCGCCGGCGAATTCCAGCAGCCCTTGTATGAATTGCTCAACGCCTTTTCCATCCATATCCCCCCGCTAC
The DNA here is from genome assembly GCA_964439745.1 of uncultured Desulfobacterales bacterium. GTDB lineage: Bacteria > Desulfobacterota > Desulfobacteria > Desulfobacterales > Desulfosudaceae > CAYTQK01. The sequence continues at coordinate 28,744 of CAYTQK010000003.1, forward strand.
GGGACCGGCCGGCCGATATCCCGCTGTTGAGCCATTATTTTCTGGATTTGTATCGAAAAGAGCTTGACAAAAATGTCAAAGAGATATCCGATGAGGTAGTAAATCTGCTGGCAGACCACTCCTTTCCCGGCAACGTACGGGAGCTGGAAAACGTCATTCAGCACGCCGTGATTCTGTGCGAAGGCGAGCAGATTACCGTCGACCATCTGCCTGCAAGCCTGTCCCGGCCGGCATCGGCCGGGACCTCCGCCGACAAGGAAGAGCTGGTCACCCTGGCGGAACTCGAGGATCAGTACATCGAGAAGGTAGTGCAGGCAACAAACGGTAATAAAAGCGAGGCGGCCAGGATTCTGGGCATCAACCGGGCCTCGCTGTGGCGCAAACTGAAAAAAAGGGGGGGCGCTATGGACAGTGCGCGACCGATAAAATTGTTAATCGTCGATGATGACGAAAAGTTTCTCAATACCATTGCCGAACGGCTGGGTCTCAAGGATTTTGACGTGACCACCGCCGCCGACGGCCAACAGGCCATCGAGGCCGCGGACCAAGGTTCCTTTGATGTGGCCATCCTGGATTTGAATATGCCCGGCATGGACGGCAAGGAACTGCTGAAGACCCTGAAAGAGAACAACCCCTTTCTGGAGGCGGTCATGCTGACCGGGTATGCCTCCATTGATTCGGCCGTGGAATGCACCAAGCTGGGTGCTTACGGCTACCTGGAAAAGCCCTATGATTTTGAGAATCTGCTGAACATTCTCAAAGATGCTTACCAGGCCCGGTTGAAAAAGAAATTCGAAAAAGACTCCCAGCGGCTTTCGGAAATCGAGGCGCTGTCCGTGGGTTCGGGTTCTTCTTTGAGCATCCTGCGGTCCCTGCGGCAGCTTGATCGAGAGAAGAAATAAGGGCAGGGCGACCGGGGCCACGGTCCCGGTCTGAGGGGCGTATTCCGGAAAAAAACCGCACCGGTGTGCCGGCGGCAGGAAGTTATTCTTACCGCAGGACCCCGGTTTTTTTCAGCTGAAAAAGATATCCGCAGACCACCAGTGAGACGGCCATGCCGATGACCACCCCGGCCAGGCCGCTGCCGCTGTTCAACTGCGCGGCGGCCCCGCCGAAAAGAAAGTGGCCCGTCATATTCCCCAGGTTGACCAGGAAAACCCCGACAAATACGTAAAAAGCGTGGCGGTGCATCTGAAAGAGCAGGAAACTGCCGACCAGGTTGGCGGCCGGCAGCAGACCGCCCAGGCTCCAGGTCAGGGCGGCCCGTTTCAGGGCGGCCAGATCTTCTCCGGCCAGGTCGGGCGGCGCGGTAAACAGGCCCAGCAGGGAGAGCAGGGCGGTCACCCCGCTGAAGCCGTAGAACAGCACAATGATCCATACCCACAAGGGGCGCCGGCCGGTAAAGCGAAAAGAGTTTGTCATGGCGTTTCTGCCGGGTTGAAATGTTTTCTTGCAGATAGCAAGGGGTTTTCCCCGGGCCGAAGCCGGGGAAAACCCCTTGTTATATTTGAATCCGGAGATTTCTGCTTCACCTAAGTCAAAAATTTACGGAAATATCCGGGTTAGACACCGCCGCTCTGCAGTACCTGCTGCGCGGTTTCCAGAATATGCTCGGGAAAGCCGATCAGTGAATAGGTGCCCCAGACGGCGACCACCCAGACCACCACCATGCACAGGACCCACAGGAGCAGACCGTACTTGATGAAGTCCACCGGGGCGATGGCTTTTTCGCCGGTGTCGGGATAGGTGCCCAGGCCGTAAACGATGGCGTTGTTGGGCGTACCCACGATGAGAAAATGGGCAAAGGAAGTGGCAAAGGCCACGGCCATGCCGGATGCCCACGGTTCACCGGCCACGCCGCTCATGATGCCCATGGGAATGACGATGGGACCCAGCAGGGCCGTGGTGCCGGCGTCGGACATGAAGTTGGTCATCAGCCCGGAGAAGGAGGAGAGTCCCACCCAGAGGCCGAATCCCTGGCTCATGCCGGCGTAGTTCATCACTTCCATGACGCTCTGGGCCAGCCACAGCGCGGCGCCGCTCTCCTTGAGCAGGGCGCCCAGGGTCAGCGCACCGCAGTACATGAACCAGGCGTCCCAGGAGATGCCGTTGAGGATCTTGTTCCAGTCGGTGGTCTTGAAAATGACCGGGATCAGCAGCGCCAGCAGGGCGGGGCCGCCCAGGCCGAGTCCGTGACCACCGAAGATCCACAACAGGAGGATCAAAAGGAGCATGCCGAAGGTGACGTATTCCTTGTACTGCATCTTGCCCATCTTGCGGGTTTCTTCGTTAATGGCCTTCAGGCCGGGGGTGAGGTTCTTGTTCCTGATCTTCCGGGAAAATAAAAGGATCATGTACCCCGCCACCAGCAGCCCCAGAAACGGCACCATGGGAAAACCATATTTCATCCAGGTGAAGAAATCCATGGACACGCCGTACTTATCCCAGAAGCCCATCATGATGACGTTCCGGCCGCCGGCCGCCGGCGAGCCCACCCCGCCCACGTTGAGGGCGAAACAGAGGGTGAACAGCAGGAACTTGGCCAGGTGGATGTCGTGCTCAATCTTCCCGGCAGGACTGTTGGCCGAAACCACGCCGAAATAAACCGCCATCATAACCGGCGTCATGAAGGCGCACATGGCGTGGGCCGAGATAAAGGATCCGATGATGGCCATGCTGATGCACAAGACGAAAATGGGAAGATAAAATCCCTTGGTCCAGCCCAGGATCCAGGTGGCCAGCCGCTTGTGCAGGCCCACGTCAAGGACGGCCACGCCCATGGCCAGCCACCCCAGCGAAACGCGGGGGGCGTCGCCGGCCAGGGTCTCGCCGATCAGGGTCGGGGGTGGCTGGTGCAGAAAATCGGCCAGAAACGGCATGAGAATGCCGGTCAGGCCGATGGGAATGGCCTCGGTGGCGAAAAAGATGATGGCCATGGGAATGATGCCCAGCACCAGCATGGTCTTTTCCGCGGCTTCCTCGGGATTGTCGGCTATTTCCCATTTTATCATCTGGTCGGCAAAGCCTTTTTCCGAAACCACCGTAACGATGCTGTCCGGGGTGGGCAGGACAAAACCGACAATCAGAAAAATAGCGATGCCGAGGCACAGCCAGAGAGCCTTGTTGGCCAGCAGGCCGCCTTCGCCTTCCTTGTGGTCCAGTTCGTGTCCATGACTCATAAATACACTCCTTTTGGTTTTGATTTCATATTTTTTCGGAGCAGAGCCTGGAGAGAACACCGATCACGAAGTGATCGTTCCCGCCCCATCCCGCTCTTTTGTTTTCAGCAGGGTCCGGCGTCTGCAAAAACGCGCCGGGGCGGTTCTCTAAAGGGTTTTTATCTTGTCACAGACCGCCTGGAAAACATCGGTCAGCCGGAGAATCCCGGTGATCTTGTCCTGGTCGTTCAAGACCAGCAAGGAATGGTGCTGCCCCAGCATAAGCTGATGAATGGCCATCCGCATGGAGTCGGTTTCCTTGATGAATTCGCCCTGGGTGGGGATGTACATGCAGTTTTTGACTTTCAGGTTGGCCGCCTTGCGGCACATGTCATCCAGGGACTGGGTCAGCAGGGCGTGGTCTTCCAGCATGGACTGCAGAAACTTGAGGTTCAGGCCGCTGGTGGCGATGCGGCCCAAGGGGCCGGTCTCGGCGATCTCGTTGTACTTGGGCTCCAGGGCCTTGAGCACGTCCAGCTGGCTCAGTTTGCCGATAATGTGGCCGTGCTTTTCATGATAAACCAACAGCGCCCGGTGCTTATATCGTTCCTGGTTGATGCGGCCAAACTCTGCCTGGGCTTTTTCCAGTTCCAGGATGGCGCTCTTCAGGGTGGCCTGGTGGGATACGGTGGCATAATCTTCCAGGGGAATCATCAGGC
>CAYTQK010000004.1:0-27412 GCA_964439745.1 uncultured Desulfobacterales bacterium
CCATTTTTTATTTCGGCGGCAACGGTGAAGAGGGCTCCCTGAATTTCGAGATGATGGAGCGCGGGCTGGCCGCCAACGTGGTTTTGGTAAATTATCGGGGCTACGGCCGGAGCGACGGGTCGCCCCGGGAAAAAGACCTGAAATCCGACGCCCTGGCCATTTATGATTACATCCTGGCAAATTATCCCGTGCGCCCGGATTCCGTGATCGCGGCCGGACGCAGCCTGGGCACCGGCGTGGCTGCCTGGCTGGCCTGGAAAAAAGAGATTCCCCGGCTGATCCTGGTCAGCCCCTTTGACGGCATCGACCGGGTGGCGGCCAACCATTTTCCCGGCTGGCTGGTCTGGCTCACCCTGGGCGACAAGTATCGCACCATCGCCTTTGCCGACCAGATCACATCGAAAACCCTGGTCATCGCCTCGGAAAACGACGAGGTCGTTCCCGTCAGGCACAGCCGCAACCTGTACGAAAGCCTGGCCTGCGACAAAAAGATGGTTTACATCAATGCCGCCGGGCATAATGATTTGGAAATGTTTGCCGAATACTGGGAGGCCTGGCGAAGGGTGACGGCAGAATAAAGCGGGCCGAATCCGGGGAAAACCCCGGCCGGCGCCAGGGAACGGACAGAAGAACCATTATCAATCCGCCGTTTGGCCGCTTTTCTGGCGGTAGAGCTTTTGCTCCACGACATCGCCCATGGCGGCCGTGTCCATGGCTGTGCCCAAAAATCCGTTGACAGCGGCGGCTGTTGCCCGGGGCTCCTGCACCACGTTTTTAAAATGGATATAGAGGACATCGAAATGATCTCTGGCGGCAAGCCAGTCCATCACCTCCTGCAGATGGGCATCAAATTTCTCGATCATCTCCTCGGCGGAGAGATTCGCCCCCTGCCGTCCCAATCGCTGCAGCATGACATTCTGTGAGGCCAGCACCTCCGGCAGGTCCCTTAGCATGAAAATAACCTGGTAGCGCCTGTCATCCGGCAGCTGCCGTAAGAGGGGAGATACCATTTTGACGGCCTTGCCGGCACAATCATCCAGCCAGTCCGTACCCGCACGCATCTGCTTTACTTTTTCAAATTCATAATATCCCCTGGGATTGTCGTTGTCCGCCTGGCGAATGCCGTCGGTGACAATCTCAGTCCCGCCGGCCGCAAGCATCTGCATCATCAGGGATGTTCCGGACCGGGGCAATCCCGATACGAGAATCACCCGGCCGGTCGATTTTTTTTCAGAACCCTCGTCAGCCATTGCAAACTCCCGGTCCGCACGCATTGGCCGGACGCTTATTTCCCGCCGCTCATGTTGTTGATGTATTTATGGGCATATATCCCCAGCACTCTTTCCAGGTCGATCAGGGCCAGCTGCTGGCTGTAGGTCTCATGAATCAAGGCGGTTGTGGCCGAATCCAGGTCTGTCAGGGCCTGGTTCAACTACAAGCTGGTCGCAGATCCATATTCAAACTGGGTGGATATGATCTCATAGTTTTTCTGCGCCAGTTCCACCTGTTTTTCCAGGTTCCGCAGAACCCCCTGGAAACTGTCAACCTGGAGAATGGCATCCTGCACCTGCATCCGGATTTTCTTTTTGCTGGCGTCCAGGTTGAGCCGCGCCTGCATCAGGGACTCTTTTTTTTCCCTCAGATCACAGATCCGCAGCTTGCCCTCCAGGATCGGCATATTCATTGTTATGGCGCCAATCCAGTATTCCTTGTCATGGCTGATGGTTTCCGTGTCAGAAAGATGGTAATCCCAGGTAGCCTGGAGGGTGGGATGAAACCGGGCCTTGACAATATCGACGTCAGACTCGGCCACATTTACGTTCAATGCGGCGACTCGGTGATCATAGCGGTTTTTCAAGGCGACTTTTATCAGGAAATCATAATTCAGGTTCGGAACCGTTCGCATAAGGGGGGCGACGACATCAAAATGCGTCATGTTGGCCTCGAATCCGATCAGATTGCTGAGGGCGTCTTTGGCCGATCTCAGATCATTCTGGTATTCGATCTTCTTTCGTTCCGCCTCGGTCACATACAGCTCGGCCTTGAGCACGATATCTTCCGTGGCCTGGCCGGCCTCGTATTTAACTGTGGCAATGTCCAGTTCTTCCCGGGCCAGTTTCAGGATCTCTTCGGCGTTCAGCACCAGCTCCTTGATCCTCAAAATTTCGAAGTACACCCGCTCTACATCAAGCAGGGTATCCTGGATCGTTTCCTGGTAGGCTGCGGCGCTTCTTTCGATAACTTTTTCGGCCTGCTGTTTTGATGGAAAATACACCCCCCGGTACAGCGGCTGCGAAAATTGGAATTTCCCTCTCCATTCGCTCTCGGGGGTGATGGCGTCTTCATCAGCCTGGGTTACTTCAAAAGTTCCCAGGCCCGAAGTGGACGTGGCCAGGTACGGTCCGCTCGCCACCTCTTCATCCGCCTCGAAATACCCGCCTTGTACATCCATGCTCGGCCAGAAGTAGGTCGACGCCTTGTCAGAAAGAATCCGGCTTTTGAACAGGTCTCTTTCGGCGATTTTGATGCGCTCATCCGCGATGATCGCGCGGGCAAAGGCATCGTCCAGGGAAATAAGCGGCAGGGGTGTCCCGGCAGCGACCAGGGACGGCCACAGCACGATTCCGAGGAGGGCTGAAAACAGTCTGATGATTCTATGTCGCTTATTCGTGTTGGCGGTTCTCATCAAACCTCCTTATCCCGGATATTTCATGAAATTTTTTCAACACGGGGGCAGATATCCGTCATCGTGAAATATACCGGTTATGGCAGCCATGACCAGACCTCTACAAAGATAAACCGGTTCAGCCATCCTGTAAAAGCAAGCCCCAGCGGCCGCCAGCCGCATCTGATTTTACCATACCCGCTCATATCGGTTTTTAAGATGCCATCGGGATCTTCCATGCTGGAAAGCACCCGGACAACTTTTCCTTTTTTTCGAATCAGCTCTTTCTGCTCCACACGCCATTCTCTTTCGGACAAGGCCCGATCAATTCTGCCTTTGCTTTTTTCAAACGCGACCGGGGCGATGGTCAGAACCTTGCCGGTATACACCTTATGAGGAAACGCCCAGGTTTTCAGCCTGGATTTTGCCCCCACCGTAACGGCGCCGATCTCCTCTTCGGGCAGTTGTATTTCGGCGATAAGCTCGCCGGGTTGTTCAACCACGGCCAGCAGGTCACCCACCTGCAGGTATTGTCCCACTGCCTGGGAAACAAAAGGGGTTATGATTCTGCCGTCGGCGGGACTGGTTATGGTGGTCAGCCGTAACTCTTCTTTGGCATTTTCAAAAACAACCTGGAGGCGCCGCTCTTCTGCTTCCAGGGCCTTGATGGCTTCATCCCGGGCCCCGCTTTTGACGAGTTCCAGATTCTTTTTGGCCAGTTCCAGTTGTTCTTTGTCCAGATCCCGCTGTTTTAATACGTTCTCATATTCCTGCTCGGAAATGGCCTTGTTTTTGAACATGCCTTCACTTCTATCTGCCTGCATGCTGCTGTACTCCAGGCTCTTGGCCGCGGTAGTCACTTCCTGTTCCGCCTTTTGAATCTCTTCTGTCTTGGCTCCTTCCCGGAGAAGTTCCAGGCGGGCATGGACCTCGTCCAGGGAAGCCTGCACTTCATCGACTTGTTTCTGCTGCTCCCGTCCGACCATGACCGCGATGGGTTGTCCTTTTGTGACCAGCTCCCCCTCCGAGACAAAGACCTCCTTGATTTCCCCGGCCACCTGCGCCCGGATTCCCAGCTGGTTCTCGGGCACGATGCGGAAATCCCCGCCCACGGAAAAGGGGTAGGGGATCAGCATAACCAAGAGAATCAATACCGGTATGCCGAATTTGATAACCCGTTTGTCCGACAAGTCGATCAGGCCGTTCTCGTTGCCTAAGATTTTTTTATAAGTAAATAATTTCATAACTATCCTTTTCAGGTAATCATTAAACCGGACAAGCAGTATTGTCAGAAACAATACCGCCCCGACCCCGTTTAAAAAGTTTATTAGAAGGTATCCGATAAGTCCCAGCAGCGCGGACCAGAACACGAAATGAAAGCCCAGCAGTGACAACCCGTAAATTTTAAATTTCCGCACATCATTTTTGGCCAATGGTTCGGGAAGCTGTTTTTGCAGAAACCAGTGCCGGCATAAATTAAGCGCCCGGCTTCTCAAATCCGGTGTTTTAAGCCACATACTCAACAGGATATAGCCGTCCCGCTGAAAAAAGGGATTAATGGAATAAAACAGATAAAGGGTGGAAACGCATATGAAGATCAGGAAAAAGGCATTCACTGCTGATCCGGTGTGTGAGTTATACCAGCCGATAATTCCCAGGGACCAGAGCAATAAGTGAAAAACAATGCCGGCCGCGAAAATCCGGGTGCGGCGGGATTGGTTTTCCATCCACAGGGCATCGGTCAGATCGCAGTAAAAAAAGGGGAGGACTTTAAAGACAAACCAGACGCCGAATTCATGAACGTGCCCCCCGTAATGTTTGCAGGCCGTCCCTTTGGCAGCCTCACACGCGATTTGAATGACAAAAATACCCAGCAGGGGAAAAAAGACAAAAAATATGGGCTCCCATAAAATTTGCACTTCAAAAATCAGGTCACCACCGTACTTACCCAGAATCCCCAGGGCAAAAAATAAGGCCATGCCTGTGAAGAGCAGAAAGCAGGGGGTAAAGCACCACCAGAAGAGCAGAGACAATACATGCAGCAGCCGATCCGGATCGAATATTCTGAGGCCGTTGATGTCATCGTCAAAACCGGCATGTGCCTTGATGGCGGCATCGTCGGATTCCAGCAATCCGAATGAGGTCAACTGAAGTACAAACGACTCCAGGTAATCCCGATTCAGCGGCCAATGAAACTGGCTGTAAAATCGTTCCTGAATGGTATCCAAAGGGGTTGTGCCGTCAAATTGACGGAAGATGAAATGCTCCTCTTCGCCAAATTCATACACCGCCTCGGTACCCGGATCACTGACAAGATAACGAAACACCCCTTCCTGGCCCAGCCGGGGAACAATTTTTACTTCCGCGCGATATTTCGGTAATGCTTTAGACAAGCCCGCTCCCTTTATATAATACAATCCTCGCCCAGAATGTCGCCCCACATATCGTCAGCCTCGTTTTTCAGTTCAATGCCAAACTGCTGATCCGGGCGATCCGGGTTGGCAACCCGGACCACGCGGCCGATCAGCGGAATGGTGTTCTTTTCTCCCTCCGGCATCAGCACAACCTCAATTTCAGCGCCCACCTGGATGGTTTTATCGCTTTCAATAAGAAGCCCATACCTGGAGACATCAACGCTCTCGGCACTGCAAGCAAGGCCGTTTTCTGTGCGTATCTCCACCGGCACCCGCATGGGAATCCGTTCATTCTTTCTCCGGCTTACCAACGGATGCCACTGGCTGCTTGTCCTGCTTTTGTCTTTGACAGGGAGATGGATGTCCACCTGCAAACCCAGCGCTACCCGGTAGAGCGCAATGGCCTCGTTGTTATTGCCTTTTTCCAGGCATTGATCACCGGCTTCACATTGAATCTCTTTTGTTTCCAAGGCGGTGCGATATTGCACAATGGCTTCCGCATACTGCTCATTCATGACATAGGCGTCACCAAGCGCGGTCCGGGCGGACAGCAAGTAGGGGTTCAACCGCAAGGCGGCCTCATATTCGGCGATGGCCACGCCATAGCGGCCGATGGTGTGATAAATATGGGCCAGCCCATAATGGGTCTCCACCGATTTGGCGTTAATGAGCAGGGCGATCCGGTATTCCAGAATCGCCTGGTGGGTCTTTTCCAGCTTGAAATAGGCTTCCCCGGCTTTCTGATGCGCCTCGGCCAGCTGCGGATTGTTGGCCAGGGCCTCCTGGTATTCGGCCAGGGCTTTTTCATATTCCTGCCGGGCAAAGTAAAGGTCGCCCAGCAGGATCCGGGTCCGGGCGACAGCGGGGTTCAGCTGCAGGGCTTTTTCCACCTCCTGCATGGCTGCGGTGGTCATTCCCTGTTCCTGGTAGGCGACGGCAAGCTTGTAATGCGCCAGTTCCAGCTGCGGATTTAACTTCAGGGCCTCCTGGAACGCGCGGGCCGCCTCTGCATACTCTTTCTGCAGGGCATGCAGTTCGCCCAGCAAAAAATGCCCGGTGGGCTCTGCCGGGTCGATTCGGAGCGCCTTTTGGCAGGCCTCGATTCCTTGGGAATAGGAACCCTGCTCCTGGTAAATCGCTCCCAGCATCAGGTAGCCTTTGGCCAGGTCCGGATCGGCAGCCAGGGCCGCTCTGGCAGCCGCGAGCGCCTCCTCATTGTTCCCCAGGCCGTTATATATCTTGGCCAGCAGCAGGTGCGCGTCGGCGAACCGGGGATTCATCTTCAGGGCAACCTGGCATCGCTCAATGGCCTGCACCCCGTCGCCGTTCATGAAATGCGTATAGGCCACCAGTAGTTGGGACTGCGGGCTGACGCCCAGCCGATCAATCCGGGGGACAAAATCGTCCACCTGATTTTCGCAAAAGGTCATTGCTTCATTTGTCCTGTATGCATGGACACCTGTTTTGTTTGTAATCAACCATCAAAATTCTGGTCATGCCCGATCCGGGTTAAAGCGCCTGCTGGGCCAGCCTCATTTTCATGAGTTCGTGTTCCACGCCGATGAGCACATCGTCCTTCAGGCGATACCGATTTTCCGCTTCCCCGGCGCTGTCCGCGGCCGCCGCGGGTGCGGCCTCTGCCGGCGGCTGCCCGTTCACCCGGGCACAGGCGCTGTCAACGACTTCATTCAGGTTGGCCAGGTGATAATCCTCCAGTTTGTTGAACCCTTCTTCATGGATCAAAAAATCCACAAAAGCATCCACCATCACTTCCGGAATCCTGCTTTTATCGGCCAGATTCCGGGCCGCGCGCTGCTGCAGGGAAGGAAAGATGGTATCGAACTCCTTGCGAAATCCATCCGGTATGGGAATCGGCCGGTCGTCGAGTTTGATCTGCAGTTTTCCCGAGGCTTCCAGCTCAATCTGCTGGCGCAGCCCCGGAATAAATTCATAGGCGGAGTTCCGGTACCGGACAAACTGGACGACCAGCTCTTTGACCCGTCCCAGCAGAAAAGGCGCTGTTTGATGCGTAAACGTAAAAATTTCAGCCAGCGCCTCACAGGATTCGGCGTCAAGATTCATGTCCGGCCCCAGCGCCAGCAAATCATCCAGGGATTCTTCTTCCTTCAGGGACTTCGGGGGGCGGCGGACCAGCGAGACGAATCCGAACATGCGTTCCTGGAAGCTTTCCCAGGTGAACAGCTTGTCATATAAGTCCGCGAATCCCTGCATCAGTTCCACCCGGCTCATGCGTGTGGGGATAATGTTGTGAAAAAGCCGCTGCGTGGATTGGTCGGCGATGGCAAAAGCGTCGATCACCCGCCCCTCGGCGTGCAGCCGGCGCCACAGCCGGGTGCCCACCGGCGCGTTCAGCATGTGCATGGAGATGGAAGGCAGGCAGGTTTCCTGAATAAAATTATATTGCTGCTCAAAGATATCCAGGTCATCATGATCAAAGCCGATGATCATGGCCCCCCGCACGGCAATGCCATAGGAGAGCACCTGGCGCACCTCGGCGACCAGGTCTCCCTTGAGGTTGTTGAATTTGCCGGCCTCTTTCAACGATTCCTTGTTCGGGGACTCGATGCCGATCAGCACTTCATACATATTGACGTCGGCCAGCAGCTCCAGCATCTCTTCGTCCCGGCTGATGTCGATGCCCAGCTGGGTCATGAACCGCAGCGGTCTGGAAAAAGAGTTATTCAGGTCAACCAGGGCCCGCAAGACCTCCTTGGCCCGGCCGTGCGCGATGGTAAAGTTATCATCGTTAAAGGAGATGCTTCGTACCCCCAGCCGCTCCAGTGCCCGCACCTCCTCCAATATGCGGTCGATGGATTTGTGCCGCTGCCGGCGGCCATGCAGATAGATGACGTCACAGAATTCGCAATCAATGGGACATCCTCGGGTGGTCTGGACGGTTCCCATGGCATATTTGTCCACATCTTCGGCGATACTGGTCCAGTCGGGCACGGGGCTCAAGGAGAGGTCCGGCTTGTCAATCTGCCGGTATTCCGATTGGTACCGGCCCGCCTGCCAGTCTTTGATAAATCGGGGCCAGGTCAGTTCGGCCTCGCCGATAAAAAGGATATCAAAGTTCTGGCGGCAGCGGTGGGGGTTGGAGGTGACGCCGGGGCCGCCGATTGCCGTCAGAATCCCCTGCTTCTTAAAATAGGCGCCGATTTCATTGGCCCGCCCCAGGTTGGCACTGTGGCTGGTGACACCGACCAGGTCGTATTCTCTGGCCAGATCGGCCTTTTCCACCTCGCCGCGGACGAGCTCATCCCAGACATCCACACCAAACCCTTCCGGCGTCAGGGCCGCAACCGTGCCCAGACCCAGCGGAAAATAATCCGCCTTGACATCAATTTCCTTCTTGCTGGAGATCCAGCGGATTTCCAGCCGATACTTCGGGTTGACCAGTAAAATGTTCTTCATCTTTTTATCCCCGCTCAATTGAGGTCTTCATGGCAGCAAATCAACCAGTCGGGATCCCCTCTTTGACGCGGCAGGTTTCCGCTTCAGATTCCGGTCGGCGGCCCAATACCAAAAAACACCTGCTGACCAAAGGGGAATCAAAGATAAAATAATTTCTTATTTTCCGGAGCATATCGTCATTAATATCCCCGGCAATGTTTTTTACTGAAAAATATCGTTCCATGTGTTTCCGGAAGCCGTCCCGGCATGCTCTGGTGACATCGATGAAGGTGGGATCGGTAAATCCCGCCGAACAAAATGTCTCTTCATAGGCATCCAGGTGCTGGATATGGTTGTTCGGTCCCATTATTCTGCGCCACCAGGCAGGTGAGTTTTGCGGCTCATAAAGCACGTCAAACCCGACCAGCCGCCCCCCCGGCCGCAGCAGGCGAAAGATTTCCGGAAACAATCTGTTTCTCGCCCCGAGCGGGAAAAAGCCTTTGACCATAATGGCCGTATCAAAAGAGGCCTCCGGCAGATTACGCCGCGCCATCCGGCCGCAAACAAATTCCACTTCCGGAGCCGTTTGACGGCAGGCCTTCCGTAATTTCTCATTGGCGGTTATTCCCGTGACCGCCTGCGGCGGAAAATATTTCAACAACCGCCGCGTGGTGGCGCCCCTGTCGGCGCAGACATCAAGGACGCGCCCCTGCTTGTCCGGGATAAAGGCCAGGATCTCGCCCATCAGGTTTTCGCAGGCACTGCGGGCATCATGAATGCCGGTCTGCCACATGCCCGGATGGCGGAAATTGCTGTGGCCGTAAAAGGTGTTGATATGCCTTGCAAGTGTTTCTTCATCCGTTTCATCACCGGAGCCGGGAAGGCGTTTTTTTTCACCGGTCAATCCGGGGGCCAGGGCCTTGTCCGCGTACCGGTGCGGCCGGCCATGCTCATGGGAGCCGAACCATATCTCCAGGCCGCCGCGGGGGTTTTCTTCATAAGTCCAGCCGGCCAGCCGGTTTACCGCCACTTCCGGGGCAAACGGATTGGCCGCGCCCACGAAAAGCCCGTACGGGGAGGAGACCATGTTCCGGAAGCCGATGTTGAAGCAATTGCCAAACCCGTTGATGGTGACCGGACGCCAGTTAACCCCGTCACGGGTTCGCCACAGATCGCAGCCGCCGAAATCCTCCAGGATTTTTTCCAGGCTGTCGCGGTTCTGGATGATGCGCAGGATCTTGGGCAGCTTGTCCAGCCGGTCGGAATACCGCAGAAAATTCGCCCAGACGGCGTTGCCGACATACAGCCAGCCTTCATGGACACACATGGACCAGATATATCCCGCAAAGGGGTTGTTGAAACCCGGTCCCAGGCCGCTGAGCGGTATTTTCAAGCCATCGGGCGTCATGCGCGGCTCGCACATGATCAGGTCCCCGGAATCATCCGGGTTGATGCGGATGACTTCCGGTGCGGCCGGGCCCACTTTATAGTCATGGTCCCAGCTGCAGTTCTGGATGGCGCTGCCCACATAGATACTACCGTTAAAATGAACCAGCGTCATTCCCATCTGGTTCAGCTTTCCCCGATAGGCGCCCTGGGAGACGACTTTTTCCCAGGCAAAAGGCGGCTCGCCTTCGGCATCGGTTTTCCAGACCTGGAATCCTTCGTAGATATTCAGGGTGCCGGCATAAATATACTTATCCGAGGCGGCCATATGAAAAACACTGACATTATTGGGGTCCCCGAAACTGGTTTCGCAGGCAAACTGCCAGGCGCCATGATCCGGATCGGCGCTGACATAAACGACCGCTTCCCCGGCAATATTGGGTTCCAGTCGTTTCTGGCCGACCACCGGCGAGGTGAAGAGGCGGCCCTTGAAGCTGAAAATGCCGCGCAGGGACCGGGGGGTATTCTGGGTGATGCCCAGGCCCGGTTCAGACACTTCCGTAAAATTGACCCCGTCACTGGTTTTCAGCATGATGGTGGCCGGGGTCTGATGGCTGGCCCAGGTGGGCGCGTACAGCGCCGGCGCGGAATCACCGGGCCCCTGGAACAAGGCCATGCAGCGGAAGCCCACGCTGATGGGGACTTCAAACCCGTCAATCCCTTTGGCCATGGGGGCGGTATACAACTTGTGCCACTCGTCGGCGGCCGGGCTGTACCGCCATATTTCCGCCCGCAGCGGACTGTCAAAGGCGCTTTTGGGAATGCGGACCGGCCAGACCTTGCCGATCTTTTCGGGGGTGTTGCTCTGGATCTGCTTGGCCCGGCTGGCCAGGTTGGCCCGGGTGGTGCCGACATAAAGATGGTCCTGGAACCAGGCCATGGAATGGGGATAACAATTGTACGGATCTCCCAGGCCGTTGGGCGCCACCTTCCGGAAACTCCAGTTGTCGAGTCCGGAACGGGCAGCCGTTATGGTTGTTTTGCTGTACATCATTTATTCGTCTGTTCCCAAGCAATCCTGCCTGCAGCTTATGGACGGTGACTTGTCAAAAGCCGTCCCGACTTCACTCGCCTTGACCGGTCTGACCTCTTCTGAAGACCTTCCCAGCAAATGGCACAAGACATGTTCATTATGCCGGCCCAGTTCCGGTCCGTGCCAGGCGACTTTCCCGGCGCCCCTTGACAGCGCAAACGGCATCCCCGGAAAACGCGTATCCGGAGATTGTTCTGCAACAGCAAAGTAGCCCCGGTCATCCAGGTGACGGTTTGCGGCCAGATCTTTTATTTCCAGTACCGCCCCGGCGGCAATATTATTTTCCTGGAGCAGCTCCATGATTTTGATGTTTTCACGTGCGCCGGTCCACTGGTTTATCAACTGGTCCAATTGGTCATGGTGGGCCATCCTGGCCGACACCGACGCAAACCGCTTGTCCTCTTGCCATTCGGGATGTCCCACCACCTCACAAAACCGTTTCCATTCCGCCTCTGTGCGGACAGTGATAACCACCCACTTGTCTGTGCCCCGGCAGCGGTAGCACCCCTGGGGCGCATACTTCCAGTGCCGGTTGCCCCTGGGCAGGGTCGGATCGGCGTTCATCGCCAAGCCCAGTAAGTGTTCTCCGATGGTGGCGTGGGTGGCCGCTTCCAGCTGCGACAGGTCGATATACTGCCCCTGGCCGGTTTTCCGGCGATGAATCAGCGCCGTCATTACGTCACCGGCGCCGGCCGCGCCGTTGGTAACATCGATCTCCTTGATCCGGCACGGCCGGCTGTCTTGATCGTAGGCGGTCAGGCTGTTGATGCCGCCCAGGGCTTCAAAGACGGCGCCGTAACCGCAATAACGCGCGTATGGTCCCGTGTCGCCAAAGGAGGACATGGACAGGACAATGACATCCTCCTTGATCCGGGTGATATCATCATATCCAAACCCCAGTTTTTTCATGACACCGGGCCGAAAATTGGTAATGACCACATCGGCGATTTTGACAAGATCAGTAAAAACGCCGCGGTCTTCCGCCGCTTGCAGGTCCAGGGTCATGGCATATTTGTTCCGGTTGACCTGCAGCCAGCCGGGATGATGGTTGTAGATTTGCGGATCCTTTCTTGCTCCGCGGAGAAGACAGAGCCGTTTGATATACTCGATCTTGATCACCTCGGCACCGAAATCGGCCAGGATTCTCCCGCAATGCGGGGCCGCCCAGCTATGGGACAGGTCCAGCACCCGGATACCGGTCAACGGCAGTTCTTTTTTCATATGATTTCCCGTGCCGCCAATTGGTTGATCTCGTCGTCACTTAGGCCCAGAAGACCTTTGTAAATTTCGTTGTTATGTTCTCCCAGTAAAGGGGCGCGCAAAGGGGCCCAGGGCGTTGCCGACATCTTAAAAGGCGCGTCGCAGCAGGGATGACTTCCCACCCGCGGATGATCCAGTTCCGTAAAAAAGCTCCGGGACTGATGCTGGGGGGAGCGGGCGGCTTCTTCCAGGCTGGCGACATAACCAAAGGCCAGGCCGCGCTTTTGGCCAGCATGGAAAAGATCCTTTTTGCGCAGGGATTTTACGCAGGGCCGCAGCCGGGCCTCATATTCGTCGCGGTTTTTTATCCTGTCCGGCAGGTGATCATATTTTTTGTCAAACAGGACGGGGTCGTTAAAAATTTCAGCGGCCCGGTGCCAGTGCCGATAAGGCATGGCAATGACCACGGCCTGTCCATCCTGGCAGTCATAGGTACCCCAGGGGACAAACATGTGGCCGCCTCTTTTCTTGTTTTCCCCTTTTTGCAGATGATAGGACAGGGCGATCTCGATATGTTCCAGCCCGCTCTCCTGGATCGAGACATCGACAAGCTGCCCCCGGCCGTCCGCGCCTTTCTGGAAAAGGGCCATCAGGGTACCGATATAGGCGTGCTGGCCGGCGGTATATTGATAAAGGGACGGTCCGGCGGCCAGCGGTTCCTTGTCCGGGTCGCCCGTCACGGACATGCCGCCGCTGAGAGCATTGAGGGTGATCTCATCGGCCTGGTAGTCTTTATACGGGCCGGATTGCCCGAAATTGGAAATGGATGTCATGACAATGCCCGGGTTGATGTCCTGCACAGCCTGGTAATCCAGGCCCAGCCGCCGCATGACCCCCGGCGAAAAATTTTCAACCAGCACATCGGCATCCCGGATCAGCTCTTTTGCCATCTGCCGGCCTGTTTCTGTTTTCACATCAAGGGTGACGCTTTTTTTGCCGGTGTTCAGCCATAAAAAGGGAATACTGGTTTCCAGGTCGTCTTCTGCGTTTTGCCAAAAAGGACCGCAGGAGCGCATGGCGTCGCCCGTTTGCGGCCGTTCCACCTTGATCACCTCCGCCCCGAACCCCGCCAGCAATTTGGTGCAATAGGGCCCGGCCGTGTAATGGGTGAAATCCACCACCCGGATATCTGGTAAAGCGGCTTGATTCATTTCGCAAAAACTCAATTCCGGTTATAAAAATATCCGGCCCAGACCGGCAACCGGTCCGGCCGTGGCATCCCGCGGCATCATGGCTATGGCAGGGGATGCTTTTTGAAAAACTCCCACATTAATTCCGCGGCGTTGATGTCCTGGTTCACTTTCCCCAGGCTGCCCAGCCCCAGCACTTCGGCGTTGGGGGATACCCGGCCGCCGGGCCAGGTGTGGCCCGCGTCTTCCAGTGTCCAGAAAACCACCTCGGCGCCGGCCCGGCAGTTGCCATAGCGCCGCATAACGGCCTGGCCGACCCGCTTTTCTTCCACCGGTTTTTCCTGGCATTTATTAAAATCGGCCCAGGCCTTGACTACCTCCCGGACCGGCTTGACCTCGGCTTTGAAAGTCGCGTCCTGCGGCGGTTTGCCGCCTTTATACGGGCTGAAATTGTCCTGGATACCGGCAAACTGCATCACCGGAAGGGGCCTTGCCGGAGCCGGATCAAAATCATCATCGGGCTTTCTCGGACCGGCCACCGCCGCTATGGCCGCGATTACATCCGGACGCCTTTTGGCCAGCCGGTAGGCAAATTGCGCTCCGTTGGAATAGCCGCAGACATATATCCGCTTTTCATCGACATTGAACAGTGTCGACAGGTCCGCCAGCAGGGCATCAACATAGGCCACGTCATCGACCTCGCTGTGCTGGCCGTCTTTAAAGGGGCGGCCGTCGTTCCAGATCATCAGCCGGTCTTTCAGAAAGCTTCGGGTGGGCGTTCCCGCGGGATAGACAGCAATAAAACCGTGCTTGTCGGAAGTGCTGTCCATCCGGGATGAATATCTCACGCTTCCCGGATCACCGCCGCCGCCGTGAAAGACCATGACCACCGGGGCGGGCGATTTCTTGTCATAAGCGGGCGGCACATGCATCTCATAATACCGGCTGCGGAATTCCCCTCTTAACTTGCGGCGGTAATCACCGGCGCCATGGGTAAACTCTTTTTTGGGAATCAGGCGGTGCCGGATCGATTCCACCGGCTTGCGAAATTCAACCAGGTTGTTTTTTGCCATGGCCTTTGCCTCAAAATTCGGAAACATGATTACCAGCCAAGCAAACCAGAAAATAAACAGTTTTTTCATAATATCCCCCTGGGACAGAATCCGGTTTCTTGCTTTATGTCTACCTGCCATCAGAAAAAAAAATCCGTAAGTTGGGTTCCTGTTTGTTGTGCCAGAAAATTCTTCCACTGCCGCCCGGCGTCCTCAGGCAAAACCAGCTCAACGCCCAGCAGGCTGCCGCCCTCACTTTCATTGGTGGCTCTTACGATTCTTCCCGCCGTGCAAATGTCGCCGGCAGGTGACAAGCCGCTGATGATTTCAATGTCTCTGCCCGGCTCCAGCTCGCGGACGCTTTTCAATAAAAGGCCCTGGGCGGAAACATTGATGGCCTCGGTTACGAACTTTTCCTGTCCTTTTTCCCTCAGCCCCAGCAGGAACCGGCAGGGGAATCGTTCATACAGCCGGCGCTCATTGCTGCCGACCATGTCCAGGAAGCGCCCGACGATGGCGACAAAGAAGCGCGCCCGGGAAAGCGGGAAAAAATGCCCGGCCCCGGGAACAACCATGCTGCGGCAGGCCGGCAGGCACCGCTGCAGACCATGCAGCGACAACAGCGAAGGAGAATTTTCGCCATACATCAACAGGGTCTGCTGACTGATTCCGGCCAGGCGGTCCACCGTCAATCCGGCCGGCAGGTTCAACTCCTGCCGGGCCGTGGTTCCATACAGCATGGCCAGAAATTTTTCCGCGGTGCTGTTGCCGCCGCCCCATTTGCTGCAGGGGACAAAAAGGCTGCTTCCTTTGAGTTTGTCCCTGTTCCGCTGCCATTCCGGGGACGCCAGGGTCTCCATCAGCCAGAGGCCGGCTTCGGATTCATCTTCGGGAATGAACAGCCCGATCTGTTCCAGATACTTTTTTACGGTTGGCCACCGCGGCCAATCCCTGGCATAATGGGTCGGCTGAATGGAACGGACCCGGGCGTCCGCGACAATCAGGCTGGCCACCCGGTCCGGATACAAGGCCGCGTAGTGCAGGGCAATGACCCCGCCCAGGCTGTGGCCGACCAGGTGGGCCTTTTCAATCTCCAGGTGATCCAGCAGATGTTGCAGGTCTGCCGCCATGTCCACGGAGGTGTAGCCGGATGCCGGCATGGTGCTGTATCCGTGCCCCCGCAGGTCATAGATGGTGACCCGGAATTTTCTGCCAAGGGAAAGGAGCACATCCAGGTGCCAGAAAGCGCGGTTTGTGCCCAGGCCATGGATCAGGACGACATCTTCGCCCCTTCCCACGGTGCGATAATGGATCATTACCCCGTTGCAGTTAACGGCACCCATGCCAACAGCCTCTTACTCCATATATCCCAGAGCTTTCATTTGTTTATAAATATGATCCTCCTCTTGTTTGTCTGCTGCTGATTTTTCTTTCTGCGCGGCCAGGGATGCGACCGGCCGCGTCGGTTCGCCGGCGGCCGGCGGATGTTCCTGCCAGAAGGAATCGTCAAAGGCCTCGGCCGGAACCCGGCCCTCAAAATCGGAAGGAATCGCCAGGCCCAGGCTGTGCACCAGGGTCGGCGCCACGTCGATGATGGCAAGCGGCGCCAGGGCGGCCCCTTTTCTTATGCCCGGCCCCCGGGCCATAAAGACGCCTTCCGGATAATGCGTGCCTTCAATCTCCGGGCGCTTGTACACAACCGGGCTCTTGTTGAAGATCGATAAAAAGCTGCAATCATCCATGGCCAGCAGCAGGTCAGGCGCCTGCTCATTGCTGGCGCCGGGATAGGCTTCTTCTTTGGTTAAAATCCTTTTGACAATCGGCTTGCCGGTTTCCGGATCCTCGACAGCCAGCAGCTTGTCCTTGAGTTCGTTGCGGAAGGCTTCATATTGTTCCGGCGGCACTCCCGACTGCCCCGGCCCCCTGGCCTGGCGGATATAAATACCATTGGAGGTAATCGTCCGGGCGTAGGCGGTGGTCTTGTCCCAGTCCAGCATGACAAAATGCTTCTGGGCGACTTTTTCCGCGCTTTTTCTGTCTTTTTCTTCCATGGCGTCCAGATCCAGCCAGGTCAGGTAGCCCTGGCTGTGCAGCCAGGTATTGACGCGAAAGACATGCCGGGAGGGGCCGAAACCATGGTCGGAGGCGAGAAAAATCCTGGCCTCGGGCCCGGCAAGATCGGAAATGTCTTTTATGAAGCCGTCCAGTGCGCGGAAATAATCCAGGCATAGATCCCGGATCTTCTGCTCCCAGGCCGAGGGGGTTGCGGGAAACACTTCCGGATCAAGAAACCGCCACCCCATGTGCAGCAGCTTGTCCGGTCCGTCAAAGAGGATGGCCATCAGGTCGCGGGGATCGTTTTGCATGATATGACGCGCGATACCAAACCACTGTTTTTCCCGGCGGATATGAAAATCCACCCAGCTTTCGAATTCCTCTTTGGGAACGCCCTTGGCCGCCTTGTCCTCCAGGTCGAAATCCCAGGCTAGCTCTTTGGCGTTGAACCCGTCAATTTCCTTTAATTGCGGAAACAGCTCGGCAGGGGCCACGTTCCGGCGCAGGTGTTTCCAGGATACCAGTCCCGGAACGATATAGCCGGCACCTGACGGCGGCGGCGCCATGAAGGGAAAATTGAGTGAGCACACTTTTCCGTTCTGCCTGCTGACAATCGACCAGATGGTTTCACAGCGGATATCGCGAAAATTGTAAAGGGTGAAGTAATGGTTGGTCTCCCGTTCCTCCGCCCAGATGAAATCGAACACGCCGTGATTGCCCGGGCTGCGGCCTGTCATCAGCGTAGTCCAGGCCGGCGGTGTCAGCGGGTTGGTGGTGGACATCAGCTCGGCGCGCACACCCTGCTCGACAAATTTTTTGAGAAACGGCATGACGCCGTTTTCCATCAGGGGATCCAGAATCGTAAACGTGGCGCCATCCAGTCCGATTAATACTGTCCGGTTCATTATGCCTCCTCAGGCTGACTTGTTCAGGTGTTGATCCAGAAAATTGACCACATCAGCGACCACGATCTCGTCCACATACCTGTCGTCTTTCATGACAAGCTCCTCAAAGGGGAATTCCCGGCGCTGAAAGTGTTCTTCAATGGCGACCAGGAACTGCACGATGTCGATGGAGGCAAATTCAAGTTCGGCGATGAGCCTGGTATCCCGCCCCAGGGGGCCGTCAAGCTCGAGGTCCCAGTCACAGGTCATCTCTTCCAGGATATGCAGCACATCATCCAGGATGGCTGTTCCGTCCGTATTGTCCATGTCGTTGGTCACCTCAATCTCCTTTATTCACCATGGCACTGGCGACGATAATATTGTCTTGGCGCAGCGTGTGTACCTGGGCTGCGGCTCCCTGGAGCGACGGGAAGGTGCGGGCAAAGGTCCCGGATATTTCCAGGCGTATGGCGCCGGTTTCCGGCTCCAGCTCTTTTACCACCAGATCCCTGGGTCCGCCCGGCAGGCCGCGGCCGCACGCCTTGCTTACCGCCTCCTTGGCGCACCATACCCGGAGCAGCCATTCGGGATCAGCACTGGTCAGAGCGGATTGCAATACGGTCTTTTCTTCCGGGCCCAGGGCGATACTTTCCATTCCTTCCCGGCGGCGATCCAGGCATTCGACAGCGATGCCGATTCCGAGTCCGTTGCCCGGCTGGCCCGCGATTGCCGCGGCCATACCAGTCGTATGAGAAAGCGAAAGCCGGACAGGTTCTTCAACCTTGTCTTCCCAGGTACCGGTCGGCACCGGACAGCCGTACTCGTCCGGCGTTATCTCGACATCGGCCGGTCCTGCTTCCATATCATATCTTTGTTTCAGGATTGTCCGCACCGCATCTTTGGCTGCCAGCCTGCCCATCAGCCATTGGACCTGGCGCTGGTTTGATTCTCCCAGGTTGGCAAATACCTGCCGCTCGGTATGGTTCAAGATGAGATGGGAAAAAACCAGTTTCCAGAAATCATCATCTCCCGTGAACAGCCTGGCCAGGCGGCGGCAATGGTATTGCGAGGAATCCGGCCAGGCCTCAACAGGCGCGGTCCAGGTCTCACTGGGCCGCACCGTCACCGGGGAGAGGAGAAATTCCAATACGGCCGGCGGCAGGTCAAACCGCTTGTCCTCCCACTCTTCCAGGCGCATCCAGAGTTCCCCGTCTGCATTGGTGATATCAATATCAGAAGAAATCCGGTTAAAATCCAGTAGCTTTATGCCGGCCTGGCCTTTGACCGCCTGGTTAACAGGCGGGCGGGGGCCATGGATACGCAGTCTTTTGGCGCGATAGGGAAATACCAGAAAGTTGTCTTCCAGGTGTTCCATTGTCCAGAACCCGACGAGCTGCCCGGCGGCGTCGAGGGTCACAGGGTCGGTCACAAATGGCGGGCTTTTATTGGTTTTGAAAAAATCGTCCGTTGGCAGCACGGAAAATGTGGCCACAGTGCCGTTTTCTCCCCAGCGGTCAACCGACCGGACGCCCCGCCAGCAGGGGCCGTGGAACATGCCCCTGGCGTAAAGGTCTGCCGGCTTCCAGCGGGACGCTCTTTCACCGTGAAGCGTGATCGGCTGGACATCCGGTGCCGGCGGGTAGTGATCGGCAAAAACCAGGACGCCTTCCACCAGCGGGTTTTTTGAGACCGCTCCCGTTTCGTCGTTCCGTCTGATTTCAGCCTTGACCGCGTCGGTCCCGGGGTTTCGAACGGCCTTGATTTTCAGGGAGAGAAAATCGTGTTCGATTGCGATCCAGCGATATGCCCGGATATCGTCCATCCCGATGAGAACCTTGCCGGGCATGAGTAAAGAAGCGGTTTCAGCCAGGATCTCCATGCTCATGGTCAGCGGCATCACCGGTAACGCCGTCAGGTCCTCCCGGGTAACGGAAATTTTCCGTCCGATGGTATGGTGGTGCAGGAAAAGCGCCTCCTCCAGATCAATGTTTGACAAAACCTCTACTTCCCGGTCCGGTGTAAAAGAAAGAATACGGTCGATGAAGGGGTGGTCCGCGGGAGGCGGCTCCTTTTCTCCCGTTTTCTCATCAGCACCGTCCGGCGCGCCCGGGGCTGTTTTTGCCGGCGGCACCTGCCCGGCGTTCACACATTCACTGATGCGCTGAATCATCTCCTCCAGCGTTTTCAGGGTGGCGATCTCCTCCAGGTCATCCGGATCCAATTCCGGCTGGTTGTCCCATAGCTTTCCTAGTATTTCCAGTCTCTTAATGGAGTCAATGCCCAGGTCGGCTTCCAGGCCCAGGGATAGATCAAGCATCTCCACCGGATACCCGGTAGACGCCCGGACCAGGTCCAGGAGCTGGGACTTGATATCTTCAAAAGCGGATTCGCCGGAGGAAATTGGCTGCGGATCATCAGCGGGCCTGGCGGCTGCTGCTGGGAGGGGCGGGCTGGGCCGGTCGGCATCGTGGGCCGTCTCCTGCCCGGCGGCCAGGCGGCCGGCCTGTGCCAGGGCGGCAGTCCAGAGGCCATCGGCTGCCTCGGCATGGCCCGGGGCAGGGGAGACGGGGACCGGTTCCGCGCTGCCGGCAGCCAGATATTGATGCATCAGCGTCTGCTCAACTGCGATGATCTTTTCCACTGTTTTCATGTATTCCTGCATGACCAGGGAACCGGCATCCGTGGGAGGCCTATTCGCCGGCGGGCTGATTTTTTCAGCGGGCGAGGCCGGGCGCTGGATTTCAGGGGAGGGGTGATCCTCGCCGGCGGCTGCTGTCTCCGGCGGCTGCATGGACGGCAAGACCTGCCGCAATTGCATCCGCGGAAACTGCGTTGACAAGGTCATGGCGCCCGCGGATTGACCGGTTTTGCCGCGGCCGGTTTCCGCGCCTGCCAGAACCAGCCGGCAGGGTTTCCGACGGTGGTAGAGGTAATCCAGCCGCGCGTCCACGCCATGGGCGACCAGCATGGCCACCACATGATTCAGCTGGGTGATTCCGGAACGCAGGGTGGTGTTGAGGGCAATGGCGGCATGATCCCGGCGGCCGAGAATATCTTTGACAAAGGAGGTCAGGTTGCCCCGGGGCCCCACTTCCACAAAGATCCTGACATTGTCCGCGTACATTTTTTCAATGGTCTGCCGGAACTGTACCGGCTTGAGCCAGTGGGCCACGGCAATCTTCCGAATGGCGGCCGCGTCAGCGGGAAACCGGTCGGCGGTGGTGCAGGAATAAATCGGTATCGCGGGGGGTGCCACCGGCCACTGGTCGTAAAAACGGGAAAGGTCTTCGGCAAATTTTTTGAACAACGGCGTATGATACGGCCGGTCAAAAGACAGGGTCTGGCAAATGATATTCTGCCGTTGCAACTCCTTGACAGCGCCGGTCATGTCTTCCGGGGCGCCGGCGATAACAGTCTGGAGCGGGCAATTGTCCATGGCAATATGCAGCTCACCACCCGCCGCCGCAATGATTGAAGCCACTTTTTCTGAATCCGCGGCCACGGCGACCAGGACGGCGCGGGGGATCCCGCCCTTGGCGGCCGTCTCTTCATAGCTTTTGTTCAGCTCGAGCAGATACTGCTCGCTGTCGGTAATGTTCAGAATGCCGGCGGCCCGCATGGAAGAGTATTCCCCGGTGCTGTGGCCGAGAACCGCATCCGGGTGGATGTCCAGGCGATGCAGGATCTCCAGTAAAGCATCATTGGCCGTCAGGACCGCCTCAACCGCCACATCCATCTTGAATAAGTCTTCTTCGGCCTCTTTTTTGGCGGTCTGGCTGAAGACCGGACGGGGAAAAATAAAATCACTGGGGAAAAAATCCCGCGCGTGTCCGCTGAATATACCGTCCATACGGTCAAACCGGTTGCGCACTTCCGGAAAATGGATACACAGGTCGGAAAGCATGTTGATGTACTGCGATCCTTCTCCCGGAAACAGGAAAGCCAGTTTGCCATTGTTTTTTACTGGTGCGGCAAAGAAATAAACGCCGCCCCTGGACATGATGCGCCTGCATTCGGGATCGGCCAGGCGTTTGACCGCGTTGCTCAGCTTTTTTTCCAATTCCGGAATGGCAGCGGCCACAATGGCCAGGCGGCAGGTGTTTTTCTGCAGGGTGCTGTTCAGGGTATAGGCCAGGTCCCTGGGCTCCACTTCCGGTGCCCCGGCAATAAAAGTAAGCACCCGGCGGGCCTGATCGATCAGCTCCTGACGGGAAGCCCCTTGAAAAATAAAGACTTCGCTGTCCCAGCGCGTTTGACAGCCGGGTCTTTCCGTGTCCTGGTTTTCCGTAAATTCTTCCAGCACCGCGTGGGCATTTATGCCGCCAAATCCCATGCAGTTGACGCCGGCCCGCCGCGGGGCGGCGGCCAAACCGTGAATCCAAGGCCTGGTTTCGGTATTGATGTAAAAGTTCGACCGCTCCAGCCCCAGCTTGGCGTTCGGCTCCGTACAGTTCAGGGTCGGCGGCAATACTTTATGATAAAGGGCCAGGGCGGCCTTGATCATGCCGGCGATACCGGCCGCGCCCAGGGAGTGGCCGATCATGGATTTGACCGATCCGATGGCGCATGACGGCAATTTTCCCTTTCTGCCGCCGAAAACCGTCTGCAGGGCATTGAATTCCGTTATATCGCCGGCGATGGTAGCCGTTCCATGGGCTTCCATCAGGCCGATGGTGGCCGGGGAGAGTCCGGTGGCTTCATAGGCCCGTTCCACGGCCAGGGCGGCGCCTTCCAGCCGGGGAGCCAATATGCCCAGCGCCCGTCCGTCGCTGGCCGTCCCCATCCCCTTGATCACCGCGTAAACACGGTCATTATCCTTTCTGGCTTGCGGCAATCGCTTTAAAACAATCATGCCGACGCCTTCGCCCAATATGGTTCCATCCGCGTTCTGGTCAAAGGGGCGGATTTGGGAACTTTTTGACAACGCCTTGATCAGGCAGAACATCAGGTAAGACAGCACCGTGTTGCCGCCCTGCATGCCGCCCACAATGGCCAGGTCGCATTCACGGCTGCGCAATGATTTCAGCCCCAGATCAAGGGCGATCAAGGAAGAGGCGCAGGCCGCGTCCACCGTAAAGCTCGGTCCCTTCAGATCCAGGCGGTTGGCGATTCGGCCGGCGGCGATATTGGGGACCTGGCCCGGCACGATCTCCGCGGTTAACGGCGGCAGCCCGGAGACGAGTTCTTTTTTGATTTCCTGCAGCTGTTTTTCGGTGTACTCCGGGTGGAGACGTTCTAAAATATGCAGGGTCTGTTCGACAATCCAGCCATGCTGGACCAGGTTCATCTGCCCGGCATTAACGTAGGCGCCCCGGCCCAGGATGACCGCGGTACGGTCTTTGCTGGCAGGGTCGTCAAGATATCCCGCGTCGGCCAGGGCCTCGTGGGCGACGCGCAATCCCAGGAACTGGTCCGGCTCCGCCCCTTCGACTCCGCTGGGCATGACACCGTACTGCAAGGGATTAAAGGCTCTTTCCTGTTCCCCTAAAAATCCGCCCCGTTTGCAATAGACCCTGTCATTGGCGTTACTTTCCGGATCAAAGAGGACGCCCTGGTCCCAGGCTTCCGGCGGGGCGTCACTGATGCAATCAACCCCGGCGAGAATGTTCTGCCAGTACTGATCAAGGCCGGAAGCCCCCGGAAAAACACAAGACATGCCGATAATGGCTATGTCTTCTGCGGCGGCGGTGTTGTATTTATCGGTATCCGTCATGATATCCGCTATCCTGCCTATGATCCTGCAAGAGAATTATTAAACCGGAGGCGCTTCTCCAGCCGCTCCCCATGGCCCATCGCCGACAACCAGTTCCACTTCGCCCCTTTCCCCCTTTTTGATTTCCGTATCCATAAACAGGGAACCCGCCGCAGGGGGGATAAGCCTGACGCCCCGGCGGGCGAATTCCTGCCGTAGTCCGTCCGAGACCATGCCGGACTGATCCCACGGCCCCCAGTTGATGGAAACAACCCTTCCGGGCCAGCGCTTGTTGAGGTATACAGCCAGTTTATTCATGACTTCATTGGCCGCGGCATAATCGCATTGTCCCTGATTACCGAATCGGCCGGCAACCGATGAAAACAGGACCAGCAGCTTCAGCGATTCAGGCCGCAGTTTTTTACTGAGGATGAAAGCGCTCTGGGTCTTGGTGCCCAGAACCCTGTCAAAAGAAGCCAGCGTTTTATCTTTGATCAATTTATCTTCGATGACGCCGGCGCCATGAATAACCGCGTGAATGTTTCCGTGCCTTTCATAAATGTCATCAATGAGGCCGCCGAAGGCCTCTTCGTCGCGCACATCCACCTGGCAATACTCGACCTCGGAGCCGGCTCTACGCATGGCCGCGATATTGGAGCGCATTTCCCGTTCCCGGCGCAGGCGCCGGTATTCATTTTCAACATCGACCAGGGAAAAATTCTCGCCCTGCTGACGCATGGTATCAATGATAATTTTCTTGAGCGCCTCGGGTTGTTCAACCCCCGCCGTGGCGGCAGATTCTGCGGCTGACGGCGGCAGGGAGCGGCCGGCCAGAATCAGTTTCGGCTGATACTTCCGGGCCAGATCCAGGGCAATCTGAGCGGTGATCCCCCGCGCGCCGCCGGTCATCAGGATCACCCAGGACGAATCCATCCGCAGGCCGTTATCCTGCCGTGACTGCAGGGCGGCAGCTACCAGGTCCAGCCGCATTCGTTTCTTGCCGGCATATCCGATCTCGAGACAATGATCCGCCACGCCGATTTCCGTGAAAAGCTTTTCGGCAATGTCCGCTGCGGATTCAGCGGGGTCCAGATCGATCAATTTGACACGAACCGGCGGCATTTCAATGGCGGCGGTTTTCAGCAGACCGCTGATCCCGCCATGTCCCGGGAAAAAGTTATTGTTGTTCGTGTTTACTCCACTGGCAAAGGTGCCGCCCATGTCGACCGCAGACATGACAACAGCCCCGCCGTTTTGGGCCGCCTGGCGTAAATCCGGCTCCAGGTGTTTCAAAAGGAGGAAAAGAGATGTGACCTCGTAATCAAGGCGCGCTGTCCAGCCCGGCAGATCAATGTCCGCAAAAGACGGGCCTTTCTTTAAGGGAAAAAGGTGAATCAGCCCGCCGACCCGGCCGTGCTGCTGCCGGATTGACTGCACCACGGTTGTGATCTCTTCGGCCGCAAGATTGTTCAAAAAATAAACCGGCTCTTCTGACTGGGCCCGCCCCTTTCCCCACCGCAGAATCACGGCCGGATATCCGGTGGCCGTCAATTTTTCCTGTAGTGACCGGGCGATTCCCCCTTCATCATCGGTGATAATGGTGACCCGGTCCTGGGCCAGCGCAAAAGCGCTGTCCTGGATCGGGGCATCAACCGCGGTGAGGGTAAACCGGGGCAGCAGGAGATTTTCGTCGTATCTGGCAGCCCCAGCAGCAGTTTTTTCCGGCAGCGGGGCAGGCGCCTCTGCTGATCCGCTTTTGCCGGCGGCCGCCATGAATTTTTCAATGTGTCCCATGATTTCGCGCAGCGTTTTGGATAGATTGATCTCCTCGATCTGTTCCAGGGATTCCTCATGACCGTTCGGAAACATAACCTCCGTCAACCGGGTTAATATTTCCACGCGCTTAATGGAATCAATGCCCAGGTCCGCTTCCAGGTTCAGGTCAAGATCAAGCATATCTTCGGGATAGCCGGTACGTTCGCTGACTATCCGCAGCAGGGCGGCTTTGGTTTGTCTGTCTGCCGGCATGCCGCCGTTGTCGCCGGGATCCGATTTTGGTAGCGAATCGCCGGCAGGCTTTGGCGCGGCCGGCAAGGCCGCTTGCGGCACAGTGCCGGTGGTGGCATCTACCGGCAAGGCAGCCTCTCTTGCGGCCACCGCTTGAGCCGGTAGTAATGTCGTGCTGCCGGCAGCCAGCCCGTTCATATAGCTCGTCATCACGCTCTGATGCATGTCGAGCAGGCGTTGCATCAGCTTCTGATGTTGAACCATTACATATTCTTTGCTGGTGACAGGCGGGGCAGCGGCAGACATGCCCGAAGTGGCTGAACCGGGATACTCCGCAGCCGATCCTTCGTGTTTGATGGTTGTCATGTCCGAGGTTACTTCCATTGGTTTGACTGTATTTTTCGGGGCCGCGGTCATGGCCTCTGTGAATGGTATGGCCCGGGCACCGTTGACCAGCCAGGTGGTTGCCGTTACCCCGTATCGATTCGTTTCCCGGTACAGGGCGTCAAGGTCGATTGGCCGCAGGGCGCGGCCTTGATACAGTTTTTCCCTGTTTACTTGGCCGCCGTGGACAATGAATTGACCCAGCAGGTGCTGCAGCTGGCTCAGACCCGGCCTGTCGGCCTGATTGGAAATCAAGGCCAGGTGCGGCCGGTCTTGGAGAATTTTTGAAACAAGATTGGCCAGCACCTTGCCCGGCCCCACCTCCACAAAGATCCGGGCGCCGTCCGCATACATGGCCTCAATTTCATTGACAAAGTCCACCCGGTTGACCAGATGGCTGACCAGCAGGGAGCGTACAGCCTCGGTCTCGTCGGGGTAGCGCCGGGCGGTGGTGTTGGAATAGACCGCCATGGCCGGCTTGTTCATTTTTACCCGGGCAAGAAATTCTGTGAGCCGTTCATTGGCCGGAGCCACCACCGGCGAATGAAAGGCCGAGCCAATGGGAAAACGCCGCGTCGCCACCCCCCTGCTTTTTAATGTTTTTTCGGCCTCGGCAACCGCAGCAGTCCTTCCGGAAATGACCGTTTGTTTCGGTGAATTGATGTTTGCTATCCAGACCCCGTCAATATCCTTGATGATATCGGCAACAACCTCTTCGTTTTCTCCGGCGGCGGCCATGGTGCCGGGGTCGGCACTGGCGGCTTCGGCAATAAAACGCCCCCTGGCTTCGGCTATGCGGATGACATCTTCTGTGCTGAAAACACCGGCAACAGCCAGGGCAACATATTCACCATAACTGTGGCCGGCGGCCATGTCAGGCGTAATCCCCAGGCTTTGCAGCAGTTGGTACATGGCCAGGGCGGCGGTTCCCAGCGCCGGCTGGGTGATTTGCGGCCGGGCCAGGTCTGCTTCGCAAATACGCCGTTCTTCCGCACCCGGAGCGGAAACGGGAAAAATATAACTGCTGAGCGGCCTGTCCAGCTTGTCGGCAACAAGTTTGTCCGCCCGTTCAAACCAGTCCCGCATTTCCGGAAACTGAATCACCAGATCCGCAAACATATGCGGATACTGTGAGCCCTGCCCGGGAAAAAGAAACGCCAGCTTGCCTTTGGCGCCATCAGGCTTGGCCGACAGGTAGATACCGTCGGTATCGAATATCTCCCCGCGGGAGGCTTGCAAGGCCGTGATAACGGTGGTCAGCTTGTCTTGTAGGTCATGCAATGAGCCGGCCACAACCGCCAGGCGCACGGCTTGATCTTCCTGCCCGGAAACGGAGGCTTTGCCGGCCTGGTAAATGGTATAGGCCAGGTCCTTGAGTGGGGGGGCGGCCCCCTGCGCCAGGGCGTCTTTCAGGGGAAGCAGGGCCGCGAGCAGCGCCGGCAGGGTGGGCTGTTCCCAGACCAGCAATTCGCACGGCCATTGCGAAAAGGATTTCTCCTTGACGTCTTCCGTATTGTCGTCGGCATACTCTTCCAGCACGATATGATAATTGGTGCCGCCGAATCCAAAGGCGCTTACACCGGCCCGGCGGGGATGCGCCGGCCCGTGATTGAGCCACGGCTTTGTCGTCGTGTTCACGTAAAAAGGGCTGCCGGGTATTTGCAGCCCTTTGTTGGGTGTCGAGACGCCGAGGGTGGCCGGCAGGGTTTTATGATGAAGCGACAGGGCAGCCTTGATCAGGCTGGCCAGGCCGGCCGTGGACTTGGTGTGGCCGATCATCGATTTTACGGAACCGACGGCGCAGGTTTGTTCCGCGGCTTCTTCGGCCATAAAAACTTTGTTCATGGATTCAATTTCAACCCGGTCGCCGACAGCAGTCCCGGTCGCGTGCGCCTCGATCAGGCCGACCGTTCGGGGTGATATGCCCGCCTGGGCATAGGCCCGCTGCAGCGCCCTGACCTGTCGTTCCGGGCGCG
>CAYTQK010000005.1:0-26313 GCA_964439745.1 uncultured Desulfobacterales bacterium
CCACCGGTGACAGGATAATAGCCATTCGGTAGGTATTGGAAGAACGCAGGCCGATGTAGGGATCAGTGGCAATGATAAAGGGCCGGATATACAGCGAAGTGCCGTTGGCGGCCGGAACCCAGTCTTTCTCCAGGCTGACCAGCTGGCAGAGATGGTCAAACAGTTCGGTTTCGTCAAATTCGGGGATGCACAGCCGACGACAGGAATCGTTCAGCCGGCGCAGGTTCTGCCGGGGCCGGAACAGCTGGACAGCCCCCTTTGCGGTGCGAAAGGCCTTCAACCCCTCGAAAACCGCCTGACCATAATGAAGAACCATGGCCGCCGGTTCCAGGACAAAAGAGCCATACGGCTCGATCCGGGGATTATGCCAGCCGCTTCCGGGATCATAATCCATGTTGAACATATGGTCCGTAAACACCGTGCCGAACGCCAGATCGGCATCCAGGGGGTGTTTTTTTAATTCATTCGCCTTGGTTATGGATAATGTCATTACTGCCTCCCTGTGAGTATAAAATATCAGGCCCTGTCCGGGCCGCTCATGTTCCACAGCATCAGTCCCGTGACCTGATCATATTCCCGGACCAGGGCCGGTCCGTCCAGCTCCACCAGATGAATCTCTCCGGCAAAAACAATGGATTCCGAAAACAAATGGCCGCCCAGGGTGGTGCCGTCCGCCGTGGCCAGGGTAACATGGGCATGCGCCAGAGGCTGCCCGTCTTTCAGAGAAATATTGCCCAGACAGGACAGAACCTCGAGGTTGCCGGTTTTTTGAAAGGTGACGTAGACCTGCTGCTGCTGGTCATAGGCTCCCAGCGTGGCCGAGGAGACCGCTCCGATGGCGGAAAAAACAGCATTCTGAATACCCTGGCGACTGCAGAATTCCTCGATGGCGGCGACCATGTCCCGACCATGGGGCAGGCGGCCGCAGAATCGTCGCCCAGGGGTGAATTCATGACAGGCAAGTGTTTCCATTGACCGCGTCCTTCATTTTGGGTTCCAATTATCAAGTTGAGTACTTTACTGCGGATCTTTCGGAAAATCAAGGCACAGATTTTTATTTATGATGCGGGATATTGACCTGCTCCTCCGAATAGGTTATGCAGTAACTCCGTAAAACAAAACCGACGGTTCCTGAGGGATCGTCCATGAAAAGGATGAATGATGACTGACAAGACCGAATCTGAAGCGAGCATGGCCAACATCACCCCGGTCAAATACGGGCTGGATGATACTTTCAACTTCCGGTGCCATCCGGGCGTTTCCTGTTTTACCCGCTGCTGCCGGGGCATCAACATTATGTTGACACCCTATGATATCGTCCGGCTCAAGAACCGGGTCGGGCTGTCGTCCGAAGAGTTCCTGGCCATCTATACCCAGCCCCAGCTGCTGGCCAAAACCGACCTGCCGGTGGTGACCATGAAGCTGCTGGATGATGAGCAGCAGTCCTGCCCCTTTGTACGGGACGACGGCTGCCTGGTATACAGCGACCGCCCGACCACCTGCCGCTATTACCCTTTGGGTGTTGCTTCCCTGAGTCACCGGGAGGAAACCGACCAGGAAGACCTGCACGGATTTTTCTTTTTTATCAACGAACCCCATTGCCGGGGCTTTGAGGAGGAGAAGCAGTGGACGGTGGAAGAGTGGCGCCGGGACCAGGGGGTGGACATTCACGATTCCATCAACGCCGAATGGACCGACCTGGTGGTACGGAAGCGATCATTTCCCAGCAGCATCATGCTGACCGAGGATGCCAAAAAAATGTTTTTTATGGCATCATACGACATCGACCGCTTCCGGCGGTTTGTATTTGAAAGCACGTTTCTGAAGCGCTATTCCATCGACCCGGCCCTGGCGGACAAAATCAAGGAAGACGAGGTGGCCCTGCTCCAGTTCGCCTTTCAGTGGTTAAAAGCAATCCTGTTTGAAAAAGGCGATTTTCACCCGCAGGTCTGATCGGTCCGGGCTAATACTTCTCGTACACCAGATCCGTCAGCACGGCCGGATCGTTCAGGCGGGCCTCCACGTCAAGATCAAAAAATGCCGCGGCCGGGGCATATACTTCCGGGGCGGTTTCCCATACCTTTCTGGCCGCCGCCAGGAGCTTGTCCAGACCGGCTGCCGTCATCCGGCCGAGCGGCTGCCGGCAGCCGCCGGCAGGCATACCCAGCACCGCCATGAGGGTTTTCACGGGCAGGGGGTTTCTGGCCCGGCAGGCCACCTTCCCGTGGGGGGTAACCTCGGTGGTGGTCACCGTGACCAGTTCCAGGAGCGGCGCCAGCTGATCAGCCAGTTCACCGGACCGGTTCATGTCTCCGGCCAACGCCGCGTCAACCATATCGGACATGGCCCGGGGAAAAATATTGGCATAGACGGAAATGACCCCGCCGGCCCGGATATCGGGATCCGCCAGCAACCGGCTGGTCAGGTTATCATCCCCGGAAAGAATGCCGAAATCCGAACCGCAGCACTGCCGGACCCGGCGCATGTTGTCCAGGTCGGCGGTGGCCTCTTTGACCGTGTCAACGTTGGCGTACCGTTCGTGGGCCAGGGCCAGGTCTTCCGGCAGCAGCTGCGCGCCGGTGCGGCCGGGGACAACGTACGGGATGACACGGGTATCCGGAAAACGGGCCGCCACGGGCTCGATATACTCCCGGCGGATTTCCAGGGAACTGGGACCATTATAGTAGGGATCCACCAGAAGCACCGCCTCGGCCCCGGAACGAACCGCCTGCTCGGTGGCGGCCAGGGTCTCGGCGGTATTGTTGCTGCCGGTACCGGCGATGCATGGCAGGGTTCCCCGGGTCTTGCCGGCGATCATTTCAATGACCCGGTTGTGGTCCTCCCAGTCCAGGGTCGGGCTTTCCCCGGTGGTCCCCACCGCCACGACGCCCGAAACGCCATTGGCGATCTGAAAATCGACCAGCCGGGACAAACCCTCGTAATCCACGGCACCATCCCGAAAAGGGGTGATCAACGCCGGAAAGCATCCCGATATCATTTCTTTTTCCTCCTCAGCCGTTCATATTTTTCAAGATCGGTCACCACAGACCGCGTCTTGCCGCCAGCGCTCTTTTCCGGTTCCGGATTTCTGGCCGGCCTTTCCATAATCGTCAGTATTATCACAAACAGCCGTTGGTGGCAACCGTCAACCCCGGCCAAATGATTCAAATCGCGAACCGCGGCGTTAAATTTTCCTTGACACCCCCCCGGATGGTACGGCTATAATAGCAATTTTTACTGAAAGCAAATTGAAAAATTCGTTTTTAACCCTGCAATCCGGATTGATCGATTATGACGGAATCACAAGAAGCCGCAGAATACCTGGCCCGGCACAAAATGGCGGCCAAATCCAGTCCTACCTGCGGTCTTACCCGCTACAATTATGCCGTGGCCCTGCTGGCCCAGAACTATTTTGACGAGGCCGAAAAAGAACTCTTGTCAGCGGTCACTTGCAGTCCCACCCTGGCCGAAGGGTATGTCCTGCTCGGCGGCATCTGCATGAACCGGGGCGACCTGGACGGCTGCCTGCAATACAACACCAAGGCGGTACAGATCCGGGAAAATTTTGCCGAAGGGTACGGCAACATCGGTTTTGTCTATCTGCAACAGGGAAAACCCGAGGAAGCCGCGGCTGCCCTGGAAAAAGCCGTATCCTGCAATCCCAACTTTCTCCAGGCCTACACTAATCTGGCCAATGCCTATCTCATGCAGGGCCTGATCGAAAAAAGCATTGCGGCCAATCAGAAAGCCCTGGAAATCGAACCCGCCTTTGCCCTGGCTCATTATAACCTGGCCCTGGCATACCTGGAAAAAGGGGAAGCGGCCTCGGCGGTTCACCATTGCGACCGGGCCGCTGAACTGGGTTACGAAATTCCCGAAAAAATCAGCAAGGAAATTGATCGCGTCAGATAACCTTTTTAGATCTGGCAGCTGCAATTATATTCAGAACGTAGTCAAGGCTTGAGTTTCGTGAGTGCCGCAAGCGGCAAGTAATTTACTAACAGATGGAGGTAAACAATGGCAAAAAGAGAGACTCCTTTGCTGGACCAGCTTGAATCCGGTCCCTGGCCGAGCTTTGTGGCCGACCTCAAGCAGGAGGCAGAGGCAAGAGCGAAAAACGAAAAAAACATCGAGTATCAGATCCCCCAGGACTGCGTGGACGACCTGCTGGGCGTGATGGAACTGTCCTTCAAAGACAAGGAAACGCACTGGAAGCATGGCGGTATCGTCGGTGTTTTCGGTTACGGCGGCGGCGTCATCGGTCGGTACTGCGACCAGCCGCAAGAGTTTCCGGGCGTGGCCCATTTCCATACCATGCGCGTCAATCAGCCCTCCGGTCATTTCTACACCACCAAGTATCTCAAAGACCTTTGTGACCTGTGGGAGTTCCGGGGCAGCGGCATCACCAACATGCACGGTTCCACCGGCGACATCATCTTCCTGGGAACGACCACCCCGCAGCTGGAAGAGATCTTTTACGAACTGACCCACAACCTCAATCAGGACCTGGGCGGCTCCGGTTCCAACCTGCGGACCCCCTCGGACTGCATCGGCCAAGCCCGCTGTGAATATGCCTGTTACGACACCCAGGCCCTGTGTACCCATTTGACCCAGGAATACCAGGACGAACTTCACCGGCCGGCTTTTCCCTACAAGTTCAAGTTCAAGTTCGACGGATGTCCCAATTGCTGCGTGGCCTCCATCGCCCGCGCCGACCTCTCCTTTGTCGGTACCTGGCGGGATGAAATCCAGATCGACCAGGCCGCGGTCAAAGGCTATGTCGACGGTGAATTTCCGCCCAACGGCGGCGCCCATGCCGGCCGTGACTGGGGCTCCTTTGACATCATGGACGAAGTGGTCAACCGCTGCCCCACCGGCTGCATGAAATACGAAGGCGGCAAGCTGGAAATCGACGACCGGGAATGCACCCGCTGCATGCACTGCATCAACGTCATGCCGCGCGCCCTGAAACCGGGCAAGGAAAAGGGTCTTTCCATTCTGGCCGGCGCCAAGGCACCGATCCTGGATGGCGCCCAGATGAGTTCCCTGCTGGTCCCCTTTATCAAGGTGGAAGAGCCGTACGACGAGATCAAGGAAGTCATCGAAAACGTCTGGGACTGGTGGATGGAAGAAGGCAAGAACCGCGAACGGCTGGGCGAACTGATGAAACGCCAGGGTTTCCAGAAACTCCTGGAAGTGACCAACATCAAGCCGGTTGCCCAGCATGTCAAGGAACCGCGGACCAATCCTTACATCTTCTGGAAAGAAGATGAGGTTCCCGGCGGCTTCAGCAAGGACATCAAAGAATACCGTAAAAAACATCAGCGATAAGGGGGAAAGACGAATGGCTTTTATATCCTCTGGTTATAATCCGGAAGAACCGATGAAGGATCGCATTACCGACATCGGTCCCAGAAATTACGAAGAGTTCTATCCGCCCGTTATTGCCAAGAACAAGGGCAAATGGGCCTACCATGAAATCCTCAAGCCGGGCCTCCTGGTTCACGTGGCCGAAAGCGGAGACGAGGTTTACACTGTCCGCGTCGGCGGCTGCCGCCTGATGAGCGTCACCCATATCCGTGAAATCTGCGAGATCGCGGACAAGCACTGCGACGGCTACCTGCGCTTCACCACCCGGAACAATATCGAGTTCATGGTGGACAGCCAGGACAAGGCCGAGGCCCTGATCAAAGACCTGGAAGGCCGCCAGTTTGCCGGCGGCAGCAACAAGTTCCCTATCGGCGGTACCGGTGCCGGTATTACCAACATCATTCATACCCAGGGCTGGATCCACTGCCATACCCCGGCCACTGACGCCTCCGGGCCGGTCAAGGCCTGTATGGACGAACTGTATGAGTACTTTACCAGCATGACCCTGCCGGCCCAGGTCCGGGTATCCATGGCCTGCTGCCTGAACATGTGCGGCGCCGTGCACTGCTCCGACATCGCTTTTGTGGGCTATCACCGTAAACCGCCGGTGGTTGAGGATGAGTACATGGACAAGATGTGCGAAATCCCGCTGGCCGTGGCCGCCTGCCCGACCGCTGCCATCAAGCCCAAGAAGAAAGAGCTGGAAGACGGCACCGAGGTCAAGAGCGTGGAAGTTAACAACGAACGCTGTATGTACTGCGGCAACTGCTACACCATGTGCCCCGCCATGCCGCTGGCTGACGGGGAAGGCGACGGCGTGGTCGTGATGGTCGGCGGCAAGGTTTCCAACCGCATCAGCGCGCCCAAGTTCTCCAAGGTGGCGGTGGCTTTCCTGCCCAACACCACCCCGCGCTGGCCGGAACTGACCGAAGTCATCAAGCGCATCGTGGAAGTTTACGCCAAGGACGCCCGCAAATATGAGCGGGTCGGTGAATGGGCGGAAAGAATCGGCTGGGAAAAATTCTTCGAGAAATGCGGACTGGAATTCACCCATCACCTGATTGATGACTTCCGTGACCCGGCGTATTACACCTGGCGTCAGACGACCCAGTTCAAGTTCACGGACTAAGAACGCCTTAATCATAGACAGAAAAAGCGGCCGGGAGCCGGCAACAGCCCCCGGTCGCTTTCTGTCTTTTACCAAAGGAGCTTGCTATGGAATTAGCCGAAGCCACCGAGAAAATCAAAACAGAGCTGGAGAAAAAGCAGAAGACCAAATCCAAGTTCTACTTCAGCGATCTCCAGAAAATCCTGGACATGAAACCCCGGGAAGCCAAAAAACTGATCAACAAGATGGTTGAAAACGGCGACCTGGTCTACTGGTCCAGCGGCAGCACCACCATGTATGGCCTGCCGGGCACGGGGAAACAGGCGGCCGCGGAACACGAAGACTAAACCGCACATTCTGGACGGCGCAAATTTCGCTTCTTTGCACCGCTCGCTCTGACTGTGCGAACGGTTCTTGTTCGTCACGGTGGTCACGATACCGATGCCCAATGTTATTTCCTGCCCACGGCTTACCATCTCCGCGTTACGCGGTGGCGCAGGCAAAAGCACCATTGCCATCGGCATTACCGCCGCCTTGCAGGAGGCGGGCAAGAACACTGCGCCCTTCAAAAAAGGCCCCGACTATATTGACGCCGGCTGGCTATCCCTGGCAGCCGGCGTTCCCTGTCACAACCTGGATACTTTTCTTATCCCTCCCCCTACCCTGCTGTCCTGTCTCTACCGCCACACCCGCGGCAAAGAAGTCGCCGTGATTGAGGGAAACCGGGGCCTGTACGACGGCATCGACCTGGACGGCAACACCAGTACCGCCGAAATCGCCAAGCTGCTGCAGTCTCCGGTAATTCTCTGCCTGGACGTTACCAAGACCACCCGGACCTGTGCCGCCGTGGTCAAGGGGTGCCTTGACTTTGACGCGGACCTGATGATCAGCGGCATTATTCTCAACCGGGTGGCCGGCCAGCGGCACGAGAGCATACTGCGCCGATCCATCGAACATTACTGCGGTATTCCGGTGGTCGGGGCCATTCCCAAGCAGCCCCAGGTTGATCTGCCGGAACGGCATATGGGGCTGGTCCCCACGCCCGAACACAGCTGGGCCCGGCACGCCATTGCCGCCAACGCGGAGCTGGCCCGGGCCTACATTGATCTTGCGGCCATCGAAAACATTGCCGCCACCGCCCCGGCGGTGACCTGCCCCCTTGATGAGTCGTTCCCCCCTCCGCCGGTAGCGGACGACGCCCGCCCCCTGATCGCCGTGGCCAAGGACTCGGCCTTTCAGTTCTATTATCCGGAAAATCTGGCAGCCCTGGAGGCCGCCGGCGCCGAACTCGTCTATATCAGCCCCCTGTCCGACGCGCCCCTCACCGACCGGATCGACGGCCTCTACCTGGGGGGCGGCTTTCCGGAAACACACGCCGGGCAGCTGGCCGGAAACCAGCATTTCCGGGAGCAACTGGCCGCCCTGGCCGAATCCGGACTCCCCGTTTATGCCGAATGCGGCGGGCTGATCTACCTGGGGCGGTCATTACGGGTCCACGACCAGTCTTATCCCATGTGCGGGATTCTGCCGGCTTCATTTGAGATTTTTGAAAAACCGGTCGGCCATGGCTACACCATTTCCCGGGTAGAAGGCGACAATCCTTTTTTTTCGAACGGTACCGAATTACGCGGCCATGAATTCCGCTATTCGCGGGTGATTGACTGGCAAGGACGGGACGAGGACCTGATTCTGTCCACCATGCGGGGCAAGGGATTTATTCATCACCGGGACGGTTACTGCCGCAAAAATGTCCTGGCCAGCTATACCCATCTCCACGCCCTGGGCACCCCCGAATGGGCGCCCGCCCTGGTGCGGGCGGCGGCTGACTTCCGGACACAAAAAAAGCAGGGTGACCGCTAAAGCGATCAACCCTGCTCGATTTGTAAATTGCCGGTAAAGCTTCTTACTAGCGGGATTTCCGGGGATGACACTGGGTGCAGGAAACCGGCGCGGGTCCCTTTCGGGGATTCCCGGATTTTTCCTTGTTAAACTCCTCATGGCAGCCCTGGCAGTTCTGATGAATGGCGCCGTAATGATACTTCAGCTCTTCTTTTTCCCGCTCTTCCCGGGATAATCCCGCCAGGGACTTACGATCAGCCCGGCCGGGCTGATGGCATTCCACGCATTTCTGAACATCGTCACCGACTTTCAGATCGTTCAGGGGCTGTCCCTGGTCATCATGATGGCATTCCCCGCAGCCGATCTCGTATTCCTCGAAATGTTTCTTATGGGAAAAATCGACGATCGCCTGGGTATGTTTTTCATAGGCTTCCTTGTCTTCCATCCGGATCATTTCCGGAAAATTGGCCGCCGCCAGAGCAAAACCGGCAGCCAGCAGGACGCCCAGTCCCGCCATAACACTGATGTGCTTCCATGATTTTTTCATAAACGACCTCCTCCTTTTTTATGAATTATCTTTTCTGTTTTTTTACATAGATATCAAAATAACATATTTTTCTCATAATGTTTTA
Source organism: uncultured Desulfobacterales bacterium (assembly GCA_964439745.1). Lineage (GTDB taxonomy): Bacteria > Desulfobacterota > Desulfobacteria > Desulfobacterales > Desulfosudaceae > CAYTQK01. The sequence goes on from CAYTQK010000005.1 coordinate 8,950, forward strand.
ATAGTTAATATTTATCATACACTTCCTTAGCTGTCAATCGGAAAATCGATTCACTTTTCTTTTTTTCAAGCTGCGCCCCCGCCGGCCGTACCTTTTTCGCCGGTCACCCGCGCTTGTCTTGTGATCATAATTATTTCCGGCCCGGCCCTGCCAGAGATCCGCTTATGCCTGTCCCTTCAGATCACGGCTCCCGGGCCGCGATCAATTGGCGGGCCCGCTCCAGGTCTGCCGGAGTGTTGACGTTCAGGAATGAATCGAGAAAGGGATCACTTTGCCGCAGCTTCTGCTCTGAAATCGTTTTGACCCGCAGCCGCTTGAGAATATACCAGATGGCAAACCGCTGCTGCTGCCGCAACTGCCGTTCTATGGCCTCCAGGCAGCGCACGGAGTACACGGCGCAAAGTGGTTCCAGGCCTTTGGCAGTTTCGGGAATGACCACGTCAACCTTGTCGGTCAGGCCGGCCGCGATGGTCTCTACCAGTTCCTGTTTGACAAAGGGGGCGTCACAGGCGCAGATAAAAGCATAGGGAGTATCAATGCTGAACAGGGCCGCATGGATTCCGGTCAGAGAACTCCGCAGCGGGAAGATATCCGTGGCCAGAACCGCATTCCATTCGATAAAATCCAGGAGCGTGTTGGTCACAATCATTGTGCGCGGGAAAACCGCCGCCAAAACCCGGTAAATCCGTCCCACGATGGGTTGGCCGCCGACATCGAAAAAGGCCTTTTTCCGGGACTGAACCCGTCGGTTTTCACCGCCAGCCAGTATTACGCCGGTAATGTTGCTGTGCATATCCCGAATGCCCTCCTCCACGCCCGCAGGGCCCCTTTCCAAACCCACTGCCACCATAGCCCGGATATTTCACGAGTTGTCTTGGCCGCAGATGCTGTAATCATATATAGCACTGAACCCGCCTGACTGCCAAACCCAAAAAGCTGTTATCCGGGCCTTGCTTTTTTCCCATGAATATGGGACACCAACCCAGTAAGCAAAAACATGGCCGGCCGGCGGTCCGGCAAATGGAACCAAGATGACCTACCGGGACAGGAAAAAACGCACCCAGAACCAGACCTGCCACACCTGCGGCCGCACGGTTCCCTTCTGCTGGCGCTGCCGTCATTGCGGTTTTGCCATGTGCCAGGAGTGCATGTATGAAAACATCTGGGGATTGTCCTGCAACCATATCACCTGGACCTGCCCGGAATGCCGGGGGCAGAACGGTCTGGGCAACCAGTAAATCAGGCTGATACCGCTCGGGGTTGAGGGTAAACATACGAGGTGAATCATCCATGAATGAAAAAGACCAGCTCATTGCCCTGATCCGGGAACGCTCCTTTCAGGAAGCGGAGACTCCGGCCTTCACCCTGGCTTCCGGCAAGAAAAGCCGCTTTTACTTTAACTTGAAAGAGGTAACCTGTTCTTCACGGGGACAATACCTGGTGGGACGACTTGTCTATGATGCGATTCAGCAGCTGGGCGAAGCCCCGGACGGCATCGGCGGCCTGACCCTTGGGGCGGACCCCATCTCCTTTGCGGCGGCCTATACCTTTCATCTGCACGACAAGGCCATCGAGGCCTTTGTCATCCGTAAAGAGCCCAAGGGACACGGCACTGCCAGCCAGATTGAGGGTCATGTCCGTCCCGGAGACACGGTCATTATCACCGAAGACGTTATTACCACCGGCGGCTCCACGCTCAAGGCCATTGATGCCGCGCAGGCTTACGGCCTGTCCGTAAGCGGCGTCATCGCCCTGCTGGATCGCTGTGAAGAAAACGGCCGTCAGCATATCGAAGCCCGGCGCATGCCGGTTTATCCCCTCCTGACCATCGATGATTTCCGGTAACAAGAACGTCGGGCTTAAAAGGTATGGAGCCGTTCGGACGGGATGCCCAGGGTGACACCGACGCCCGGAGCCAGCTGGCAGGTGGCTACGGTTTCCCGGGGCCAGATCGCTTCCAGGTTGATTTCGCCGCAGTCGATCCGGACCGCCGAAAAAAAACCGTGCGCAGAGATCCGGGAAATTTCACCGGTGAGCGTGTTTTCATAGGCCGCTTCCAGCCTGCTGACCAGATGAATCGACTCCGGACGAATGCCCAGCCGGACATGGCCGCTCCGGTCGGCGGCCGGCAGCCGGAAGGCCAGATCCCCTACCCAGGCCTTCCCCTCGCGGATTTGACAGGAAAAGACATTCTTCATGCCCACAAAATGGGCCACGAAATCAGAGGCAGGCCGTTCAAACAGATCCTCGATATCGCCCTGCTGGATCACCTCTCCGCCGTTGATGACCGCCCCGCGGTCCGCCAGATAGAGGACGTCCGAAAAATCGTGGGAAACGATAACAAAAGGGATCTGCCATTCCGCGTGCAATTCTTTAAGCAGCTCCTTGATGTCATCCTGAAAGACCGGATCCAGGGCGGAGAGCGGTTCGTCCAGCAGCACGGCCCGGGGGTTGAGCATCAACACCCGTCCGAGAGCGACCCGCTGCTTTTCACCGCCGCTGAGGCGGGCCGGATACCGCTGCAGCAGGCTGGTCAGGCCCAGGCGCCCGGCCAGCTTCTCCAGCCGCTGACGGGCCGTGCGCCTGTCCAGCCGCTGATAACGGACCCCGTAGAGCAGATTGGCCCGGACCGTCATATGCGGAAAAAGTGAATAATCCTGATAAACCAGACCAAAGCCGCGGGTTTCCGGGGGCATACCGGTCACGTCGTCCCCGGCGATGGTAATCCGACCCTGCCGGATTGGCACCAGGCCGGCCATGGCTTCCAGGAGCAGAGATTTCCCCGAACCGGTGGGCCCGATAACGGCGAAAAACTCCCGGCTGTCCAGGACCAGTTCAATTTTGTTCAGGGCAAATCCGGGTACGGCCACGGTCAGTTGGGCGACGTCAATCATACCCTTTCCCCCTTGCCGGCAAACAGCCGCATCAGTACAAACAACGCAAAAGAGATGAGGATCAGCCAGACAGCCACGGGCTGTGAATATTTCAGGCCGTAAGCGGTAAACCGCTCATATATCAGCACCGGCGCGGTCATGGGGTGATAGGCCACGATCACGATGGCCCCGAATTCACTGATAGCCCGGGCCGTGGCCATGATCATACCCAGCACAACACTGCGCCAGGCCAGGGGCAGGGTCACCCGGAAAAAGGTGGAAAACATGGAAGCCCCCAGTGTTCGGGAAACGTTCTCCAGTCGGGACGGGACCGCTTCAACCGCCGCCTTGACGGTATTGACGTAAAACGGCAGGCCCACAAAGAGCATGACCGTGATAATACCCGTCCAGGTGCCTATCAACTGCACGCCGATATCGGCCAGCAGCCGGCCCAGGGGGTAGTTGCGCCCGGAAACGCTGAGGATGGCAATGCCGATAACCGGATGGGGGATCATGATGGGCAGATCCACGATCCCCTCCACCAGCCGCTTGCCCCGAAAATTTTTTCGGGCCAGCAGATACGCCAGGGGCGTACCGAACACCAGGGAAATGAAAGCGGCCGACAGGGCACAGCCGATACTGCGGGCCACCGCCGCCACCACGTTTTTGTCCTGGATGGTCATGGCCATGTCGGCCAGCGAAGGGGCCGAGACCATCTTGAACAGCGGCAGGACCACCAGCAGCACCAGCGGCAGGCTGAAGACCACCAGCAGACCGGCAAACGACTTCTGGCTGACCCGGAGCAAAAAGGGACGAAAACCTGCCTGGGAAACATCCATGGCCGCTATTGCTTGACCTCCACCATCTTCTGCAGGCTCACCGGCAGTTTATCCAGCATCTTTTGACTGGGAATCCGGGCCTGCACGAAGGGCGGCTGTCCCATGGATTTTAAAATTTTCAATCCCTGTTCCGGGTCCAGCATAAACTCCAGAAAGCGGACCGCGTCTTCGGGATTGGCGGCATCCGTGGTCATGGTTACCCCATAGGTAACGGACTGACCGTTTTTGATGATATGGGAACCGGGCTGCTTGCCGGTCACCTTGACGGCCGCCTGCTTGTAAAAATCATCATAGCGATAGTTTCCCAGGTTGATATGATCATCCAGGGTGATGTATTTGAGGTCGTGCTGCACGGCTACGGAAAGATACTCCCAGGCATAATCCATGTGCCCGGATTTGAGAAGATTGACCAGCTCCACGGACTTGGGCCGGACATTCTTTTCGGGCCGGTTGGCCAGCAGTTTCTCGGAGAGCCCTTTGATGCCGTAAAATTTTTCCGCCAGCTGCAGCACCATCAGGCTGCGATACCCGCAGGGATCCAGGTTGGGATCGGAATGTCCCCAGGAGACATCCTCTTTCTGAAGGATTTCATACCAGTTTTTCGCGCTGATCTGGTCGGCATAACGGCTGTTTTCCGTATAGGTCAGTACCAGCTGATTGGTGGCAAAGCGGATGTTCCAGCTGGCATGATCGGGGATGAGGTTGTTATCAATCACCTTGTAATCCGCCGACGCCATAATATCGGCGGTTTTGCCCACCTCGGAGATGAGCCGGGCCATTTTGGTACTGCCGCCGGCTTCCCGCTGGATATCGATCTTTGGATGCAGTTTTTCAAACTGTTCTTCCATTTCCGCCAGCGGAACGGTCAAACTGCCGGCATGAAAAATCACCACCTTGCGTGACGCCGCGTCAACCGGCGCTGTCCCGATGGTCATAGCCAAACCCAGTAGACAGACACCCATCAAACCGATAATGCGCATTATTCACCTCCGTTGGTTTATTGATATAAAAAAATAGATTGATCAATTTCTTTTCTTTACTATGCAATTTAAGAAATATTTGTCAATCTATTTTGTTTTTACATTAATTTTATATTTATAATTACAAATTCATACTTAAAATTACAACATCGCCCGGAAAAAGAACCAGAAAAAGTATTGCCTGAAGATGAAAATTTCGACCATAAAAACATTTTCTGTTATCATGAACAAAAAACGGTATACGTCAGGAGGGACCCTGCATGCCCAATAAAAAATTTTCGCAAACAATCATTCTGGCGGCCGCGGCAGGATTCATGGCCGGGCTGGGATGGTTTTTCATGGAACCGGAGGGGGGCGCCATGAACAGAAAAACAGGTCAGGCCCTGATCGAATTGCCCCGGCCAACCGCCATCCAGGGAAATGAACTGGCCGCGGTACTGGCCGCACGACGATCTGTCCGCCGGTTCTCCGACAAGGAACTCACCCTGGCGGAAATATCCGGCCTGGTATGGGCCGGCCAGGGTGTCACCAGCGCCCGCGGCTTCCGCACGGCACCTTCGGCGGGGGCTCTTTATCCCCTGGAGACCTACCTGGTCGCGGGCAATTCAGCTGCCGTACCGGCCGGTATTTACCATTATCTGCCGCAGCCGCATCAACTCCGACAGGTAAAATCCGGGGATCATCGGTCGGCGCTGGCCCGGGCCGGGCTGGGCCAGCGCGCCATCTCCCAGGCCCCGCTGGTCGTGGTTATCACCGGCGTTCTGGAACGCACCAGCGCCAAGTATGGACAACGAGGGAAACGTTACATGCACATGGAAGCCGGACATGCCGCTCAGAATATCCTGCTGGCGGCGGTCGCCGCCGGGCTCGGCGGGGTGCCCATAGGCGCCTTTGCAGATGAGGAGGTCAGCCGCGTCCTGGGGCGGGATAAACGGGAAACCCCCTTATACCTCATCCCGGTCGGCCACCCAGCCCGCTGACCCCCCGCGCGCGCTTGAAGCCGGCCAGGCCGCTTTTCCATCGGCTCAGGTTCGATTCTTCCAGAGCCGATAGGAAGTCAGTTCCTCCTGGAGGGAATTCACCACCAGGGTAAGAATCGCGAAATCATCCAGCAGTCCCCCGACAGGAATAAAGTCGGGAATAAAATCAGCCGGCAGGATAAAATAGAGCAGGCCGCTGCCGATAATGCCCAGCCGGGCGGAATTGAGGGGATACCTTTTTTTTACGGCATCGACGAACAGATTATACAGCTCCCGGACATTGTGCCGAAGGTGCCGAAACACCGGGCCGGCCTGCTTCATCTTCTGCCCGAAGGCGGCCTCGTTCAAATATTCATCCCACTGCTTTCCCCGTGTAAACCGGCGCATGCGGTCGTATTGCCGGCGCCGGCCGGGATCTCTCAGTACATAATAGGCTTCATTCAGGGTTTTGGTCATCTCCTCGGCCCGGGCAATATCTGCCGCATTTTTATCCGGATGCCAGGCTTTCAGACGGGCCAGGTAAGCCCGGCGCAGGGTTTTTTCATCAGCTTCCGGCGAAACGCCCAGCAGTTCATAATAATCCTGGAAATCTGAACCGTAAAATGATTGCAATGGCACCCTCCTGGTGCCCGGCTCGTTTACAGCCGGGCAAGTTCGCTGCGAAAATATTCATCCGCCGGCATACAGCCGCGACAGTTTCAGGTGAATCATCAAAGTTGTTATCATTACGCAATTCCACAGACCTGTCAAGGGCGGCGGCCCGGCTCTCTTCTCTTGCTCCCGGCTGCGCGCGCCCTGCCGGGCATTGACACCAGCCAAACTTTATAGTACTATTTTTATAGGAAAAATTTACTCTCAGCAGCCATGATCGGGTATTATCAGTTGCTACCAGAAAGGGGAGGATCTGATGAAAGTCAAGGGCAGCACCATCATGGATCTGGTCCGGATTCTGCGGGCCTCCAAGGAAAAAGACTTCAGCCAATACCTGGAACCCGAGGACTGGGACATTATCAATGACCAGATCATGACCTCCCAATGGTATCCCGGCGACAGCTACTGGCGCATCGCCCATGCCGTGTCCCAGGTAGCCGGTAAAAATGACATGGATAATATCTACAACTTCGGCCGGCTGGCTGCCCAATCGCGGTTGAAGCTCTACAAGCGCCTGCTCGTCCCCGGCGATCCAGCCGCCAGCCTGGAAAAGTATAACGGCTTCTGGGAAGCGTTTTACGATTTTGAAGGCAAGCCGTTCAAGCGGCAGCAGGTCAAAAACAACGTCAACCATATTCACATCAAAGCCTATGATTACCCGGATATGATTATTCCTGAAATGAGAAAGATCTACTTCTACGGCCTGGCCGGGGCCTACCAGGAGGTGGCCGAACAGGCCCTGGGGAAAAAAGTTGACGCCAGCGTCACTGACAAGGGCGACCATTTTGAAATGGAGTATACCTGGCAATAGCCTGTCAGCAGCTTTTGTGAAAGTGGCTGCCCGCTATGCCGCCGGGTAAACCATTTTACCGCTCCTGGACAGGTCATAACCGGTGATGCCGGCGGCCAGTTCTTTGAAACGGGGTTCGGCAAAAAGAGACAAAAAGGCCTGCACGTTCCTGGCGAAGAACATCTCCTTGTTGATCAGCAGGTCAAAGCGCTCCCAGTGAAAGGGGATAAAAGCAAGATCCAGGATCTGGGCCACGGCGCGGATGCCCGGACCGGCGTCCGCCCGGCCGGAGAGAACCGCCAGGCCCACATCCAGGTGACGCTGGACCTCCTGCTCATACCCGTTAATCTGCGAAGGGTCTATCTTCTCGTCCCGCAGGCGCCGGTCAAACCAGAGCCGGGTACCGGTACTGATGGAGCGATTGACAAAGGTCATGTTCCGGCCGGCCAGATCGCTCAGACCGCTGATTTTGCGGGGGTTGTCCCGACCCACGATCAGCCCCTGCTCCCGGAAGCAAAAATTCACCACCGCCGGCAGGTTGGTCATTTCCCGGGCGGCAAAGGAAAAATTGTACTCCTGGTCATCTTCTTCGGCCAGGTGGGCCGTGGCCATGTGGCACAACCCCTGCTTGAGAGTTTTGATGCCGCCCATACTGCCCAGGTTGCCGAACACGGCCGTGAATTCCGGATAGAGCTCCATGAACAGGCCCAGGCAGCGGTCCAGCAGGATATCGTTGCTGCCGGCAATGACCAGCAACGAAGGGGTATTGAGCAGGAAAGTGCTTTCCCCGGGATAATTGATGGTGTTCTGTTCCACCCATTGCCGCACCAGGTGCTCCGGAAAAAGCCATTTGCCGGTAACCTTGGTGGCCGGCAGGTTCTTCTCCGTGATCAGGCGATACACCTTTTTTTCATGAATCCCCAGGTATGCGGCCACCTCCCTGGTGGAAAACAATCGGGCCATGTCTTCTTCCTCCCGGCATCCGGTGGTTGCCTTCTTTTCACTCTGGAATCAAAGTAGAAAAGAGCTGCCCGAATGTCAAGCGCTGTTGCCCGGCGTCATGGAGGCCGGCATGCGTACGGCCACCACTTCTCCGCGGGCACAGATCCGGCCCTCGGCCAGCACCCGGGTTTTGACCACCACCTTCTTTTCCGAAATATCGGCGATTTCCCCCCGTATTTCCAGGGGGACGCCGATGGGCGTGGGCTTTTTGTAATCCACGTGCAGGGAAGCCGTGACAAACCGAAGCGGCGGCTGCGAACCCATTTTCCGGTTTTCGGCCCGGTAGACCGCGGCCGCGGCTGTGCCGGTGCTGTGGCAATCGATCAAGGAGGCGATCAGGCCGCCATAGACATATCCGGGAATGGCCATGTGATACGGTTGGGGGGTGAACCGGCAGACGGTCTCGTCGCCGTCCCAGTAGCTTTTGATCTGGTGGCCGTGTTCATTTTTGCGGCCGCAGCCATAACACCAGCTCAAGTCTTCGGGATAGTATTCCTGAAAGGCCTTTTCCGACGACATATCGTTCTCCTTTGTCACATAAAAAGAAGAAAGCCCTGCTTCGGCGGCCGGTGGACCGGTCGCCGAAGACAAGGCTTTGGTGTACAAATAACCGAAGGAAACCCGGGGGACTATACTTCCAGCCAGGAGTCGGAATAGAGGATATGTCCCAGGATAACCTTGGCAGTCTTGACATAATCCTGCAGTTCTTTGGTCTCGGCCTGCGGTTCTTCGCCGTCCATGACCGCCAGCACCACGTCGCGGATATCCTGGCGGTTGCCCTTGGCAATGTCCGTCAACTTCTCGTCCAGGGGATCGGAGATGACGGAATACATGCCATAGCGCTCCAGCATGATCATGTAGGTCTGGTTGAGAATTGGCCGCAGGTGAGCCGGGGGACCGTTGGAGATGTTGGACAGGCCGCAGGTGCTTTTGCAGCCCGGGGCGATGTCGCCGATCATCATCTGGAAATTCAGCAGGCTCATGAGCTGATCCTGCTGAACGTTGACCGGGGTGACAATCCCGTCAAACCAGATGCGTTCATTTTCAATGCCAGCTTCATTGGCCACGGTCATCAGTTCCACTGCCAGGGCGGCCCGCTCGTTTTCATCCCGGGGCAGTCCGTCGGGACCCCACATCAGGGCGATGAAGTCGGCGTTGTACTCGGCCGCCAGAGGAATCATCTTTTCGTACCGTTCCGGCCGGGCCATGATGGAGTTGATCAGGGGCGGCTGGGGTGTTTCCTTGTACACTTTCAGGCCGGCTTCAATGGCATCGATATTGGAGGTGTCCAGGGCCAGGGGGATATCGTCCACCACTTCCTGAACCGTCTGAATCACCCAGGGCATCAGCTCGGTACCGTCTTTCTTGGCCGGGCCCAGGTTGATATCGATGTAATCCATGCCTCTTTTTTTCTGATCCAGCGCCTCTTCCTGAATGGGCTTGGGATCCCGCTCTTTGAAAGCCCTGCCGATCTTCGTGGAAATAACGTTCAAGCTTTCACCGATAAGTATCATAATCTTCTTCCCTTGGTTGGTTATTTCGGGGGTATCCGAGCGGGCCGTATCGCCCGCCCGGATGTCTCCTTGTCCTTATAGTCTATTTACCGGTCTTTTCTTTCAAGAAGGCGGGCAGGTGCGGCGCTTCCCGGGGACCAACGGTAATGGTCCAGTCGGGCAGCTCCTCTTCCACTTCACCGGCGATGGCCGCGGCGTAACCAGGAATGATCAGTTCCGTGGTTTTGGCCTTGTCCATGATGCCGCTCTTCTTGACAAAAGCGCCCACGTCGTCGCCGGCGAATTTACCGGCCGCCCAGGCAGTCAGCACGGACAGTCCCTCGGAATCCTTGATCAGCAGCCAGGTCGGGACCTTGCTGTTTTCAATTTCACCGGAGACGATAAAGTAGGTCAGAGCGAAATTGGTGGTGACCACGATGGGAGAATTCTCATCCGGGTTGTTGATCTCGTAGATGCCTTCCACCACCGTCATGGGCCGCTGGGGATCGGTAAAGATATTGAGCCGTTCCAGCAGCAGCGGGAAGATTCTTCCTCCGGAGAAATCTGACATGACCACGATGCTGCCGTACTTGGCAATAAACATGGCCGCTACCATGGTTTCCAGATCAGGATTGGAAGCCATTTCACAGGGGAAGGTAATGGTGGGAAATCCCAGCGACTTGTTCTGGGATTTCAAGGCCGCCCGGCGAATGGCCATCTGATCTTCCAGGGCCTGCTTGACTTCCCGGGAACCCGGATCAAGGACGATGTCCTTCAGGCCCATTTCCATAAGTTTTTCGGTCAGTTCAATGAGGCCTTCCACGGAATCGGACTTGACCGCCAGCGGCAGGCCGGCATCCAGGGCCATTTTGCCAAAATCATCCAGATTGTCCTTGTTGGCGCCATACATCAGCGGTTTTTTGAAGCCGCAGGCGTCCACGCCGGCTTTCATCACCTCGGCCTTTTCAGACATGAGAATGACGTTAAACTCGGACGTTTCCGCAATGGTTTTGGCGGTGGCGGCAAAGGCCTTGGCATCGCCGGTATCCTTGACCGCTACCATTTCCGGCCGCAGGTTGAAGCCCACCCGTTCATACTGCATGGCGTTCCAGCACTGGAGCTTGGTTTCCAGCTCTTTTTTGTCGATGTCCGCCGCTACCATGGCCGACAGAAGCGTCGGATTGTAGAAAGTCTTCTCATGGCGATACATGACCGTCTCGCCGCCGGCAGTCCGGGCCCGGACGCCTTTGCCGATCTTGACCGGGCGAATCGGGGGGGCGGCCGCTTCCGCCAACTGTTCCCTGGCTTCGTCCGATACATACGGGCAACTGTCCAGCTCCGCTTTTCCAGCCGCGCGGTTCCTGGCAAACGCCAGGCATGTCGGTGCTCCGCACTCCTTTCAGTTGGTCTGCCGCCGGAGTTTGAAAATCTGCATTCCGGCTAAGGCCATTGTTTTGTCTCCTTGTTATATGAAAATTATACGTTGTATTCTTTTGACATCCGCCTGGATTCAGGCGCGGGCGGTCCTCCCGAATTCTTCTTGTGCATCCGGGCGGCCGCCGCGTGCCTGAACAAGTTGCCTTACATCAACGGCTCCATGGACATTGCCGGATGACCCTTTTCTTCCAGAAAGGGCCGAATCTCTTCTTCGGTGGTCCCCACGGTTTCATCGGCGATCTTGTCGTACAGATCCGGTACGCCCAGGTCTACGCCGCGGGCGTCCAGGCGCTCCTTGAGCTCATCTTTAAGCATCTTGGGCATCCAGACAACCCGCAACAGGCCGCCTTCATCCAAATCGCTGGGTCCGTCACCCCGGATGAACTTACGCTGGGTGACGTTGAACTTGGAGTGGCCCACGAAACCGGGCGACTTGGCCCCACCGCCCATGACTCCGGCCAGGGTGGTGAATTTCATACCGCAGGGGGTATCGCCGGTATATTCCCGGTTGACCGTCATGATGCCATTCAGGTTGGGCAGGGTGGCGGCAATACATTCGCAGCAGCCGCAGGTGGTCATGGGATCATGCACAATGGAATAGAAGTTGTAGCTTTCCACCGCCCCGCGGGAGGCCTTGTATACAAACTCGTTGACACCCTTCCACTGGCCCAGGCGCGGATCCAGGCACTCGCCCTTTTTGATGGGCTGGTTGGGACCGGTGGGATTGATCTCAAAGGAGGCCTTGCAGTCCATCCAGTTATAGGCTCCGCACAGACCGGTCCGCTCCGGGGAAACGGAACAGACATGGTTGGGCGCGAACGACTGGCACAGGGTGCAGGAGTAAAAAGTTTCCACATCTTCGTCGGTCATCTTGTCGACCCGCTCGTCCCGTGTCTTGTATTCGGCCCGGGCTTTCTTGGTCAGCTCGTCGACGTCCTTCTTGTTGGTGTACAGGGTGACCTGGACCTTGTCCAGGATCTTGCCGAAGTCCTGATGCATCTTGGCGTGCAGCACCACCCCGATGTCCTTGAGGGTAAAGCCTTTTTCCACGGCCGCCTTGCTGACGCGGACCCAGGAGATATCTCTTTGGCCGATATGCATGACGCCCTGGATATAGTTGACCAGGTGATGAATCTGGCGTTCCAGGATCGGCTCGAAGTCGGTCTGGAACTCGCGGCCGGCGATCTGGACAAAAATGCCCAGGGGCAGGGTGTCACCCTCGTTAAGATCCGGGATATCCTTGCCCACCACCTCGACCTTGGCATCCTCGATTTCCTTCATGTCGGCGGATTTGACCAGCTCGGTACACTGGGTCTTGCCGCCGCCCATCTGGGAGTGCAGATCCTTGCCGCGGACCCGCTCGCCCTCATAAGCCGGGCCGAAGGAGCAGGGAATGTCAATTTCGGAAACCGTGACCTTGAGGCCGCGGACTTCCACCGAACGCTGCACCATCTCGTCATGCGGCACGTTGGCCACGACGTGTTCGTAAGTACAGATACCGGTCGGCAGAATTTCCGGAATATCGGTATCGGCCAGGGTGGGAAAACCCCAGTTGACGCAGCCGGCCGCGGCCACGCCCCATTCGGTGCCGATATCGCCCAAGGCGTTGACAAAGGCGAAAATCCGGTTCTTGTTGTACATCAGGATCTTTTTGTAATCCCCCGGTTCCACGCCGCCAAAAGCCATGGCGGCCCGGTTGGCAAATCCCAGGGCGAATACGGCCGAGGAGATGTCCGGCCCGAAGGGAACGATACGGGTGTTCCAGCCGATCTGCACGTCGGCTTCGATGAGCTGATCAATCAGGGTGGTGCCGTTGTGATTGGCCGCGCAGAATATATACAGGTTCCGTTTCTGGTAATCCTCCACGATCATCTTGGCGATTTCCGGATTCGGCGCCGCCCCGACCATGGCCGCGAAACCGGGAGCGGAACCGTCCACGAATTCCACGCCGCGTTTTCGCAGGATAACGTCATCAGCCGGACCGACCCATTTCTTGCCGTTCTCCAGGTCCGGATCTTCTTCTGCAATGTAGAAATCCGGCTCTTTGACAATCCGCAGGGCTTCCTTGATCTCGTAGGCCAGAATGGCCGCCATGCCGGCGTCCAGGAGCGGGCCCAGGTAGGGCAGGTAATTCTTGCCCTTAACGTGAGGCGGCAGCAGGCCGCGGGCAAAGGCCAGCGGTTTCTGCAGATCTTCCAGGGTTTCCACCTTCATGCCCAGCAAAGAATAAATCACCGGCAGATAATATCCGGTGTTGGGAAATTCCACCTTGGTATCCGCACTCATGGACTCAAGGGTGTTTCTCAACTCACCCTCGACCTGGGATACGACTTTATAGCCACCCTGAATGGCAGCAAACGCTATTAACTTAGACATATCTTTCCTCCTTCGTTGAGGATTTTTCAGTTTTCATCTTTCGGAACATGGACCTTAGCCTTCCAGGGCCTGCCTGTCGGCCATATCCATGAGGACGCGCTCGCGGGCCTTGTCAATGCCCAGGGCCTGCCGTTTTTTGTCAATATGCGCGATCATCTTCTGGGCATGCTTGATGGGATCGACTTCCAGGTCCCACATGCCGCCGTAAAGTTTTTCGAACTCCTTGAATATATAATCCTGGAATACCGGGGCGCCGGATACCGGCAGGGTTACCCCGAAGACGGTATAGACACCGGAAACGACAAAGTAATGGCCGATGCTGATGGCCTTTTCACTCATCCATTCCGGGGCGCTGCCGGCCACCGGCAGATCGGAGATGTCTTCTCCAAGGCCGCCGGCCTTAACCATTTCAGTAGCCGCCAGCAGAATGCGGCTGTTGTCGACACAGGAGCCGACATGCAGTACCGGCGGGATTCCCACCGTCTCGCACACCTCGGCCAGTCCCGGTCCGCAGTAGACCAGGCCCGATTCAGGCGTCAGCAGCCCTTCCATGGCACAGGCAATGGCGTTACAGCCGGTGGTCAGTACCAGGACGTCATTTTTCAACAGTTCTTTAACGACCTCGACATGGCCTTCGTTGTGACGGGTACGGGCGTTGTTGCAGCCGACCACCCCGGCCACGCCGCGGATGCGGCCATTAATGATATTGTCATTCAGGGTATAATAGGTGCCGCGGAAAGTTCCGCCCAGGTGATAGTTGATGGATTCCACGCCGAAACCGGCCACCTGGGTGGCTTTCTGCTTGGGAATCATCACCTCGGCTCTTCTGTTTTCAAAGTTATCAATGGCCAGCTTGACAATCTTCTTGGCATCGTCCAGCGCTGAATGCTCGTCAAATTCAATATGCTCAACGCTGTCCTGTTCCATCATGGCCAGGGGATGCGTGGTGATCAGTTTGGTGTGAAAACATTCGGCCACGTTGGCCAGGTTCTGGAAGATACACTGAATATCCACTACCATGGCGTCACAGGCACCGGTGATAATGGCCAGTTCCTGCTGCAGGAAAGTGGCTGCCGTGGGAATACCGTGCCGTTCCAGCAGTTCGTTGGCTGTACAGCAGATACCGCCCAGCTGGATGCCCTTGGCGCCTTTCTTCTTGGCGTACTCGAGCATCTCCTCGGACTGGGCCACGGCCACGATGATTTCCGACAGAACCGGCTCATGACCGTGCACGCTCAGGTTGACATGGTCTTCTTTCATGATGCCGAGGTTGGCCTCGCCCACCACCGGGTAGGGGGTACCGAAGATAATATCCTGCAGATCGGTGGCCAGCATGGAACCGCCCCAGCCGTCGGCGATGGCCGCCCGGGTGCCCTGGCGCATCAGGTTGCGGTAGTCCTGGTCCACGCCGATATGCGTCCGATGCATAATTTCCACGATTTCCCGGTCGATGTTGCGGGGAATAACCCCCTGCTTCTCCCACTTTTCATAGCGGACAGCAGGAGCCCGTTTGGCATAGGTCAGTTCGCCGTCGGCCTTGCCCCATTCCGCCAGGGCTTTTTCAGCCGTTTCCAGGGTGATCTCGTCAATGTCGCGATCCTTGACCTCGCCGTCAACTTCCACCGTTGTCGGCACGCCCAGTGCTTCGGCAACCGCCCTGAGTTTAAGGGGATCTTTGACCATGTAGTCATGGGTTTCTTTCCTGGCGACCGCCATGAAGGTTTCGGCCACGCACCGGCCATGATCGGAATGTGCGGCCGCACCGCCGGCGATCATGCGGATGAAATTTCGTGCGGCAATAGTGTTGGGAGTGGCCCCGCACAGGCCTTTTCTTTCATCTTTCCCCTCAATGCCGCTCTTGGGCAGGGGGAGGCGGCAGGGGCCCATGCCGCAATTCTTGCAGCAGGTACCCTGGGCACCGATATTACAGGGCTTCATGTTTTCGGCCCGGTCAAAGACGGTTTCCACCCCGAGCTCTTGCGCCCTTCGAATCAATTGCTGGCTGGCCTGATCAATGGTCGCTTTGACAGGATCGGCCAACTTCGGTCCTTTTGCCGCAGCTTTTTTTTCTGCTTCTGCCATTAGAGGTTCCTCCTCATATTATTTTCCATATTATCTATATTGCTTGGACACAGGATCGTATCACCACGTCCGGGCTGATTAGGCCCGCTTGTGGGCCCGGTTCAGAAAATCCAGAATCTTGTCCAGTTCGGATTTCTGTTCTTCAGCCGGGGTAACGTCGATCATGGATTTTTTGGTTTCTTCCCGCTTGGCGGCCAGCTTTTCTCTTTCCTTGGCGCGCTTGACCCGCAGGGCTTTCAGTTCTTCGTCCCGTTTCTGACGCTCTTCAGCGGCTTTCTTGGCTTTTTCCTCGTCCTCGCGCTTGGCTTTTTCCTCGGCTGCGCGCTTGGCTTTTTCCTCGGCTTCGGCTTTGGCCTTGGCGTCGGCTTCGGCTTTGGCCTTGGCATCCGCCTCGGCTTTGGCCTTGGCTTCGGCATCGGCCTGGGCCTGGGCCGCGGCATCTACCGGAGCCGCCTCTTCGGCCGGCACGGCTTTTTCTTCCTCGGCAGCCGGGGCTTCTTGCTTGGCCGCCGCCTTCTTGGGCGCCGCCTTCTTGGCCGCCGCCTTCTTGGGCGCCGCCTTCTTGGCGGCGGCTTTCTTGGGCGCGGCTTTCTTCTTTTCTTCTTTTTCCTCTTCAATGGTCAGATCCGGTTTTGGTGCCAGCTTGGCATAATCCGGCTTCTGCTCATCCAGCAGCTTGCTGATGCCGTCCACATCATCAATCTTGCCGCCGTCCACCAGCCGATCAATAAAGGCCCGGACCATGCGGGCGGTTTCCGGATGACGGATGAACAGGATATCACTGCCCGCCATCAGATAGGTAACCGCACCCACGGCTTCCATGAGAATGGCCCGTCGTTCCGGGTCGCCCAGTTCCGGGGCTTCATCAAAGGGCTGCTTGGCTTCCTTGCACTTCCAGACCTCGTTGCCGAGATTGTTGATTATGGGATACTGCAGCTTGTCATCTCCCTGGGCCATGGCGGCCATCCGCAGACGCTCCATGACTGAATAGGAGTATTCCATGCCGTACCCAAGCCCGCCGGTAGTCGGATCGACCAGCACCCGATCCATGTTCATACCCAGATTTTCCAGCAGGATATTGATCTGCTTGGCCAGGTTGACGTCAATCGGGGATGAGGAGACCACGGCATGCCCATACCCCATGGCAGCGGCGCCGATGCCTTTGTGATTCTTTTCTTCCACCGGTCCCAGGGTCAGCTGGACATCCTGAAATTCTTCGGCGATTTTTTTGAAAACTTCCTCGTCTTTTTCTACGGCGGTGGTGCCCCAGAGAATGACCGGCACATCCACAGCACCGATAACCTTTTTTACCGTGGCCACGGCATCGTCGGCACTGGCATTGGCGCCGTTAGGGTCAGTACTCTTCAGCTGCACCACCACGATTTCGGCACCGTATTCCTCGACACACTTCTTGGCCCAGGCGGCCGGATCGGAGATCACGTCTTTAAAAGGCGCAATTGCCCATTCAGGCCAGTCATCCGGCTCCATATCCCAGATTTCCATGGCGACTTTCGGCTTGTTGGGCATTTCCCCTTCAAACAAACAAAAGGGATAACTTGTTTCCCCGCCAACCTTGATGGCCTTGTCACCTGTGCCAATAGAAATCTCTTTAATGCTGCCGGCATAGGATTCTTTTGCGATTTGAAAACCCACAGCAACCTCCTTAACGAAATTTTTTTTTGTTTATGGGCTGTGGCGTGGACAGACAATTTTCCCGTTTTACCGGCCATTGTCCGCCGGCCCAGCCTGCCATATCCCGATATATATCAAACACACGGACTGTGTTAATAATCTTTAATAATTATAAATAGTTACAAAAAAATATTCGTCACCTCGACATAAAAAAATAACATTTTACATC
>CAYTQK010000006.1:0-25267 GCA_964439745.1 uncultured Desulfobacterales bacterium
ACAGGAGATCATCTCCAGGTCATCGGCCAGGCCGTCGCCGTCGGTGTCGGTGTCGGTGTCGGTGATGTCGATCCGGCTGCCGGCCGCCATGAATCCCTCGGCGTCGGCGGTGATCGTTACAGTCTGAAGACCGTCGCAGACCAGGTCGTCCGGCACGATCAGGTCAAACGAGACTTCCGTTTCCCCTGTCAGCAGGGTGACGGAAGCGGGCACGGAGACCTTGGCCGCGTCGCTGCTGACCAGAAAGACGGTCAGGTCCGCCGCCACCGGCTCGTCCGAGAAGACAGTTCCCGCGCCGGTCAGCCGGCCGTCCCCCTCGGTGGCATTTTCCGGTATGTGCAGCGCCAGGGCGGGCCGGCCGCGCAGCACGGTACAGGGGTCGCCCAGCAGGTTGGACTCGTAGATGCACCACCGGACATAGGAATCGGAAATATCCCAGAGATTGTCCTCGTGGCTGTCGGTGTTGATGGCGCCCAGGTCCAGCAGGTATTCCCCGAAACAGGCGTCCCAGAACTGCCGGGCCAGCCGCTGGCTGGCGCTGTCCGTGCTGTTCGGCATGCCCCAGCCCTCGCGGGAATTGTATACCCCGGCGAACATGCCGTGGCGGGTGGAGGTGGTCAGGTGCTCGGCGATGCAGTCTGTATCAAAGGCGCCGGGAAGGCAGGCCTGGGAATATCCGAAGATGGGATTGGTGTTGTTCAGCTGGTCGGCATCGTCAAGATACAGCTTCATGACCTGGTATGTCTGCCCATGGCCGTCGTGCACGATGATGCCGTAGATATCCGAGTCAATGTCGTCGATAAGATCGCCGGCGGGCCATTCATAGGTGTCGCTGTCGTAAAGCGTATCCACGGTAAAGTTGGGAAAGGCGGCAAACCCGGCGGTGGTGTAATCGTGATTGCTCGATCCCAGGCGGATTTCTTCCAGGTCTGCCTCGCCGTACTCCGAGATGCCCCCAAAACCCAGCCATTCGCCGGCCATCAGGGCGGTGGTCAGGTAAGACGCTTCTGCGGCGCTGTTTTCATAGGCCATGGTCTTGTAAAAAAAGTTGGACAGCTCGGCGGCGTCTTCCGCCGATGCCCGGCCCACATGTATTTCAGCCATGAGGTCGACATCGCCGCCGTCCTCGCCGTCGGTGGGTTCTCCCCAGTAATCGTCTCCGTCGCTGTTGAAGTCTCCGTCCAGGCACTGGTAATAAAGATCGGAGGGAATTTCTTCGGTATAGGCTCCGGCCCGGCACCGGAGTTGGCGCAGGGGGATAATGTTGACGTCGCCGCCCAGCAGCACATACTCGGTGTTCCGGTGAAGGTAAGCGTCAATGATGAAGTTGCGCAGGGTTTCGGCGTCATCCCGGCCGACGTAAGCGGGCTCGGCCAGGATGGATTCCATGGAGACCACGGCGGTGCTCAGCCCCTGGCTCTGCCGGTGGGCCATGAAATCCGCCACCGTGGGGGAGACAGTGTCGTCGTCAATAATGGCCTGGCTGGTGATGAGCGCATAGCGAGCCTCGGACCGGGGCAGCACCCGGCTTTCCGCGGTCGGGGAGGGGGTCTCATTGGCGGCCTGATAGGAGTCGATCATTTCCGGATTTTCCACCGAGTCTTCCAGCTGGCCGGCGGCCGCTGGTTTATACGGCAGGGCGCCTGTTTTGGAGCGGGCCCCGGTGGACGGCCGGGTGGTCACGGTGACGGTCATGGTGTCATACCAGGACAGGCGGCCGCTTTGCGGCCGATAGACCACGGGGTGGAGGTTGACCAGCAGGAGCGAGACTCCCCGTTTTTTATGAACGCCGGCAATGTCGTACAATTTGCCCGGAAAGGGGGTGTCGGATTCGTATACGGCCCTGTTTTTTTCCGTTTTTTCCGGTCGAACCCCCGGCCGCAGCGGATAGGAGGTTTGGCCGTGGGCCACCCGGAAGTTTCCCGGCAGGGACATTTCTCTGCCGGGCGTCACCCTGATGGCGTCCAGTTCGTGTCCGGCCGGCAGCGCCAGCCGGGTCGGCACCACCGGCAGTACCGGCAGGCCGGGGGATGAGCGGTGCGGGGTGTTGCCGATTACCGGCCGGACGGGATCGGAGGGGTCGTTCCTTTTTCCGGCGATTATCCTGCTGCCGTTTTCCGCCCGCCAAACCTCCAGGCCGGGCAGGGCATACTCGATCTTCATGGCCGCCGGTGTCATGGAGAGGGTGCGTGCCATGACCCGGTTTTTGGTTTCTGCCCTGGCGTCGAGGCTTTTGGCGGCCCGCCAGTCCTGGCCATGGGCGGGCAAGGCCAGGAGGAGCAGGCAGAAAAAAAACATTCCTGCCCGGTAATATGCTGGTATATGCGGAGGCGTTCTGGTCACTCTGTCGGCTGCTCCTTGATCAGGCGGATGGCAGCCGTAAACCAACACCGGTCCCATTTGTGCCGGCTGCACATGCTATCTTTAAATTATACCTGCCGGTACCATAATTGTAAAGATGGATGATACAGTGGGAGAGCAGCCCAGAGGGAGCAATAATTCGACATCGGTGGTAGGTGTTCATTTGCTCATTTCCGCCAGGAAGTGCCGGTCGTTCTCGTCCCACAAAGAAAAGCGGTCCTGGTTTTTCCGCAGCCAGGCAAGGGCATTGGCGGTTTCCCGGCGAAACGACTTGTATTTGCGCAGCCCGTATTCCACCAGGGCAAAGCGGATCTGGTCCGGATGTTTCAACAGGCCCGGCCAGCCGGCGGCTTGCAGGTAAAAAAGAAAGGCCCGGCGCTGCAGCCACAGGTCATGGCCGGGAAAATCGGGCACGTCCTGCGGCGGGTGCAGGGCGATTTGCTCGATCAGGGGTGCTTCGGGGCAGTAGCGGCCGAGGCACATCAGGGAAAAATACACCCAGGGGAAGATGGCGTAAAAATAATTCCACTCTTCTTTGGGGGTATTGTCTATGGGATCCATGCGGCCGCTCTGTTCCAGCCGGTCGGTCCCATCGCTGGTGGTTTTGCCGCGGCCGCGCAGCCACCAGTCCGCGTAAAATTCCAGAGTGTCGTAGGTCAGATCGGTCAGGCGGGCAGAAGCGGTCCAGAGAAAGCGGCGCCATTTATCTTCGTCCGCGAAAACCGCCGGGGTGAAGATCGCGATCCAGTGGTCGGCCAGGACGGTACGATTGCGGTTGCGCAGAAAGGTGGCCTCCGCGTCCGGGCCGTACAGGGAATTGATTTTCCGGACCAGGGCACGGTCCGCGCCCAGAAACAGGAAATCTTCGAACAAGCGGCAGAAGATGATATCAAGCTGAAACGACGGCTTGCCCCAGCGCGCCGCCGTGTCCAGAAAGGGAGACAGCGGGTCTTCTTCCTGGAGCAGGACGGCGGCGGCGATGTTTTGCAGAAAAGGGGTGCCGGTTTCAGCCACGGCCTCGTTGCGGCAGGAGGACAGGCCCTCGCGCAACAGCCAGATTTCAAAACAATAACCGCACATGGTGGTTCTCCCAGGTGTTTTGGAATTTACGCCGAACGGTTGTGGCCATGTCCGGCAAGCAGGCCCGCGGCCCGATACTCGCCGAGCAGGTCGGCCGCGCGGATGGTGCTGTTGCCGAGGCTGAAACCGGTGTGGACGTGGAGGTGGACGAAGTCGCCGGAGGTGTCATTCATGATCGTTCCCTTGTTTTTGTTCTGGATTACAAGTCGATGATAATCCGGGAACGTTCCATCACGCAGCATGATGGATCGATTTTGAATGGGAGGTTATTAACGGGTCTGACGGCGGAGTGAGTGTATGCCTAAACCGGAGATGTACTTGCAGAAGTTACGGTGGGATTGAAACTTCATTTGTAAGATGTGCCGGCTGTCACCTTAAGAAGAATCCGGTTCCGCGGGACGCGAAAAATTGCCGGCCACCTCGAAGATATCGATCAATCCATCAGGCAGGGGCGTGCGGCCGGATCGCAGCAGCGCCCGGACAAAGCTTTCTTTCTGCCCGGTGGAATAGGCATATGGGCCGAAGTTTTCGGAATCTTCGGCCGGCAGAAAGACCCCTCTTTTTTTGCCCAGGGCACGCAATAATCTGTCCAAAATATTTGGTCGTGGAAGCAGCATGGTCATGGTGATATCCTCCTATTCGCCAATCCCGTAAAATTCTGTGTTCGGATTTTATCGGCAGCTTTGATATATATCGGAATGAAAAAACGTTATACTGCCTTTATCACCGCCTTTGGTTCCATGCCTGTTTGGGATCATCATCGTCATTCATCGGGCCGGTGGCGCCGCACTCGGAGCAGAAGATTTCAGCCATTCCGGAATCACTGCCGGCGTCTGATTCGTCGGTGCCGGGATCGTAAAGTACTTCCGGCGGGCTGCCGCAAAAGGGGCAGTTTTTCAGGCCGGTTGCGGTGTTGAAGCCGGGCGGGGCGCGGTGGTTCCACTGTTCGATGGCCATGGCTTCGGCCTTGGCGAAATCCATGGTCATTTCGAACATAAGGGCCGGGCCTTCCGCGTCGCAGGCCTGGCAGCAGACCTGAACCCCCCTGACCTCCTCCCCCTGTTCCATATCCGGAATTGTTTCGGAATGGACGGTTGGGTCGGATTGCCCGCAGAACGGGCAGGGTTTGACAGCAGATACGGTATTTGTGGCTGGCATTTGATCCCCCTTTTCTGGCTGAGGGTAGCAAAAATCCCCCCGGTCCACAACCGGAATCCCTGGTCGGCATCAGCGGCTCAGGCCCTAATGTCCGGGAGATTGCTGCTGCCAAGTGACTTGTACGGCACCTTATCTTTGACCTGCTGCCAGTTGGCCGGGGACCAGATTTCAAAATGATAGCCCAGGCCGGCATAGACGGCGGTGGTGGTCAGTTGGGCCAGTGAGATCATGGCCGGCGGCACCTCCAAAAGATGGGTCTCAGCGGCAATGGGTGGTGGAAGTGTTTCCGGTTCTTCCGGCACCGGGATTATCCGGCCTTCCGCGGCATAGTTCAAAAACTGGCGGACCGGGCCCGGTCGGTCGCGGCGGTCAGGACACAGGGTGGTCAGGTTTTCCTTGAGCAGTTGCCAGACAGCGGTTTGATAGCCGACCAGATGACTGTCTTTGACGGTCAGGACCACTTTTTTCTCCGGGTAAATGGCCCGGTAAAAAGGGTCGGGAAATCCCAGGCGGTTTTCCGCGGCGCCGGTCCGGTGGACGCGGGTGAAAGAATTGATGGGCATCATTTTGTTCCGGGATCTCGCCGGTTCAGGCGATCGGTTCCTCGTTGACTTCGCGCAGGGTCTGGGCGGCCCGGGCGGCCACGTTGACGTCGCTGTCATCGGCCAGCTTGCGCAGGAAAAAAACCGGGGTGTCCTCGTTTTCGGCCAGCGCGCAGCGGACAGCCGGTTCTGCCTGGTGGACGAGTTTTTCGCACAGCCAGTCCTTTTCGCAGACCTCGTGAAAGTCGGTAAATTCCACCAGGTCCCGGGCCAGGGCGGCCAGGATGTCGCAGTCGCCGGTGTCCAGGTAGCGCTCCATGTCTTCGGTGGTCATGTGCCGCCGGGCCTTGTCAGTGGTGGTCACGGTCCGCATCACTTCCAGGGCGGTGTCCTCGATCAGCCGGCGGATGGTGCGGTGGTGCAGGTGCCGGCAGCTGGCCACGGTGTTGCGGATTTCGCTGGAAGGGGAGCCGGCCAGTTCATGGAAGACGTCCTTTTTGTCCGGGGAATCGTCCAGGGTGAAGGCGATTTCTTCCAGCTCACGGAATCCCAGGACGATCTCGACGTTGTTGATGATGAGTCGGGCGTTCATAATGCCTCCTTTTTAAAATCCAATGGGGTTGTCTCCTTGTTGTTTCTGCTTGAGGGCGGCCTCCTGGCGCAGGGCCTCGATGAGCCGGGCGGAAGTGAGGTCGCCGGGATCGTAAAAGGCAAACCGGTCGCGGACGACCTTGAAATCCCCCGGCGTCAGGTAACGCAGATGGGACAAGACCGCGGCCTCGTCCTCCGCCAGGGGCTTTCGGACGAGCGGGGCCAGCATTTTATCGTAAAAGATCCGGTTGCCCTGGGCCGTCAGAAAGTCGAAGGCCACCTTGTGGTTGAAGCGGCGGATGGCGGCGGTGTCCAGGCCGGTCAGGCGGTTGGTGGTGCAGATGAGCAGGCCGCGGAACCGCTCCATGGCGGCCAGCAGCTCGTTGGTTTGGGTGACTTCCCAGGAACGCATGGCCGCGTTGCGGGGAAAAAGCAGGGCGTCGACCTCGTCCAGCAGCAGCAGGGCGCCTTCGGCCGCGGCCTGGTCAAATGCCCGGCGGATATACTTTTCCGTCATGCCCACGTAGGGATCGAGCAGGTCGCTCAGGCGGCGGTCCAGCAGTTCCCGGTTCAGGTGACGGGCCAGGTAGCGGGCAAAGGCGCTTTTGCCGGTGCCGGGCGGACCGTGGAGCAGGAGGGTGAAGCCGCAGGCGGCGGAATCGGCCTGGTTCCGCAGGTGGCGGTCGAACTGCTCCGCCTGGTAGAGCAGGTCGGTCATGTCCCCGGAAATGTTCAGCCCTGCCAAAGAGTAATCCGGTTCCCGCGTTTTTACCGGCGGCGGGGTGCCGCCCGCGGCCAGGGCCTGGTGGGCGGCAATGCCCCGGCGCACGGCGGCCCGCATGCCGGAGCGGGTATGACGGCCGGACTCCCGGGCTTTTTTCACGGCCAGGTCGATAACCCCGGCGCTGACCGAAAAATCGCCGGCCAGTTCCCGCAGATCGGCCGCGGTGAAAAACCGTTTGCAGCGGTTGCGGCGGAGAATGTTGTCCCAGAGCGACTCCCGCTGGCCGCGGCTGAAGGGTTTGAAATGGCGGCTGTAGGCGAACCGTCGCAATACGGAATCTTCAATGTTCCGGATGTGGTTGACGATCCAGAGAACGCGCAGGCCGGGTTCCTCCAGGAGGCGGTTGAGCCAGCCCTTGTCCTGGGTTTCGCCGCGGAAGAGCCAGGAATGTTCGGTGTTGAGGACATTATCGGCCTCGTCCATGAGGAAAATGGAGCCTTCTTCCCGGTTCATGGTGTTGATGGCGGAAATCAGGCTGACGCGCCGGTATTTGCTGGAATTGCTCTCTTCGTCGTTTCCCTGGACAATCTCATAGACCGGATCGCGCAGGCGGCCGGCCAGGCCCCGGGCGAAGCTGGTTTTGCCGGTGCCGGGCGGACCGTACAAAAGGATATGGGTGGGCGTATCAGTTTTCCGGTCCAGCAGGCCGACCATGTGATCCAGTTCGGCCGGCTCGAAAAAATGAAATTCCAGGGGCGGGACGGAACGGTGGCTGATTTTTCGCAGGTTCTTCTGCCGGAGCAGGTCGCAGTCCGGGTTGGTCAGGATTTCCTGGAATTCGTCGGTCATGGACATGCGGTTGGAATGGCGCGTTTCCAGCAGGCCGTAATGATCGCGGAGCCTGGCCAGGGCGGTGTTGAGGCTGCTGAGGGGAACATCCATGATCCGGCCCAGCCATTCTTTGCCTTCAAAGCGCAGCGTGTGCAAATGATCATCAAAATAATGTTCCGGGGGTTGATAGTTGTCCACGATAAAGAAAAACAGGCACAGCTCGGCCTCCAGGTCGGACAGCCGCAAGGCGGCTTGCAGGCGGCCCAGGCTTTTTTCCAGGTCCGCCCCGCGGCTGTTGGCCAGGGATTTTCTCCGGAGTTCCAGGTATTCCCGGAGAAACTCCGTAAAATCCAGCAGCAGCCGGCGGTCGCGGGTTTTTCTCAGAATCCGGATAATGGAAGAACCATGGGACTGGACATCCCCCCGGTCGTGATGCAGATCTTCGGCCAGGCTGTCGGCCAGGTCTGCCGGCAGCCGGTCCAGCAGAAAGTCGCCGATTTCGGTAATGGGATCATCGGCTATCCAGCAGAACATCTCCAGGATGTTATCATCCAGCACAAAGTGCCGGCGGGTTACCCGCAGCAGGTAATCACAGCATGTTTTGACGGCAAACCGTTCGTTTTTTCCCCGGATCCCCTGGTTGGCGATGATAAAAGTGTCGTTCCGGTTTTTGCCCGGAAAGAATGGTCGTTTTCGGCGTCGCGGCATTTTTTTCTCCTTTTCGAGTATGGTTGCGGTCAGGCAGGCCGCCGTACCGCCAGGCCGGTGGTTCGGAAGCGGCGGTCCTGCTTGACAAGTACAGCCTACCCCGCTATTGTTCCATCTGGCGGCACGAACAATGGAAAAGTTTACAAAGGGGGGAGAATGCCGAAAAAACGTTCCGAACGAACCCACGGCGAAAAGGTGATCATGCTGTTTGCCGAGCTCTACTTCAGCGGCCAGCGCCGATCCCTGATCGAACTGTCCGAAAAGCTGGGCTGTTCCAAGCAGACCGTCCAGCGGCTGGTGGACCAGATCACCCAGGCGTACAATATTCCCATCGAGCACAGTTATGAATCCCGCCGGATCTATTACCAGATCCGGCGGCCGAAAAAGCTTCCCCGCAATTTAAGCCTGTCCGCCTCGGAACTGTCCATGCTGCAGATGTGCCAGGCCTTTACCCGGCACCTGCTGGGGAAAAAATTGCTGGAAGACTCGGAACGGGCCATCCAGAAGAGCAGCACCCTGGCTGTGGGCGGCGGCGGGGGCGACCATTATGGCTGCTTTCTGCCCGGCACCATCGATTACACCCCGCACCAGGAGGATATCCGCAGACTGGTCAAGGCCATGGACCAGAAACGCGTTTGCCGGATCGTTTATAAAAACCCGGCGGCCAAGCGGGCCAAGACCTTTTATATCAAGCCCTACAAGCTTTTTTCTTATAACAACGCCTTGTACCTGCATGCCGGCATGGCCCGGTCTCCCGGGGCCAGGGTGACCCAGTTCGCCTTTGATCCGCTGCTGGCCGTGCACCGGCTGCGGGAAGTGGACATCACCGAGCGCAAGTTCACCTTTCCGGCGGATTATGATTTTGAAAAGCATTTCAACCAGGAGTTCGGGGTCATCAAGCAGGAAGGGTTTACGGTCCAGGTGGAATTGCGCGGTTATGCCGCGGTGTATGCCGAAGAACGGCAGCTCAGCCCGGATCAATACATTCAGAAAAAAAATAATCGCCTCATCCTGACCTTTACCGCCTCTTCGGAACCGGAGGTGGTGGCCTGGATCCTGGCCAAGGGGGACGAAGCCCGGGTGCTTTCCCCGGACTGGCTGGTGGAGGAGATCCGGAATTCGGCCGCGGCCATCTGCCGGCGGTATGAATAGCCGGCGGTGATGTCGGCTGTCGCCCGCCCAGGCCATCTGCTGCCAGCAGGTTACCAACATGATCCGATGGCGAGGGTAAACAATGACCGATCAATCATCAGTTCCCTTTGACCGTAGCTACTGGGTGGTGCCGGGAAAGTTTCTGGCCGGGTGTTATCCCGGGGATCTGGACGAGGCGGCGGCCCGCCGCAAGATGCAGGGGCTGGTGGATCACGGCATCCGGCACGTGGTCAACCTGATGGAGCGGGATGAGTACAACTATGCCGGGCGGGACTTTGCCCCGTACGCGCCGATGATGGAGGCGCTGGCGGAACAGGCGCAGGTGACGGTGACCTTCCGCCGCTTTCCCATCCGGGACCTGGGCGTTCCCGACGCAGAAGAGATGGTCGGCATCCTGGACCATATTGATGACAAGATCGGGCAGGATCGCCCGGTGTATGTCCATTGCCTGGGCGGCATCGGCCGGACCGGCACGGTGGTGGGCTGCTTCCTGGCCCGGCACGGCTATGCCGAAGGACGGCAGGTGTTGGAGATGATCCGGGCGCTGCGCCGGGACGTGGCCGACGCCTACCTGGCTTCGCCGGAGACGGAGCGGCAGGTCAACCGGGTGCTGGGCTGGGAAAAGGGGCGGTAGCCCGAATATTTCATGAAATTTTTTGATAAATACTGCTTTATATCAATATATCAGTAAGTTGTGATATTTTTTGCCGGCTTCTCAAATTGCAAATTGTCATTTGAGATTTACGGAATAAAGGCATTTTTATATCAAAAAATTTCACCCTGCGGGCGAGTCACCTTGGACGCATCTGCTGCGTTGGCCGATATTCGCGGTAGATTATTACAGCTTCATATCGGCCGCCTTGCAGTTGCGCCCAAATCGACTCGCGAAATATCCGGGGTAGGGAT
Source organism: uncultured Desulfobacterales bacterium (assembly GCA_964439745.1). GTDB lineage: Bacteria > Desulfobacterota > Desulfobacteria > Desulfobacterales > Desulfosudaceae > CAYTQK01. The sequence goes on from CAYTQK010000006.1 coordinate 10,054, forward strand.
GGATAACTATTGACATTAAATGGAAATTTAGATAATTAGTAAATCATTAACCTCCAAATTGCCAGCTCCCTGTGCGGCCAAGCCACTTATGTCCGACTCCACAGAAGATATCAGAAAATGGATGGGCTCCTGGAAACAGGCCTCCGCAGCATTGCAGGAGCAGAGAAAAGCGGAATTGCGGGCGCTGGATTATTACGAAAAGAACCGGCGGCTGCTGGATGAAATGCTGCAATATGCCTGTGATCATAGCCGTCCGCGTCCGGTCAGCGGGCTGGTGGAGCAGCAGCGCTGGTTCATGAAACTGCGGGATCGGCAATGAAGAAAACTATATCAACGAGCTGATCGACCGGTTTGAAAACCGGGTAGCTGGTCCCGGCACGTTTGCCCGGCATAACCGGGTGCTGCTCTTGTCTGCTTTCAACCATGTCCCGGTTGATTCAGATCGTCCAGCAAAACCGATAAGGCGCCATTTCCCCTTTTTTTCAAAACCAGTTGTCGTGTTTTTCCATCCAGGGGGCTACCAGTTCGGAGAGGGTGTCGCGCACGGCTGCGGCCACGTAGAATCGCGGGAAGAGCAGGTCGTCGGTCGGGGCGATGACGCCTTCGGCCGCGGCCCGCCTGGCCAGGCGGGTTTCCGGGTAGATGCGGATGCCGCAGGTGATCTTCATGGCTTCCAGGTCCAGGGCTTCGACAAAGGCCAGGCTTTCTGCCACCGTGGCCGGGGTCTCCCCGGGCGCGCCCAGCAGAAGAAAACCGGTCTGCTGGATGCCGGCGCCTTTCAAAAGGGCGGCCGCCTCCCGGATATCGTCCGGCTTGAATTTTTTGTTCAGGTTCATCAGAATCGCGGCCGAACCGCTTTCAAAACCCAGGCTGACCTCGGTGCATCCGGCCGCGGCCATCTTTTTCGCCAGTCCGGCGTCTATTTTCCAGGGATAAACAATGCCGCGCCAGGAAATATCCAGATTCCGGGCAATGATCTTGTCGCACAGGTCATGGGCATAGTCCGGCGGCAGGTTGAAGGTGTTGTCCACGAAGAAAAACCGCGAAAACCCGGCCCGGGCATAATCGGCCAGCGTGTCCGCCGCCCGGTTGGTATCGCGATACCGGGTGGCATGTCCCTCGATGGCGGCGGTGGAACAATAGCTGCACTCCATGGCGCAGCCCCGGCGGGTCTGGAAGGGAATCCAGAGATCGCTGGAGGCGGCCGTCTCTGGCGAAAGAGGCAGGTCGTCCGGTCCGGGCAGGGGAAAGTCATTAATGTCGTCGGCCGGGTCGCGGAGCGCGGCCGGTGTTTGTCCCGGCAGATACAGGCCGGGAATACCCACGGGATCCTCGTTTTTTTCCAGGCGCTCCAGCAGGCGGACAAATGATCTTTCCGCCGGGCCGCGCAGACCCATGTCCGCGTCCAGGTATCGCAGGGCCGGTTCGGCAAAGATGCTGTAGCCGGCCCCGCCGACAACGATGGCCGCCCCGCTCTGGCGGCGGATGTCGGCGATCAGTTCCTTGACCGGTTCCAGCAGAAAGCGGGTTCCTGCCATGGCCTGGTCGTCGATGTTGCGGACCGAGATGCCGATCAGGTCGGGCCGGAACGATTGAACGGCCCGGGCTGCTTCCGGAATGAGCTGCTCCGCGTCCAGGGTGTTGACCACCCGGATGTCATGGCCGGCTTCGTCCGCGGCCCGGGCGATGCAGGACAGGCCCAGGGGCAGGACGGGCATGTTGATGGTTTCGGTGTTGGCGGAGATGAGGAGTACTTTCATGGCAAAGCGACTTTCCCGGTTTGGGGTTGTGATTTTGAGTAAAAGATATCATGAAGGTACGATTTTGTCCAGGGAGGGCGCAGGGTCGTCGTTTCGCGGATGGACAGAATTGCCGGGCCGCGCCCGGGGCGCTGTTTGCAATGACGGGCCGTAGCCCGAATATTTCATGAAATATCCGGGTGCCGGAGCGGCTTCCGGATAACCGTTCGGTATTGGCCAAGATATTGACACGTAAGCATGGTTTTGCTATGAAGGAAGGTCAATAATTAACGGGGGAGGAAATACGCCTATGCTGAATCCGCACCTGACATACCTGCTGTGCATGGGCACGGCGGTGGTGGTGGCCATGGCCATGGTTCGTTTTGCCTTTCGAAAAACCATTGTCACCAACATCGGTAATGCCATCATCCTGGGCGGTGCTATTTCTTCCGCCGTCACCTATATTTATTTTATCACCAGCTGGCAGAGCATTTTTGCCATTATTCCCTGCGGCGTGGTCATCTTTTTTCTGATCCTCCAGTATATCCGTTTCAAGATCAAGGAACCCTTGAAATCCATCGTGGCCATCAGTAACGCCATTTCCGAGGGCAGGCTCATCGACAGCGATTTCAACATGGATGTCTCCCTGGCGGAGAACGAGCTGGGTGATTTGTCCCGAAGTATTCATGCCACCTACCGGGACCTGAGCCAGATCGTCTCCTACATGGTACACAACATCAGCACCCTCCAGCATACCGTGGAGCTGCTGGTGGACAAATCCAACCAGCTGCAGACCAATGCCGATGATATGAAAACCCAGTCCTCCGGGGTGTCGGCGGCGTCCGAGGAGATGAACCTGAGCATGTCTTCGGTTTCCTCTTCGGCCCGGCAGTCGGCCGGCAGCCTGGACCGGGTGGCCACCGCCATCGAGAACATGAGCGCCACCATCAGTGAAATCGCCGGCAACACCGAACAGTCCCGGTCGATTTCCGGGGAGGCGGTGGCCCAGGCCAGCCACATGAGCGAAAACATCCGCCAGCTGGAGGCCAGCGCCAGGGAAGCCGACACCATCATCGACACCATCAATGAAATCGTCGATCAGACCAAGCTCCTTTCCCTGAACGCCACCATCGAAGCGGCCCGGGCCGGAGATGTCGGCAAGGGCTTTGCCGTGGTGGCCGGGGAGGTCAAGCAGCTGGCCGAGCAGACCGAAGAAGCGGTGGTGGATATCCGCCGGAAACTGGCCGCCATGGCCAAATTCCGCTCGGAAACCGTGGCCGATATCAACCGCATCAGCGAGATCATCAACAGGGTGGACGAGTACGTCTCCACGGTGGCCGCCGCCTTCGAGGAGCAGAATATCACCACCCGCGATATCGCCGGCAATGTCGAAGAGACCAACCGGGGAGTGGCCGAGGTGGACCGCCAGGTGGAAGAATCGGCCCGGGTTTCGCGGAAGGTGGCCGATGACCTGGCCCATTTGGACCAGGCCGTGGAGAATGTCGGCGCGGCCGGCGGATCGGTCCGGGACAGTGCCGAAAAGCTGGCCGGGATGACCGAAAAAATGCAGAAGCTGGTGGCCAAATTCGAGGTCCGGGAAGACCGGGCCGACCTGAGCAACTGAGCCCTCCGGACAAAGTGGTTGCCCCCATCGCGCCGGTGCGGCCGCTGCCGGCTGATCGGGATTCCTTCCCGCGGTCCTGCCCGAATATGATCATGGCCTCTCCAGGCTGGATTTTATTCGATGTTGATCGAGTAAATATCAAACTGGATACCGATGCCGTCATCGCAGACCCGGACCACTTTCCCTTTGAGCCGGATGCGCCGGTCGTGGTTGGTGAAGGGAATGGAGATCTGGAGAGCCTGGCCCGGGGTGATATCATCTTTGGTTTCCACGAAGATGCCGCCCAGACTGAGATCGCGTACCTTTTTGGGACCTGAAACCTGGCCGCCGGCCAGCGTTACGGTCAACCGGACCGGGCGGCGGAGATGTTCCCGCCGCTCTACTTCAGGGTTTTCCGGGGGAGTCTCGACCGTGTCCTTTTTTTTGTCGGTCGTCATGGCGACTGTCCTTGGCGATTGATGGTGTCAGAACATTTCCACGTTCTGTTTGTAGTGATTCCTGGCGTTCCCCGATTTCTAAGGCCGCCTTGACGTTGACGCTGCGTCAATTGGCCGGCATGACCTTGTGGATCACCCCGATCAATTGATCCGGCTTGAAGGGCTTGGTAATCCAGCCGGTGGCGCCGGCTGCCTTTCCTTCTCTTTTTTTATCCTCCAGGGATTCGGTGGTCAGCATGATGATCGGCGTGAAACGGTAATCATCCAAGTTTCGCACCGAGCGGGTCAGTTCGAAACCGTCCACATGCGGCATATTTAAGTCCACGATAAACAAGTTGACGGCGGACTGATTCAGTTTTTCCAGGGCGTCGCGACCGTTTTCCGCTTCAACTACCGTGTATCCAGCGTTTTCCAGGGTGAAAGCGACCATTTTGCGCACACTGCTGGAATCGTCCACCACCATTATGGTTTGTTCCATGATCTCCTCCCTTCTTTTTTTCATACAGTGACGATCAATGTAATATTACGGGCCTGCCCGGACTGATTGTTTTAAAATAATTCCACATTGTCGCCCAGGTTTTCATCGTCGGCCTGAGCGGTGTCCCTGTGGGCGGCCTGCTTTTGCTTGCCGGCGTTATCAAACAGGATGACGTTATCCTCCTGCGGTTCGGTATAACTGCCCGGTAAATGGCCGACAGCAATGGTATCCACCGCCACGGAAATCGCCGAAAGGTCGATGGCGGAGCCGAGGTCGACCAGCTCGCGGCTGTGATCCCGCAGTCCGCTGGACAGCCCCTGGAAAAAATCAAGACTGTGCAGGGTGGTATCAATGGATTTTTTCAGTTCCCGGGCTCGTTCATAAGCGGTCAGCGAGTTCTGGCGGAAGGATTCATACCCGGTGGAGATCTCCTCCAGTACCTGGTCCAGAAGTTGTAGGGCATTATCCTGCTTCTGGTCGGCTTGATAGAGGCGCCTGGTGCCGATGTTTTCAGCCAGATCAATGATAGAAGAGATTATGGTTTCCACTTCCCCGGACAGGGCATCGGAGCGGGAAGCAAGCTCGTTCATTTCTTGGGCCAACAGCTTCAAGGCGCCTCCCCTGGCACCCTCCCGGTCGGCCGCGATAATGGAATTAATGGCCTTGTTATGGGTATGGGCGCTGATGCCCCGGACCACTTCCAGCAGTTCGGTCAGGTTGGCGGCAATGCCGGTGACATGCTCGGCCGCCTCCTGGATCCGGCCGTACAAGGTCTGCCCGCGGTCCATGAGGTGGTGCAACTGGGTCAGGGCCACTTTTAAATGCGAGAAGGGATCGTGGACCATGGCTCCGCCCTGGTTTTCATTATCGTCGCCGGCCATTTTCCGCAGGCCACGCAGCAGGTCGCTTACCTCCTGCTGGATATTTTCCAGGGCCATACGGTTTTTTCGATAGACCGCCTCCACCTCGCCGGTCATTTCATCCAGGCGCCCGGCCTGGTCGGCCAGAAGTCCTTCGGCTGCGGTTGCGGAGTCCGGCTGCTCCCCTTTGGAAAGTCTGCCGGCCGGCCTGGCGGTCGCGGCCATGGCTTCGAGTACCGCGGCGATATGCATGATCCGCTGTTTCAGGTTGTCATGAAACTGGACGCCGACCACGATTTCCGCTACCAGCCGGGAGATATCCCGGGACCGGCGCCCCGCCTGTTCTATGGTATCGACCGAAAACTGCATCAGGGTTTCCGTGTCCCGGGTCGAGTCCCGCACGGTGGACTGGATTTCCGCGGTCAGCGTTTCCAGGTGACCTATGCCGGCGGTAATCTGATTGTACGTGTCGTAGTGCACTTTACGGGCGTTTTCCACATTTTGGTAGACATCGTTGGCAATGCCGCTGATGTTAACCGACAATTCCTTGACTTCCCGGGCCACGTCGGAAAAGATGCTCACCGAGGAATCAATGCTGCGGGCATTTTCCACCAGCATGGTCAGGGCCACCGTCTGCAGGGACTTGGAAAATTTTTTGATCTGCTTGCTGGTGGCGTACAGTTCCTCGAGTTTGCCCATAACCGTGTTGATGCGGTCAAGGTCACCCCGGACACCTTCCTGATAGGATTCGATCTCCTCCAGGGAAGACTCCAGGATGACCCGACCCCGTTTCAGGAACCCGGCATCCTCATCGGTTCCCATCTGTTGTACCGTGTTCAGCATCAAGTCGGTCAATTCCTTGACATTGGCATGCACCGTCCGAAGCCCGATACCCACCAGCATGAAATCGGCTTCCGCCTCATCGATAAATTTTTTCAGGGATTCGGCTTTCGGCGGCAGACTTTCCCGCAAGTGTTCGGCCGGCTGCGGCCGGTGCTCTGGTTCGGGCGTATCCTGAGGGGTTGGCCCGGTCGCAATCCGTTGATCTTCCAGCACCGGTGGCATTATCTCCGTGGAATTCATCGGAGGGCGGGGCGAAGCCATTTTTTTTCTCCGTTTTATTTCAGGTAACCGTATTCGTCGCATGTCGTCCCTGGTGATGTTGATAATATCGGATAATTTCCGCGGCGATGCGGGACAGGGGCAGGACCTGGTCCACGCAGCCGAGCTTGATGGCCGCCTGGGGCATGCCATAGACCACGCAGGAGTCTTCGTCCTGGGCGATGGTGTAGGCTCCGGTATCATGCATCTCCTTGAGGCCGTGAGCTCCGTCGTCGCCCATGCCGGTCAGAATGGCACCAATGGCGTTGGCCCCGGCGTACCGGGCTGCCGAGCGGAAGAGTACATCCACCGACGGCCGGTGCCGGGAGACCAGGGGCCCGTCCTTGATCCGGACCTGGTACCTGGCACCGCTGCGGGTCAGCAGCAGGTGCCGATTGCCCGGCGCGATCAGGGCCTGTCCCCGCAGTACCGGGTCGCAGTCAGCGGCTTCCTTGACTGTGAGCCGGCAGATGCCGTCCAGCCGCCGGGCAAAAGCAGTGGTAAAATGCTCGGGCATGTGCTGCACCACAACGATACCCGGCGCGTCCAGGGGCATGGCCTGGAGCAGGATGCGCAAGGCCTCGGTGCCGCCAGTGGAAGCCCCTACCACGACCACCTTGTCGGTGGTGGTAAAAATCGATTTTTTGACCGAAGCCGGGGGCAGGATGGCGTCGGCGTTTAGTTTGGGTACAGACCGGGCGGTGGATATCGGCGCGGCCGGCTGCTTCGCGGCCAGGTTGGTCCGGGCGGCGGCCTTGATGACATCGGTCAGGCGAATGGCCGCTTCCTGGAAAAATTCCTGTACGCCCAGCCGGGGTTTGTTAATCACTTCCACCGCTCCGTATTCCATGGCCTTCACGGCCAGGTCGGAATTTTTTTCCGTCAGGGCGGAACAGATCACCACCGGCAGAGGCTGGTGGGTCATGATTTTGCGCAAAAAGGTAATACCGTCCATGCGGGGCATTTCCACGTCAAGGGTGATCACATCTGGCCGGACGGTGCGCATTTTTTTCACTGCCAGGTACGGATCCGGGGCGGTGGCCACCACTTCGATGGCCGGGTCGGCCTCCAGGATTTCACGCATAGTTTGGCGGACCAGGGCGGAGTCGTCAACGAGCATTACCCGGATGGGGTGGCTGGTGGTCATGATATGCCTTTTTCCGGAACGTTGGCGCGGTTGATCTTCTTGACCCAGACATCCCCCCGATGAGGGAAAAACAAAAGTTTACGGCCCAGATTGCCGCCCACGTCGGTGGCCGTGACGGTCAGTCCCAGCTCCTGGATGGTTTTCAGGGCGGTTTCCACGTTGCGCCGACCAATATTAAGTTTTTCCTGCATCTCTTTGCCGATCACCGGCAGAAACATCTGTCCGCCGCCAAAAATTTTCACTTCCAGCCGGTTTTTGCGGACTCCCCGGGTGACCAGCTGTTCATAGACATAGTGAACGCTGGAAACGACAAACCGCCCCCGGTGTCCGGGCGGAATGCGGGTGCCGGGCGGGGGAAAGGGGAGCAGGGAATGAGTGATTCCTCCGATTTGCAGCACCGGGCAATGCATGGTGACGGTGACACAGGAGCCCAGTACAGTCCGGGCCTGAGCCGGGCCGCCATCAGAGATATAGCACTCTCCCTGCTTCAGGTAAACACTGGGCCAGGCGTCAAGGTCCGGGTAATGGTCTTTGATTTTGGAGGAGATTTTCATGGACGTATTCTCACTGGTTGTCATTGTCCACCAAGTTTTTTGGTGAAGAGGGCAATACCAGGCCGTTGCTGCTGAGGGTCTGCAAAACCGTTTCCGCGGTAAAAGGCTTGGCGATGTAAGCGTCGGCTCCGCATTCATACTGGGCGATCAAAATGCGGGAAGGGTCCTTGATGGTAGTCACGATGACAATGGTCAGAGATTCCCCTGGCTGTTTCCCGCTTTCTGTCTCGTATGTCCGTATTTCCTTGACGGCGGTCAAGCCGTCTTTTTCCGGCATGATGATGTCCATCAGTACCAGGTCGAAGGGCTTGTTTTGCTCTTGTTTTTCCCGGATCCGTTCCACCGCTTCCCGCCCGTTGGCGGCCAGTTCGCATTCGGCCAGGGGGGATAGGATTTCCAGAAAGCTTTCGCGGATGGAAGCACTGTCGTCGACAATGAGAATTTTTTGCATCTTGGTTCCTTTCGGTCCGGGTCATACCTTTTGATAAACGGTCGGACGCACCGTCCGAAGCGGCAGGCGCATACCGTTTAATGTTTCCGAATGACCGATAAACAGGTGTCCGCCCGGTTTCAGGCAGGCGCAGAACCGGCTGAAAATGGCCTCCTGGACGGGGCGTTCAAAATAGATGATGACATTGCGACAAAAGATGGCGTCTTTTTTCGTGCCGGGGCAGGAGAATGGCTCCATCAGGTTGAGAGGCCGAAAGGTCGTCTTGGACCGCAGCTCCGGAACGATCCGGACCAGTTCTTTGGCGCGGTCACGGCTTCTCATCAGGTATCGTTTACGGATCGTCGTCGGTACCGGCTCGATTCTCCTGGCCGGGTAGATGGCCTGGCGGGCGGTTTCCAGGGCCTTGCCGGAAATGTCGGTGCCCAGGACTTCAAAGTCAAAGGCAGGCTCCCGGCGTGCGAATTCTCCCAGCACCATGGCCAGGCTGTAAGGCTCCTCACCGGTGGCGCAGCCGGCGCTCCAGACGGAAAAGCGTTGATGGCCGCGGGATTTTTGCATCCACAGGGGCAGCAGGGAGTCTGCCAAAAGATCAAAATGGGAGGGCTCCCGAAAAAAATCGGTTTTATTGGTAGTCACCGCGTCGATCAACAAGGGCAGTTCCCGGACGAGGCCTTCGGCACTGAACAGGTATTCCTGGTACTGGCGGTAGCAGGACATGTTCAGGGCCCGTAACCGCTTGGTCAACCGCGACTGCAGCATGGTTTTCTTTGACAGCGGCATTTTAATGCCGAATTCGGTCTGGATGAAATCTCCCAGGGCCTTGAATTCGCTGTTTGTCATCGGTTCCGGCGGCGACCAGAAAGACTGTTCAGAGACGTTGCCGTTTTCAGAAGATGTCTGTTTCATCGTGGTCTGATCCGTCTATTCGTCTTTGCTTTCCGCGGTTTCCATCCTCTCCTGATGTATCTCGGCCAGCATGGACAGCTCTTCCGTGGAAAAGATCGCCTGGATGTCCAGCAGTATCACAAATTGCTCCGGAAGCTTGGCAATACCCTGGAGATAACGGGTGTTGATCTTACTGCCCAGGCGAGGGGGGTCCTCGATCTGTTCCGGGGTGATATCCAGGACCTCCTGGACCCCGTCGACCAAGGCGCCCATGGTGGCGGGCTCCCCCTCGATCATCAGTTCCACGATGATAATGCAGGTGTTGACGGTCTGCTCGGCCGGCTCCAGGCCGAATTTCAGGCGCAGGTCGACAACCGGCACCACGTGTCCCCGGACATTGATCACGCCCCGCATGAAATCCGCTGTCATAGGTACCTTGGTGATGGGGGTATATTCCAGCACCTCCCGGACCAGGTGAATGTTGAGGCCGTATAGTTCCTCGTCCAGATGGAATGTCAGGTAGGTATTGTTTTGTATTTCTTTGGTTTCATTCATTTTAACTCCTCGGCGATGCTGTGGCGATTTTAGTAACGTTCAAATTCCTGGTCCTGGTCGTCCGCGTCCGCGGTTCCCATATTTAGGGCCAAGCTGCTTGCGCCCTGCTCTGCCGGCTGTTGGTGATCCAGCCGGGAGGTGGTGATCGGATGCGAACTGCCGGCGGCACTTTTGTGCCGCTTCGTTTGCCGGGTGTCATTCCGGTCGACGGTAAAGAAGCTCATGGTGCTCTGTAGCTGCTGGGCCTGGCTGGCCAGTTCTTCGGCGGTGGAAGAGACCTCTTCGGCCGATGAAGCGTTTTGCTGAACTACCTGGTCCAGCTGGGAAAGGGCCTGGTTGATCTGATCGGTGCCGGCGGTCTGCTCCTTGGAGGCGGCGCTGATTTCCTGGACCAGTTCGGCCGTCCGGCGGATGTCCGGCACCATTGTTTCCAGCATCTGGCCGGCTTTTTCCGCTACTTCCACGCTGTTGGCCGATCGTTCGCCGATTTCCTTGGCTGCCTGGCCACTGCGTTCGGCCAGCTTGCGAACCTCGGCGGCCACCACGGCGAATCCCTTGCCGGCTTCCCCGGCCCGGGCTGCCTCGATGGCGGCGTTTAAAGCCAACAGGTTGGTCTGGCGGGCGATTTCTTCGATGATGGAAATCTTGTCGGCAATATCCTTCATGGCCCGGACAGTGTCCTGGACCTGCCGCCTTCCTTCTTCGGCGTTCTGGGCCGCCTGGCGGGCGATTTTCTCGGTTTCCGCGGCATTGTCGGCGTTCTGGGTGATATTGGATCCCATCTGCTCCATGCTGGAGCTGACTTCTTCCAGGTGAGAGGCCTGCTCGGTTGACCCCTGGGACAGCTCCTCGGAGGAAGAACTCAGCTCCTCGCTGCCCGAGGCCACGTTGTCGGAAGCGGACTGGACCTGGGAGACCACGGTTTTCAACTGACCTGCCATATCGTCCAGGGTTTTGGCCAACTGGCCGAACTCGTCATACCCGGCCGCGATGCTGACGGTCAGGTCGCCCTTTTTGATGGACTGGGCAAAGGCGTATACCCTGTTGATGGGCTTGATCACCACGGCACTAACCAGCCACCACATCATCAGTGACAGGATCAGGGCGGTCAGGACGGCAATGCCGAAGCTGAGGTTTCGCTGGGCGTATACCTCCCCGAAAATTTCCTGGTGGGGCACGCAGGCGGCAATGGTCCAGCCGGTGGTCGGCACGGTCCGAAGGGACACCCGCCACTTTTGACCTTCCAGGGTATAGTCCAGGTTGCCTTCGGCCTGAGCCAGCATCTGCCGGCCATATTGGTAATCTTTCAGATTGTCCGAAAGGATGCGGTCGGCGTCGGGATGGGCCAGCAGGGTGCCTTCCTGGTTGTAAGCGAAAGCGTAACCGCTTTGACTGATCGTAACCGGCGCGATAAATTTTTTGGTAAAGGCTGTCAGATCGATCACTCCCAGGAAAATTCCGGCCACTTTGTCCAGGCTGGTGACCGGCGTGGCGATGACAAAGGAGGGATTGCCGCTGCGCCGGCTCTTCAGGACCTGTGAGATGAAGGTTTTTCCCTGGATGGCGGGTTGATAATAATCCCGGTCCTTGATGTTGATACCGATGGACTCGGGGTCCGAGGAAGCGATGGTGGTGCCTTCCTGGTCCGTCAAGACCAAGGTGTCATAGAAAGCGTACCGTTCTTTTAAGCCGGCCAGGTAGCGATTGGCTTTTTTTCGGGCGGCCTTGCCGACGAAAGAATCGTTCAGTGACTCTTTGAAACTCCGGTTTTCGCTCCAGACCTGGATATCCAGCCGGTTGCGTTCGATCCAGCTGTCCAGGTTGGCGGTCAGTCCATCCACCAGCTGCGCCAGCTCGTTGTTGATGGAGGACTGTAGTCCGCTTTTGGCTTTGAAATAGGAAACCGTTGATAAAATCGCCATTCCGGCGACAATCAAAACCAGGGCCGGCAGTAAAAATTTATATCGTATTTTTAGTTTCATGCCTGCTCTCTTTCCCCTTCTTTACGACCGGGATTTGGTTATTCAAAGTAACGGAAGGCCTGGTTCAGCTCCTCGATGGTAATCTTGTCGTTGTAAATACCCGAAGCCACCAGCCAGGGGGTTCCGGCCACCGGAATGACAAAGGTGATTTTCCGGAACAGCTCATCCTCGGGATGGCCGGGCTTTGGCCAGTAGTACTCCACCCAGCCGCCCTGGGGCCGGCTGCCCACCTCACAGAATTCCTGGAAAAAGAATTTTCCGGTTTTCCTGCATTGGAGGTTTTCCAGGTCCTGGCCCACCAGGCTGGGCATCATGGGATGAGCGGCATTGGTCCAGTTGCCGCAATCGATCACCCAGACATAGGTGTCTTTGAAAACAAATTCACTGTCTTTGCCCTGGAAGGCGGCCAGGCCCTCCTGGCCCAGTTCCTGCAGTACATCATGAGCCTGGAGCACCTGGCGATAGACGTCTTCAGGGGTGGCTTTTGCTTGTTCGGCCAAACCCTGGCCGGTCAGCAGAACAGTGGTCAGCAGTATTCCCAGCAAGGCGGCTGCGATTCGTCTGGTTGTCATGATTTCCTCCTGTCGGTGCTTGTATTTTCTGTTTATTCCGTAACCGGCGGTAAGGACAGGGCGTTTGCCGATTTGTTCCCGGTGGTTCTTCGGTGGCCGGTTGGTGCCAGGCCGGCGGCCTTGTCTTGATCGGCCGGGGCGGCTACATCCGGCAGGGTAAAAAAGTCCATGAGCGTTTGCAGATGCCGGGCCTGGCCGGCCAGTTCCTCGGCGGTGGAAGCGACCTCCTCGGCCGAGGAGGCGTTTTGCTGCACTGCCTGGTCCAGCTGGGAAATGGCCTTGTTGATCTGGTCAGTGCCGGCGGTCTGCTCCCGGGAGGCGGCGCTGATCTCCTGGACCAGTTCGGCCGTCCGGCGGATGTCGGGTACCATCTTCTCCAGCATCCGGCCGGCTTTTTCGGCCACGTCCACGCTGGCCGCCGAGCGTTCGCCGATTTCCTTGGCGGCCTGGCCGCTGCTTTCGGCCAGTTTGCGAACCTCGGCGGCCACCACGGCAAAGCCCTTGCCGGCCTCGCCGGCCCGGGCCGCCTCGATGGCGGCATTCAAGGCCAGCAGGTTGGTCTGGCGGGCGATCTCTTCGACAATGGAAATCTTGTCGGCAATGTCTTTCATGGCCCGCACTGTTTCGGATACCTGGCGACCGCCTTCTTCCGTATCCTGAGCGGCCTGGCGGGCGATCTGGTCGGTCTGGACGGCATTGTCGGCGTTATGACTGATGTTGGAGTCCATTTCTTCCATGCTGGAAGAGATCTCCTCCAGGTGCGAGGCCTGCTCACTGGATCCCTGGGAAAGGGCTTCTGACGAGGCGCTCATTTCCTGACTGGCCGAAGCCACCTGGTCGGAAGTTTTCTGCACCTGCAGGACGACCTTTTTCAGGCTGGCTTTCATGCGCATGACCGCTTGGATGATATCCTGAAATTCATCGTTCATGGCCACCTGGCGGGTTTCGGCGGACAGATCACCGGCGCCGATGGTATTGGCCGAATCGCTGACTGCGGTCAGCTTTAAATTGATGCTTTTGATAATGAGAAACGAAAGCACCGAGGCCAGGGCGATGCCGATGGCGGCGATGATCAATATTTTGATTGCCAGGGTCTGGCCGGTGATGCCCGGGGTGGTGGTATAGACCAGGAAATAGGAGAAAAGCAATAAAAAGGGGATAATGGTAGCCAGAAAAAAGGCCGAGGCCATTTTTACCATGGTGTTCAGGCGGGGGATGGCGCCAAAATCAATCCGTTGCGGAAAGGCGCCGCTGTTGATGTATTTCTGGATATGCAGCTCCATGGTAAAAAACCAGATGATGGTGCCCAGGCTGATGGCAATGAAGGCCAGAATAATCATGTTGACGCTCTGGATCCAGGAAACCTGGCTGAACAGATACAGGGGGACAAAGACGATCAGCAAACCGGTGGTCCAGTTGAAGGTGCCGTTGAGGGCTTTTTTATAGGGAAGTAAAAGTAATTTTCTGAGCACACCGGCATATTCTTGTGCACTGATGCTTTTCCGGGCGCGGTGGGTGTCCAGGTGGCGTGCCACCGGTCCGAGCAGGAGGGTGTTGTGAATGACGGTCGGAATCAAGGAAAAAAGGATACCAGCCGGCAGGCTGTACATCAGGATTCCCAGCTGGGCCTCTTGCAAGTCCAGGTTGGACCAGAGGTGAAAGGCGACCACCGGTACCAGGAACAGATAGGCGACGCCTTCATTCAGTTTCAGGGCATTGGCAACAAATCGATCCGTTGCTGTGTCATTAACCGTAGACATACTCGTTATCCTGTTTTTGCTGGTTGCTGTTGCAGGTTTGCCCAGGTTAGTATCGTTCAAACCACTTATCCTCATCATCACCGGGGTCAAAGTCGGCGGTCAGAGAGCCGCCGTCCCGTCCTTCTTTTCCGGCTGACGCGGGCAGGGCAGGAGCCTTCTGCCGGGATAAGCGTTTCCCGGACCGGGCCGGGGCGGAGGAAGGCCGGAAATTTTCCTGCTGCTGTCGGTGCCCTGCGTCAGCACTTTCGCTAATTTTGAAAAAACTCATGCTGTTCTGCAGCTGCTGGGCCTGGCTGGCCAGCTCTTCGGCGGTGGAAGAGACCTCTTCGGCCGCGGAGGCGTTCTGCTGGACCACCTGGTCCAGCTGGGCAATGGCCCCGTTGATCTGATCGGCACCGGCGGTCTGCTCCTTGGAAGCGGCGCTGATTTCTTGGACCAGTTCGGCGGTCTTGTGAATGTCCGGCAGCATTTTTTCCAGCATCCGGCCGGCTTTTTCGGCCACGTCCACGCTGGCCGCCGAGCGTTCGCCGATTTCCTTGGCGGCCTGGCCGCTGCGTTCGGCCAGTTTGCGGACTTCGGCGGCTACCACGGCAAATCCCTTGCCGGCCTCGCCGGCCCGGGCCGCCTCAATGGCGGCGTTCAAAGCCAGCAGGTTGGTCTGCCGGGCGATCTCTTCGATGATGGTGATCTTGTCGGCGATGTCTTTCATGGCCCGGACCGTGTCCTGGACCTGGCGGCCCCCCTCCTCGGCGTCGCCGGAGGCCTGGCGGGCGATCTTTTCGGTTTCAGCGGCATTGTCGGCGTTCTGGTTGATGTTGGAGCCCATCTGCTCCATGCTGGAGGTGATTTCCTCCAGGTTGGAGGCCTGCTCGGTGGACCCCTGGGACAGGGCCTCGGACGAAGAGCTCATCTCCTCGCTGCCCGAGGCGACGTTGTCGGCGGCGGCCTGGACCTGACCCACCACCCCCTTGAGCTTGTCGGTCATCATCTCCAGCTTGCCATAGAGAAGGCCCAGTTCGTCGTTCCGCGATTGATAGCGATCTTTGGCGGTAAAGGATAAATGACCTTC
>CAYTQK010000007.1:0-14278 GCA_964439745.1 uncultured Desulfobacterales bacterium
GCGAGATGGTGCCGGTGCTAGAGGAGAAACGGGACATGGTCAAGAAGATGGCACTCTGGGGACCGCAGCTCCCCACGGAACTGGGCGGCATGGGCCTGACCCTGACCGAGCACGGCCTGGTGTCCGAGGCCCTGGGCGGCTGCCCCCTGGGCCATTACGTGTTCGGCTGCCAGGCGCCGGATGCCGGTAACATCGAGATTCTGCACCTGCACGGTACCGAGGCCCAGAAGGAAAAATACCTCATGCCCCTGGTCAACGGTGATATCCGCAGCTGCTTTTCCATGACAGAAGTGGACCTGCCCGGTTCCAACCCGGTGCTGCTGGACACCACCGCCGAAAAAGACGGCGACGATTACGTCATTAACGGGCACAAGTGGTATACCACCGCGGCCGACGGCGCCGAATTCGCCATTGTCATGGCCGTGACCAATCCCGAGGCGCCGGTTTACCTGCGGGCCAGCATGATCATCGTGCCCACCGATACTCCCGGCTTCAACCTGGTCCGCAACCTGCCGGTCATGGGGGAAAAGGGCAGCGATTACGCCAGCCACGCCGAAATCCTATACCAGTCCTGCCGGGTTCCCCAGGAAAACCTGCTGGGGCCGGAGGGCCACGGTTTCGTCATCGCCCAGGAACGGCTGGGACCGGGGCGGATTCATCACTGCATGCGCTGGTTGGGCATCTGCAAACGCTGTTTTGAAATGATGTGCCGCCGGGCCAATGAGCGGATGATTCTGCCCGACGGCCGCACCCTGGCCACCCGCCAGATCATCCGGCAGTGGGTGGCGGAATCGGCCGCCGAGATCCAGGCCGCCCGCCTGATGACCCTTCACGCCGCCTGGAAGATCGACAATTACGGGCAGAAAGAGGCCCGCTACGATGTTTCCTTTATCAAGTTCGTGGTGGCTAATACCATGCAGCGGGTGATTGATCGGGCGCTGCAGGTGCATGGCGGGCTGGGCATGACCGATGATACCATCCTGGCCTTTTTCTACCGCCATGAACGGGCCGCGCGGATCTATGACGGGGCCGACGAGGTCCATAAAATGTCGGTGGCCAAGCGGATTCTGCGCGACTACGAAAAGGATAAATAGCCGCCATGACGTTTGCTGAATTTTCCGGACGGGTCAATCTCTCGGTGGAAGAAATCTGCCGCCGGATTTTTTACGAAAACCGCGACCAGATCAAGGTCAAAAAGGAAGCGGTGGTTGTGAAAAACCTGGTCAACATCTATAATGCCACCCTGAAACTGAGCAACAAGAAGGGCTTCCACGCCATGAGCCTGCGGGACCTGGCGCGGGAGACTGACCTGAGCCTGGGAGCCCTGTATTCCTATTTCTCCGGCAAGGAGCAGCTGCTGGGGATTATCCAGGAAAACGGCGCCCGCCTGACCGGAGAGATGCTTGCCCGGGAGATCGAGACCGGCCGGGACCCGGCCGAAAAACTTCGGATTGCCATCCGGACCCACCTCTATCTCAGCGAAATCATGCAGCCCTGGTTCTATTTTTTTTACATGGAAGCCAAGAATCTGAACAAGACCGAGCAGAAAAAGGCCATTGCCAGTGAACTGCACACGGAGAAGCTTTTCGGTGACATTATCGCCCAGGGCGTGGACCAGGGAGCGTTTGCGGCCGTGGATCCGGTCCTGACCGCGGCTGTGATCAAGGCCCTGCTGCAGGACTGGTATCTGAAACGATGGAAATACCGGGGCCGGAAAGTGACGGTGGACGATTATGCTGATTTTGTTTGTAATATGACGGAAAAGTTTTTAAATTAAGAACGTTACAATCCAAATCGTAATGTTATGGCAAGAGGAAAAAAATGAACCTGGTAGACAGCCCCCGGGAGGTCCGGGAGGGAGAGGCCCTGGATACGGAAAAGGTGGGCGCCTATTTAAGAGAGATGATTCCCGACCTGACCGGTGCCGTGGAGATCAAGCAATTTCCCAGCGGATTTTCCAATCTGACCTATTCTATCCGGGTCGGTGACCGGGAAATGGTGCTGCGCCGGCCGCCGTTCGGGAAAAAGGCCAAGACCGCCCACGACATGGCAAGGGAATACCGGATTTTAAGCGCCCTGCACCCGGTCTTTCCCTATTGTCCGAAACCGCTGGTCTTTTGTGATGACCCGGATATCATGGGTTGTGATTTTTATGTCATGGAGTCCATCCGCGGTATTATTCTGCGCAAGGATTTTCCCGAAGGCCTGGAGCTGGGCCCGCAAGAGACCCGGCAGTTGTGTGAGAACACCATTGACGTGCTTTGTCAGCTGCACGCCGTGGATTATAAAAGTGTCGGCCTGGCCGATTTCGGCAAACCCGAGGGGTATGTAAGCCGCCAGGTGGAGGGATGGAGCCGGCGTTACCGGGATGCCCGCACCGATGACGCCCCGGATTTCGAAGCGGTCATGGAATGGCTGCAGGCCAACATGCCCGGTGAGGTGGACCGGCCCTGCATTATTCACAACGATTTCAAGTTTGACAACCTGGTCCTGAATCCGGACAACCCCCTCGAGATCATCGGCCTGTTTGACTGGGAAATGGCCACCCTGGGCGATCCCTTGATGGACCTGGGATCGTCCTTGGGCTACTGGGTGGAAAGGGACGATCCCGAGGAGCAGCAGATGATCCGCATGCTGCCCACCGTGCGGCCGGGCATGATGACCCGGACGGAAGTGGTGGATGTCTATCTGGCCAAAACCGGTTTGTCCCTGCCGGGCGGTTTTAATTTCTATTACATTTTCGGTACCTTCCGGCTGGCGGTCATCGCCCAGCAGATCTATTACCGCTTTTATCACGGCCAGACCAAAGATGAACGTTTCGGCATGCTTATCGCGGCGGTGGAGGTGCTGGAAAGGGTGGCGCTGCGGGCCATGGAGTCGCCGCAATTCTGATCCGGATTTTTCAGGAAATGTCCGGAGAAGGCGGATATTCGTATTGCCAGGAAAAACAGGGAGGGGGACCATGATTATTGACTGCCATTTTCACCTGGATGAACGCCTCTTGACCAGGCACGATCTGCTGGCCAAGATGGATGAAAGCGGTATCGACAAGACCGCCCTGATGGCGGCCATGGTCGATCCCTTTGTCGAGCCTTCGCCGCCGCTGATCGGGCTGCTCCAGTTTCTGCTGACCCGCCGGCCGCTGCGCTGGATGGGCCGCCTGGCCGCGGCGCGTTTTACCGCCGAAGGCAATATAAAAATGCCGTCCGGAACCTATACCATCTATCCGGATCCGGACAACAAGCCGGTCTTTGACGCCGTGGATGCCCACCCCGACCGTTTTGTCGGCTGGATCTTCGTCAATCCCCGGGGGGCCTATGACCCGGAGGATATCTTTGACAAGTGGTGGAACCATCCCGGGGCGGTCGGGGTCAAGGCCCATCCTTTCTGGCATCGCTACGCGCCGGTGGAGCTGGTGCCGGTGGCCCGCAAGGCCGCCAGGGTAGGCATGCCCCTGCTGATTCACGCCGGGTTCGGCGCCCACGGAAATTTCTTTCCGCTGCTGGAGCAGGTGCCCGGGCTGACGCTGATCCTGGCCCATGCCGGTTTTCCCGCCTATGCCGATACCTGGAACCTGATTGCCAAGGACCGGCATGTGTTGGTGGATTTATCCCAGACCAGTTATGTCAACGAAGCGATCACGCGCCAGGCAGTGGAAGCGCTGGGACCGGAACGCTGTCTCTTCGGCACGGACGGGCCTTTCGGTCTGCATGACGCGGCCGGTACCTTTGACATGAAGCTTATCAAGCAGCGCATCGAATTCCTGTTCCCGGAAGAAGCCCCGCGGCGGCGGATCCTGGGAGAGAATTTCGCCGCCCTGATGGGCATATAAAAAAATTTTACGGCGCGAAAAAAAGGCAACCAGGGAAGCAGTTTTGGCGGCTTCGTAAAAAGTTTGAAAAATGTTATGCCCGCCAAATAATAAAAATATAAACTTTTGATTTTACTTAAATACTTAATTACTTAAAACTTAACACTGCCTGTAAAAAAGACTTTTTACAGGCTTATCAGTTTTGATGTTACTGAAATTATAGCTACCCAATCAAACAGGAGGCGTATCATGGTAAATTTTTCTTTGGAAGGGCGGGTCGCGCTGATTACCGGCGCCAGCCGGGGCATCGGCGAAGCCATCGCGATAACCCTGGCTGAACACGGGGCCCGGCTGGTTCTGATCAGCCGGAAAATCGATCCCCTGCAGGGGGTGGTGGAGAAAATCAAGGCTGCCGGCGGCCAGGCCGAGGCCGTGGCCTGCCACGTGGGCAAGATGGATCAGCTGGCCGGTCTGTTCGACCATATCAAGAACACTTACGGCAAGCTCGATATCGTCGTCAACAACGCCGCCACCAATCCCTATTTCGGCGATCTGCTGGGGGCCGAGGAGTGGGCCTGGGACAAGACCAACGAGGTCAACCTCAAGGGACCCTTTTTCATCACGCAGTTCGCCGCCCGACTGATGGCCGAGTCCGGCGGCGGCGCCATCGTCAACGTGGCCTCGGTCAACGCGGTCAGCCCGGCGCCCATGCAGGGGATTTATTCCATTACCAAGGCCGGTATGGTCGGCCTGACCAAGGCCTTTGCCAAGGAGCTGGCCGCCAAAAATATCCGCGTCAATGCCCTTTTGCCGGGCCTGACCGAAACCAAGTTCAGCGAGGCCATTATCTCCACCAAGGAGATCTATGAATACGCCATCAGCAATATCCCCATGAACCGGGTAGCCCAGCCCGAGGAGATGGCCGGAGCCGTACTTTACCTGGTTTCGGAGGCGGCTTCCTTTACCACCGGTTCCTGTATCACCTGCGACGGGGGAATGCTTTTGTAAGAAAGGAAAGAAGCGCACGACACCGAAGCGCCAATGACTATGAAAGATAAATTGATCCTCTACGGCGGCCGAAAGGCCCGTCAGATTGTTCAGGAAGAAGGGCTGTGTCCGGAGCGGGTGCAGGTGGTGGCCGGCGCGGCCGGCGGTCCCAAGTGGCTGATCCTGTATGGGCTGGACCGGTTCCTGTTCGTCGATTTTTTTCGGGACCGGCAGATCCCCCTGCACCTGGTCGGCTCTTCCATCGGTACCTGGCGGTTTGCAGTAGTCTCCTCGGATGAACCGGCCGCGGCCCTGGCTCGCTTCAAAACCGCCTACATCCATCAGCAGTACGGCGATAAGCCGTCTCCGGCTGATGTTTCAGCAGTGGCCCGGGACATTCTGGATGCGGTCATTGATGATGCCGGCATGGAGCGGGTGCTGCATCATCCCCGCTTTTACCTGAACATCCTCACGGTTCGCGAGACCGGCCCGGATTCCCTGCGCCGGCCCAGGCCGGCCCAGCTGGCCGCCCTGGCCGGGGCGGCCCTGGGCAACGCCCTTTCCCGGAAAAGCCTGGGCCTTTTTTTCGAGCGGGTGGTTTTTCATCATCCGGCTGACGGGCAATTTCTGGCGGGATTACCCGATTTCCCGGCCCGCCGGCTGGTGCTGAACCCATCCAATATCCGTCCGGCCATCCTGGCTTCGGGCTCCATTCCCCTGGTCATGTCCGGGGTCCGCGGTATTCCCGGGGCGCCGCCCGGTGCCTACCGCGACGGCGGCATTATCGACTATCACCTCAACCTGCCCTTTCCCTGCGATCCGGACAGGCTGGTCCTGTTTCCCCATTACCTGGACCGGATCATTCCCGGCTGGTTTGACAAAAAGATCGCCTGGCGCCGGCCCAATTCGTCATACCTGGATAATGTCCTTATGATCGCTCCGCATCCCTCTTTTGTCAGTAGCCTGCCGCATGGAAAGATTCCCGACCGCAAGGATTTTGTGACTTTCCACAACCGGAACCAGGAGCGTTTTGACTACTGGGAGAAGGTGGTCGACAAGAGCCGGGAACTGGCCGAGGAGCTGGCAGAGCTGGTGTCTACCGGCCGCATCGGCGAGCGGATACGGCCGTTTTAAATCATTCATCCGCTTCCAGTGATGGTGATCTCCAGGAGTCGCTGGCGGGGTCGGTTGTCGTGGTTAATGGCGACGACCTGCTGCCAGGTCCCCAGCCGGAGTCGTCCTTCGCGTACCGGCAGCGCCAGCGAAGGACCCAGCAGGGCCGCCTGTACGTGGCTGTGGCCATTGCCGTCATGCCAGGCTTTTTCGTGTTCGTATTCCGCGTCCGGCGGGGCCAGGGTGGCAATGGCCCGCTGCAGATCCTGGACAACGCCGGGCTCGTATTCAATGGTGGTCAAAGAGCCGGTGGAGCCGATCACGGCGGCGTTCAGCAGACCATCGCGGATGGCGGATTCGGCGACCAGTTCGTTCAGCCGGCCGGTGATATCGCGGATATCAATTCCGGTGGCCAGGTCGATCCGGATGGTACGGCAGAAAATGGTCAGATCGGACATGCTTGCCCCCTTATCCCGGAGATTCCATAAATTTTTTCGATATAAAAATGATGAAAATTCCGGAAACTGTCATTTACACTTTACAGCCTGTCGCAGGGCACGTTGGCCAGCTGTTCTTCCAGGTATTCATCCAGTAATTTTCTGTATTCGGCGACGGGGAAATCCGTGCTGCAGTCCCGGCAGCGCAAGACGGCTTTCCGTCAGGTCCGGCGGAGTACGATGGCTCCGCCGCATTTCAGGCATCGGGGCTTTGGCAAGGTCAACCTCCTGCGGTCACGAGTGGTGGCGGTTATAATATCGGGGAAAAGAGGCTGCACAATCGCACGGCCAGCTGGAAGAGCCAGTTGTTTTTGTATTTTCCCGGGTACTCCACCCGGCGGCTTTTTTTGAAATCATTGCGCAGCATCTGTTCCACCCGGCCGGAAAAATCCCGGTCCTTGATGAGCATATCCATCTCAAAATTCAGGTTAAAAGAGCGGTTGTCGAAATTGGCGCTGCCCACCACGCTCATGGTATCGTCAATGATCATGACCTTCTGGTGCATGAAGCCCGGCTGGTAGCGATAAATTTTTATGTTCGGCAAAGACAGCCGCCGGAAAAAAGCAAAAGAAGCCAGGTAGACGATTTTTTTATCGGGCCTGCCGGGCAGCAGGATGCGCACGTCCACGCCTTTTAAGGCGGCGATCTGCAGGGCTTCGATGATGGAGTCATTGGGGACAAAATAAGGGCTGGCTATCCACAGCCGGTGCCGGGCCGCCAGGATGGCATTTAAAAAAAAGAGCTGACAGGTGTCCATGGTGTGGCTGGGGTCGGTGGCCAGGGGCAGGGCGGCCATATTTCCCGAAGGGGAGGGATGAACATTCCACTCAATTTCAAGTTTTTCCCGGGTCGCCCAGAACCAGTCGCCGTTGAAAGTCAGCTGAATGCCCAGCACGGCCGGTCCTTCCACCATGACATGGGAATCCCGCCAGGTGCCGTATTTCCGGGTCGTTCCCAGGTATTCGTCGCCGATATTGTGACCGCCCACGAAACCGATGCGGCCGTCGATAACCACGATCTTGCGGTGATTGCGGAAATTCAGCTGAAAACGGTTGCGCCGGCCGCGGGTGGTAAAAAAAGGGCGCACCTGGACGCCGGCCGCCGTGAGCGGGTCCAGGTACTCGTTATCCAAATGCCGGGAGCCGATTTCATCGTAAAGAAAATAGATTTTGACCTGCTCCCCGGCTTTCCGGATGAGCAGATCCCGCAGCCGGCGGCCGATATTGTCATTGCGGATAATGAAGAACTCCAGCAGAACAAAGCTCTTGGCCGATTCGATCCGGGAAAACATGGTCTCAAAGGTTTCCCGGCCATTGACCAGCAGGGTGACCGAGTTGGCGATGGTGAAATCCATGTCGGCCAGGTGGGTGAACACCTGGTCAAAAGCGGCCGCCAGGGGATCGCTCTCGTCGGGCGGGGGGGTATACCGGGATAATCGTTTTTTGGTGCGTTCGTTCAGGTGGCGGGCTTGAATGTTGCCGGTCCGTAAGGTTTCCCGATATCCCTTGAACTTATCCCGCCCGAAGATCCAGTAGAGGGGCAGGGCCAGCCAGGGGAAGGTCACCAGGGAGACGGCCCAGGCGATGGCGCCCTGTACGGAACGGATGAAGAGGATGGCGTGCAGGGCGGTGAGAATGCCCAGGACTTCCAGGAAGAGAATAAGAAAAGTGAGGATGGGCGTCAGTTTGTCCACGAGGAGATGATCGTATCCCGTTTTGCCTGGT
This sequence comes from uncultured Desulfobacterales bacterium, assembly GCA_964439745.1. Lineage (GTDB taxonomy): Bacteria > Desulfobacterota > Desulfobacteria > Desulfobacterales > Desulfosudaceae > CAYTQK01. The sequence goes on from CAYTQK010000007.1 coordinate 8,133, forward strand.
TGACGGTTTCAGCAGGACGGCCTTTCTGGGATGGCGCCCTTTTCGCAACTCTTACCATAGCATGACCGGCAGCAGCGTGTCACGGAAAAAGCCGGGGAAACGGCTGGTGACCGAGGTCTTCCCGGATAGGGGCGCGCGCGGTGCGTGATCGGGTCACGCCCGGAGCAAATCGTCCAGCCGGCCGTCTTTTTCCAGGGCGGCCAGTTCGTCATAACCGCCCACGTGATGATTACCGATAAAGATCCGGGGCACTGTCCGGCGGCCGCCGCTTTTTTCAATGGCTTCGGCGATATAGGCCGGATTTTCGTCAATCAACCGGATCTCCGGCTGCACCTCTTTTTCTTCCAGCAGTTGTTCGGCCATGACGCAATAGGGACAGGCGGATGAGGCATAGATAACAACTGTCTTCATGCGGTACTCCTTTCATCAAAAAGCCGGGAGAGCTGGCGTACGAACTGCTCCCACATGGATTCAAAAACCGCCGGCGGGACACTGTCCGGGGTGCGCAGTTCCAGGGTGGGGCCTTTGATGTTCAGGCGGATATCGGTGAACATGGTGGTCATATGCCATAAAAACTGTTCATAGCTGCGATTGCTCCCCTGCCAGAAGGGCACATCTTCTCCCAGAACTTCGGCCTGGACCGCCACCCGCACCAGCTCCCGGGTAAGAGCCCGCGGCGGGGAGTTTTCTGTGATGTTTTCATAAGGCAGGCCGCAGCGGCCGGGGTCGGTATTATCCCAGACGTCCTGCCTGTCCGGCTTCATCCCGAAGATCCGGGAAGACCGCATGTACCGGGCCATGTGGATGTAGATGGGGATCAGCTCCTGGTAGTTCCGGATGACAACGTGGAGATGCACGGAAGCGGTTCCCTTCATCATTTCCCGCCCCCGGCTGCCGCTCCGGGAAAGCCGGTCATGCAGCTTGTGGTAGCGGGGACTGTCCAGGCACAGGGGGGCGTCGGCCCGGCCGGGCATATAACCGGTCCCGATATAGACTATGCCCAGCTCTTTGCGGATAGCCTGGTTGGTGGCTTCAATGACAGCCAGGCTGCTGTAGAAGGCTTCCGTGTCGCCGGCGGTCAGGGGCGGACTGTGATATTCGATCTGTCCACCGGGTTCAAAGGTCACCACCGTCCCGTTGGTATGACGCAGATAGCCGCCGTCCGGAACAAAGCCCCGGTATTTCAGATAATCGGTGATCCGCAGCAGATCGGCCCGGACCAGAATGGTCTGCGGCAGGAATTCATATTCAAACCCGTAGGTCCGGGGCCGGGTGGAGGCCTTTTGCCGGACCTGTTCGCAGAGCCGTTCGGTAAAATCGCCTATCAGTTCATCGGCGGTCGGGCCGGTTGTCATTCATTTCTCCCTGATGGCCGGAATCGGTTCATCTTCAAGTTTGTTGAAGGCAGCAGTGTTCAGTCGAAAAATTCACTATACCACAGGGTGAAGACGAGAATCGCGAAAATTCTGTCCGCCGCCGATACCAGGGTGTCCGGACCGACCCGGTCGGCATGAAGCTGCCGCTGTTCCGCCGCCAGCACGCCCGGATTGATAATGCCCTGCCGGGCGATCAGATCGCCCCGCAGAATTTCCTGTATCGGGTCCGGCAGCTCTTCCGGTCGGGCCAGCCAGTCGGCCAACGGAATGGTAAAGGGCTGCTTCCGGGTATGGCCGGTGATTTCGTCCACAATGCGGTTGCGGGCCAGGGCATAGCGGCAGATGGCCTTTTCCCGTCCGGCGGCCAGGTCGGTTTTGAATTCGACAGGCAGCGTGGCGGCAAATTCGGCCAGCCGGTAATCCAGGAACGGCGTCCGGGTCTCCAGGGAGTGGCGCATGGACAGCTTGTCCAGCCGCAGAATGACGTAGTCCGGAAGCCGGGCCCGGGTTTCCATGGCAATGGCCGCGTTCAGGGGAAGTTCGCTGCCGGACAGGCGGGGCCGGGCGTCGGTCGGAAAGGCGACCGCTGCCGTGGTGCGGCCGGTCAGGCGGGCGATTTCAGCCGGGGAGAAGAGCTGTTCGCTCTGGATGTAGCGGGCCACCGGATCGTCGCTGCGGACGGCCAGGTAGGCGGCCAGTTCCGGATAGGCCGCGTCCAGTTCCTGCTGCCCGGACCGGGACAGGCGGGGATACTCTGCCGCGGCCGTCTCCAGCATGAACTTGCGGTAGCCGGCGAAAATTTCATCGGCCCCTTCGCCGGTCAGAACCACCTTGACCCGCCGGGCCGCCATGGCACAGACCTGGTTGGTGGGCAGGATTGTGCCCAGGCTGAGGGGCTCTTCCAGGGAGCGGACAATGACCGGTAATTGTTCCAGGTCCTGGCGGCCGCAGTGGGCCGTTTCCAGGCGGGTGTGACCAAAGCGTCCGGGATTGGCCGCCAGGAACTGCTCCACCCGGGGCAGTTCGTTATAGCGGTCTTCGGCAAAGGCGATGGTAAACAGCCGCAGGTCGGGACGGCGGTCAGCCGCCAGCGAGGCCACGGCCGAAGAATCAATGCCGCCGCTGATCAGGCAGCCCACTTCAACGTCAGAGCGCAATCGAAGACGGACGGCGTCGGTGAGCAGCTCCAGGAAACGCTCCGCCGCCTGATCGCGGGTGATCCGGGTATCGACGGCGTCCAGCCGGTATTCCCAGTACCGCTCAATGGCGTAGTTGTCCGTATCCAGGTCGTATACCAGGCGGGAGCCGGGCGGCAGCCGCCGGATGCCCGCGAACAGGGTATTCTCACCGGGCAGGTAGCGATAGGTGAAAAAGGTGGCCAACCCGTCCCGGTTGAGCGCGGGGGACTGCCGGGTCGCCGCCAGCAGCGGCTTGATCTCCGAGGCAAAGAAAAAACCGTCTTCGGAAACGGTGTAATAGAGCGGCTTGATGCCGAAACGGTCCCGGAAAAGAAGCAGCTTGTTGTCGCGCGGTGAAAAGATGGCGCCGGCGTACATGCCGTTGAGCATGGTCAGAAAATCCAGCCCGAAACGCCGGTAGAGGTGGAGGGCCACCTCGATGTCGCCGCGGGAGATAAAGGGCTCCGCCGCCACTTTCGGCTTTAACTCCAGGTAATTGTAGATCTGGCCGGTGCAGATAATGGCCGCACCATCACGGTCGCAGACAAGCGGCTGCATGCCGGTGGCCAGATCCAGGATGGACAGCCGTACCAGGCCCATACCCAGGCAGCCGGGAGCCAGGGCAAAGAGGGCTTCCCGTTTATCGTCCGGACCCCGGTGGCGCTGTCCGCTGCCCATTGCGGACAGGCGCCGGGAAAGCTCCGGTCGGGGTAAATTCCGCGATACGATACCGTAAATGCCACACATGGCCGATTCCCGGGGGGGCAATATTCGGGATGACAGGCGGCCGCATGGTGAGAACGCCTGCCACCGGTTTGCATCATTTGCTTGTTTCTTTTTTTGTCGACTGGCAGGAATGGCGGTACAGCTCAAATCCGCCGCTGAAATTTACGGCCCGATATCCGTACTGCCGGAGAATCCGGTAGGCGATATACCCCCGCAGCCCCACGGCGCAGAAAAGCACCTGTAGCTTGTCCTTGTCCAGTTCATCCAGGCGGTCCCGCAGGTCATTGACGGGGATGTGCTGCGCCCCGGGAATGGCCCCCTCCTCGTCAATTTCATCCTGGCCGCGCAGGTCAATCAAGGCATGGGTCTCCGGTGAGAACCCGGGGACATCGTCCCAGTAGACCGATTCCACGTCTCCCTTGAGATGGTTGGCCGCCACGAAACCGGCCATGTTGACCGGGTCCTTGGCCGAGGAAAAGGGCGGGGCATAGGCCAGTTCCAGCTGTTCCAGGTCATACACGGTCATCTGCCCGCAGATGGCGGTAGCGATGACGTCGATGCGTTTGTCAACGCCTTCTTGGCCCACAATCTGGGCGCCCAGGATTTTTCCTTCGTCCGGCGTAAACAGCAGCTTAATGGTCATGGCGGTGCTGCCCGGGTAATAGGAGGCGTGGGAACCGGAGCAGGTATAGCTTTTCTGACAGGAGATTTTCTGCTGTGCGGCTGTTTTTTCATTGAGACCGGTACCGGCGACAACCCGGTCAAAAATTTTAACAATGGCGGTGCCCAGGGTTCCGGGATACGCCGAAGAGCGGCCCTGGACGTTGTCCGCGGCAATGCGGCCCTGGCGGTTGGCCGGCCCGGCCAGAGGGATCATGGCGGGCTTGCCGGACACCCGGTGGGAAACCTGGGCAGCGTCGCCCACGGCGTAAATGTCCGGATCGGAAGTGGCCATGGCCGTATCGGTGACAATGCCGCCCTGTTCGTTGATATCCAGCCCGGCGCTGAGCGCCAGGCGGTTTTCCGGGCGAACTCCGATGGCCAGGATGATCAGGTCGCAGGCAAACCGGTTTCCCTTTTCGGTGACCACCTGGAGACGCCCGGTTTCCTTGGTAAAGCGCTTGATCCCGTCTCCCAGGTTCAGCTGCACGCCTTTTTCTGCAAGATGAGCCTGCACCATCCGGGCCATTTCAACATCCAGGGGGGCCATGACCTGGTCGAGCATTTCCACCAGGGTAACCTTGACCTTTCGATGGACCAGGTTTTCCGCCATCTCCAGCCCGATAAAGCCGCCGCCGACGATAACCGCTGACTGGGGGCGCTGTTCATCAACGTATTGTTTGATACAGTCAATGTCCGGTATGGTGCGGACAGTAAAAATGTTCTCCAGGTTTATGCCTTCCAGGGACGGCTGTACCGGGGCCGCGCCCGGAGAAAGAATGAGCTTGTCGAATCGTTCCAGGTAAACGGTGTCAGTGGACAGGTCCTTGACGGTCACCTCCCGGTTCTGGCGGTCGATGCTGACCACTTCGCACTGGGTACGGACATCGACCCGGTATCGCCGGGAGAGGTCAGCGGGGGTGGTTACCAGCAGCTCATCGCGTTCTTCGATTGCCCCGCCCAGGTAATAGGGCAGGCCGCAGTTGGCAAAGGAGATGTATTGGCCCCGTTCAAAAAGAATGATTTCCGTGGCTTCATCCAGGCGCCGGGCCCGGGCGGCGGCCGTGGCCCCGCCGGCGACGCCGCCGATGATGATCAGTTTGTTGGGCATGATGATTGTTTCCCCGTTTGGTGGCGCGGTCAGCGGTTTATTTCCAAATTTTTTCCGCAGCGGCGCAGTGGTTGCACCGGCTGCTTTGTTGGTCGCCTTGCCCCTTGTTATGAATTGATTCTTCTGCCTGGATTGCCGGAGCCCTTCCGTCAAACCATGGACATGACCGAGCACCACCGCTCGTATTCCGTGGCATGGGGCAAGCCCCGGGTCTTCATCACCGCGATGAGACTGTCGGTGTTGAAGCGCAGGGTGGGGTTGACGGCCCTTTCTTCGGCCAGGGTGGACCAGACCCGTTCGGGATCATAGGCCCGGACCATATCATCAATGGCGCTGTTGTCCGGCTCGATTTTTTTGGCGGTGGCCATGTACTCCATGACATAATCATGACCACCGTATATCCGCGTGTCATCCGGGAAATTCATAATCAGCCGGATGGATTCCAGAAACCGGGCCAGGTCACTGGTGAAACAGCGGCCAACCTTGCCCGTAAAAAGGGTGTCCCCGGTGATCAGCGCCCCGGCCTCCGGGCAGTAAAAAATGACCGCATCATTGGTGTGTCCTGGAGTATGATACACCACCATGGGTTCGCTGTCCAGTTCGAGGCGGGAACGGTCCCTCAGGGCGGCCATCTCCACCAGGGGGGCACCGGTTTCTTCCACCAGGGCCCGGTTGCCGACGGTATGATCCGGGTGGGCATGGGTATTAATGATCGCCTGCAGCCGGAGCCCGTTTGCCTGGAGAAAAGCGGTCATTTCCCGCACCGCGCCGGGATCCACGGCAATGGCCGTTTTGTTGCCGTAAACCAGAGTGGCCAGGGTGTCGGCGCTGTAGGAGGGCCCCTCGCGGGCCAGCTCCCGGTCGTCGGCGACCAGGCCCGGGGTGTCGCCGACCCCCAGGCGCAGCAGCTCGAGACGGGTCTCGGGCGCCACCCGCGGCTCGCCGCGCAGCGGCGGTGCCTTGGCCGGGATCAGGTGCACGCGGTCGAGGGCCAGCGCCTCGTGGAGCTCGACGGCGCTGCGCAGGTGGCCGAGGTGGACGGGGTAGAAGGTACCGCCCAGCATGGCGACCCGCGGGGGCCGCCCGGCGCCGTGC
>CAYTQK010000007.1:14288-24678 GCA_964439745.1 uncultured Desulfobacterales bacterium
GGTGGGCATGGTGTTTAATTGTCGCCTGCAGCGAGGCCCCGTTGGCCTGGAGAAAGGCGGTCATTCCCCGCACCGCGCCGGGATCAACGGGAATGGCCTTTTTGTCGCCGTAAACCAGGTAGGCCAGGTTGTCGGCGCTGTATCGAAATGGCTGAATCGGCATGGCTGTCCTCGTGGTCCGGTTGGATTGATTTATTGCGATTCGTCCCGTTCGTGTCCGGACTGGTGTACCATGGATGGCTGGTATCAGAAAAGTGTTTTCTGGAACCGCAATGCTATTCCAGGCATTGCTTGGATAAGCCCTTGTCCGCTTCTATCGGATAACAGCCGTCAAAGCAGGCTTTGCAGAAATTTTCTCCGGAGGCTTCTCCGCCGGTGGTGGCCGTGAGCAGGCCTTCCAGAGAAAGATAATGGATGGAATCCAGGCCGATAAAATCCTCCATCTCGGCCAGGGACATGCTGGCGGCGATGAGTTCGCCCCTGGTGGAAAAGTCGATGCCGTAGTAGCAGGGGAAGCGATGGGGCGGGCAGCTGATGCGCATGTGGATCTTATTTACCCCGATCTCCCGCAGGGCCTTGATGCGGTTTTTGGCGGTGGTGCCCCGGATGATGGAGTCTTCAATGATGATGATGTCCTTGCCGGCCAGCAGCTCCTTGACCGGGTTGAGCTTCATGCGCACCCCGAAATCCCGCATGTGCTGGGTCGGCTGGATAAAGGTCCGACCGACGTAGTGATTGCGGATCATGCCGATTTCAAAGGGAATGCCGGATTCCTCGCTGTAGCCCAGAGCGGCGTAATTGCCCGAGTCCGGAAAGGGCATGACCAGGTCGGCTTCCACCGGTGCTTCCCGGGCCAGTTGCCGGCCGTGGGCCTTGCGGACCTGGTAGACGTTGTAATCGTAGATGGTGCTGTCCGGCCGGGCGAAATAGATATATTCAAAAATGCAGAAGGTGCGCTGGCGGGGCGCCCGGCAGAACAGGCTGCGGATACCCTGGTCGTCGATGATGACGATTTCGCCCGGCTCCAGTTCCCGGATGTGCTCCGCCTGGAGGAGATCCAGGGCGCAGGACTCGGAAGCCAGCACGTAATGTCCGTTGAGCCGGCCCAGGCAGAGCGGGCGCAGCCCGTTGGGATCCTTGATGCCCACCACTTCGCCGGAACCGGTTAACAGGACAAAGGAATAAGCGCCCTTGAGACGGTCAACCGTGTTGAGCAGGGCCTGCTCGAAGCCGTGGCAGAGGTTTTTGACGAAAATATGCAGGGCCAGTTCGCTGTCCATGGTGGATTGAAAGATGGAGCCATCCCTTTCCAGGTCGTTTTTCAGGGTATAAGCGTTGACCAGGTTGCCGTTATGGGCGATGGCATAGGATTGCTTCATGTAATGGACGGCGAAAGGCTGGGCGTTGATGAGACTTGAACTGCCGGTGGTGGAGTAACGGACATGACCGATGGCGCTGCCGCCGTTCAGGGATTCCAGGGCGCTGATATCGAAGACATCCGGAACCAGCCCCATGGCATTATGCGTGGTGATGGTGTTGTCCCGGGCTACGGCGATGCCGGCGCTCTCCTGGCCCCGGTGCTGTAAGGCGTAGAGACCGAAGTAGGCGATCTTGGAGGCCTCGGGGTGGTTGTGAATGGCAAACACGCCGCAGGCCTCCCGGGGTTTGTCCGGTACCGGCGGCCGGGGCAAAGCGCCTGACGATTCAGATTTCACGAGGCATCTCCTTTTTCATCGGGGGGCGGTTCATAGGGGTCGTTTTCCACCAGGGCCCAGATGCCGCAGGGACAGGCCCCGGCGCAGAATCCGCAGCCGATACAGATCGTTTCGTCCACCATGTAAGCATACCCGGTCTCGTCGGAGGTTTCCTCCCGGCGGATGGCCGACTGGGGGCAGATGGCCACGCAGATGCCGCAGTCCCGGCAGGTGCCGCAGGAAGCGCACTGCTCACCGCAATGCTTGGTGTCGGCAAAGGCGGTCAGGCGCCGGTCAAAATAGGCCAGGCTGATGCGGGATTTGTCGATCACCCGGCGCCGCTCTGTTTCGGGCGGCCTCCCGGCCAGCAGGTCATTGATGGCCGCGGCCGCCCGCCGGCCGGCGCCGATGGCGTCGGTCAGCAGACCCGGCTTGACCAGGTCGCCGATGGCGAACACCCGCGGATCGGAGGTCTGGAACAATTCATTGACGGTCACAAAACCGCCGGCAGTGGCGATGTCCGCCGGCAGAAAATCCGTGTCCGGGGCGTCGCCGATGGAAACCACCACCGTGTCGGCCGGAATGGTTTCCCCGGATTGCAGCACCACTCCCTTGGCCGTGATTTTTTTGGTGAAGCAGGGCCAGCGGAAGATGGCGCCGATGGCCTCGGCTTCCTGTCTTTCCTTGCCGAACGAGGCCGGCTGCTGCACGTCAATCAGGATGATTTCTTCGGCACCCAGCCGATGGGCTTCGGTGGCCACGTCGCAGCCCACGTTGCCGGCGCCGATAATGACTACCCGCCGGCCGGGGTCGGCCTTGCCGGCGGCGGCCGCGGCCAGAAATTCCAGGGCGGTCACCAGCCGTTCGCTGCCGGGAATCGGCAGGGTGCGGGGTTTCCAGGCCCCGGCCGCCAGGACCACAAAATCATAGTCCTCCCGCAGCTGCTGGACTTCGGTCTGGTTGAGTCTCTGCTGCAGGTGAACCTGGTCGAGACGCTTTCTTACCCGTTCCAGCTCGGCGGACAGGACCTCCTTGGGGATGCGGCTTTCCGGAATAACCGCCGACATCTTGCCGCCCAGCGCTTTTTCCGTGTCAAAGATAACCGCCTGGTGGCCCTGCTGCCGGAGCTGCCAGGCCACGGAGATACCGGCCGGGCCGCCGCCGACCACGGCCACCTTTTCCCCGGACCGGGGGGGCAATTCGGCCGGGGTAGCCTCGCGGCTGGCTTTTCCCAGCAGGGTGATGTCCACCGGTCGCATCAGGGCGTCCCCGCGGGTGCAGGCGGACATGCACAGGTTGGGGCAGAGATAACCGCAGACCGTGGCCGGAAAGGGGGTATAGTCCAGGGCCAGTTCCACGGCCTCGTCCAGGCGGCCCTCCCGGATCAGTCCCCAGCGCTGCTGGATGGGAATGCCGGCCGGGCAGGTGGCCTGGCAGGGGGCCAGGTATTGCTTATTTTCCCAGACGGGCACATACCGCCGCAGGTCGCCGGTGGTAATCACCGGCACCGGGCTGCGGTCCAGGGTGGTCAGGTCGCCGATAAGGCCGCCCGCGCCCAGTTCCCGGTCCCAGACCTCGGCCCGGAAGCTGGCCAGGGATCGTTTGGCCGTGCTCACCTTTTCCCGGGGAGAGCGGGCCGTCAGCAGCTGCCACTGTTGCCGGTCGGTCAATTGATCCCGCAGTTCCGGCCGGCCGATGCGCTTTAGAAACAAGACCAGGTTGGTCTCCAGCCAGTGCCAGGCATTGTCGGAAATGGCCGCGGGTTTGGCGTCGGCCGTGCTATAGCCCTGGTGCGGACCGCGGCAAAAGACCCGGCCGCCGACCATGCCCACCAGGGGGCGGTGGCCCAGGATATTGTTTGGGGTCTGGGGCTCGATCCCGCAAATGACGGCGATGCCCCCGGCCATGAACTCTCCGAAGTAGTCGCCCGCGGACCCCAGCACCCACATCTCCGGGGGGGCGAAGCGGGGATTGCTCTTGGTCATGGTCATGCCCCGGGCGCCGATATTGCCGGCGATGTAAAGCTTTCCCTGGGCCATGGCATTGGCCGTGCCGTTGCCGGCATGACCATGCACTATGATTTCGGCGCCGGCATTGAGCCAGCCCAGGTCGTCCGAGACCGGTCCCATGATTTCGATCCGGGTGTTGGGAAATCCCATGGAGCCGGCCCGCTGGCCGGCCTGGCCGCTGATGCGGATATGGACCGTTTCGTCGCCGGCCTTCCACAGCCGGCCGCCGATGCCGTGCTGGCCGAAGGCCTTGACTTCGATCTGCCGTTTTCCCTCGGCCACGGCCTGCTGCAGGGCTTCTTCCAGGACCCGGGATTCGATGCGTATTCCATTCTGCTTGCCGTCGATGATATAGAATTCAGGTTGGTTCATGGTTCTGCTCCGGTTAGACGACGTATTGAATACTGAGGCGTTCGGCTGCGGCGGCGTCGTCGATGCCCAGGGCATCGGACATGCCGATGGGCAGTGAGGTGGACCGACCCAGGGGGGCGAATATTTTTTTGAGCTCCGTGTCAAAACTGATGAACACGTCGACCACGCGCCGGGCCACGTCTTCCGGGTCCAGCCGGCGGTACAGCCGGGGATCCTGGGAGGTGATGCCCTTGGGGCAGATGCCCAGGTTGCAGACGTTGCAGCGGTCGCTTTCCGACCCCAGGCAGCCGGCGGCTGCCTGCATGATGTACTTGCCGGTCTGGACCCCGCTGGCCCCGAGCATGATCAGGGCGGCGGCGTTGGCCGCCAGGTTGCCGGTCCTGCCGATGCCGCCCCCGGCGAACAGGGGAATCTCGTTCTGCATGCCCAGCTTGACCAGGTTGAGGTAGCAGTCCCGGAGGTTGCTGGCAATGGGGTGCCCCATGGTGTTCAAGGAGACGTGGTAGGCGGCGCCGGTGCCGCCGTCTTCGCCGTCGATGGCCAGGCCGGCGGCGTACGGGTTGCGGGTCAGGTTGTTGAGCACCGCCAGGGAGGTCGAGGTGGCCGAGATCTTGGGATAGACCGGCACCCGGAAGCCCCAGGCCATGTACATGGACTGGATCATCTTGGCCACCGCCTCCTCGATGGAGTACTTGGTCTGGTGGGTAGGCGGACTGGGCAGGTTGACCCCGGTGGGCACGCCCCGGATGGCGGCAATCAGCTGGTTGACCTTGTACCACATGAGCAGGCCGCCGTCGCCGGGCTTGGCCCCCTGGCCGTACTTGATCTCGATGGCGCAGGGATCCACCTTCATTTCCGGGATGGCATGGATGATTTCGTCCCAGCCGAAGTAGCCGCTGGCGATCTGGAGAATGACGTACTGCAGGAACCGGCTGCGCAGCAGCCGGGGCGGGCAGCCGCCCTCGCCGGTGCTCATGCGCACCGGCATGTCCAGCTCTTCGTTGAGGTAGCTCACCCCCATCTGCAGCCCTTCCCACATGGTCGGGGAGAGAGCGCCGAAGGACATGCCCCCGATAATCAGGGGATAGATCTCCCGGACCGGCGGAATCCAGCCGTGGTCCCTCAGGTGGGCAAGGTTTTTTTCCGGTGGCAGGATCCGTCCCAGTAGGGTGCGCAGTTCAAACTCGTGCCGGCCGGCGTCCAGGGCCGGGTCGGTGAGCATGGAAATGCGGACGAACTTGATGCGGTCCAGGATCCCGCCGGCCGCGTTGCGCCGGCCGCCGCGCCGGCGGGGCAAACCGCCCTGGTTGACGTGAAACACCAGCTTGTCGGCCTCGTCGTTGTGCAGGGGCCGGATGGCGTCATTGGGGCAGCACAGGCTGCACATGCCGCAGCCCACGCAGGCGTTGGCCGGCTCCAGGCGCTGGCGGATGCCGTGATAAACGGTGTAATCGCTGGCCGCCGGCGGATCCAGGCGCAGGTCGGCCGTGACCCGGCGCTTTTGAAAGGCGCCCAGTTCCAGGGCCTGCACCGGGCAGACGGCCGTGCAACGGCCGCACAGGGTACACTTGTCCTTATCCCACAGGATCTGCCAGGGCAGGTCCTTGATGTTCAGTTGGGAAGGTGTAATTCTTCCGTCTGGCTGCATAACTGCATCTCCTTGCGGTCCGGGTTGACGATGACCGTGTCCAAATGCATGGGTTGAATGTCCGCGGCCTTGTTCCGCTCCGGGATGACCGCGTCCAGGCCGCAGATTTCCGAGGAAAAGGCGTACCGGCCGGGATAGCCGCCGACCACGCCGGGCCGCAGTTTTTTCCGGTCCTGGGCCATGAACAGGCTGTGATCCGGCAAGCAGCCGATGGTGCAGTTAGGGCCGTCGATGATCAGCCGGCGGCAGCTTTGTTTCAGATGCTTGAGCAGTTCGACGTTGGGGTGCTTTGCCAGGGCCGCGTCCTGCAGCGGGGTAATAATGTGCTTGTAGGCGTCCACGCCCAGACCCAGACGGGCCATGGTGTAATGGAGAATGTGGGTGAACACCTCCGAATCGGAATAGAACCCCGAATACCCTTCAAATCCCCGGGACATGAGGTATTCCCGGATGGGTACAAAGGCCGTGTTTTCCCCGTTGGTCATGGTGGCGTAGCCGCCCAGGAAAAAGGGATGGCAGGCATACAGGTTGATGGCGTAGTTGGTGTTCTGCCGGCCCTGGGCCATGATGACGCGGGCGTTGAGTTCCTCCCGCCCCAGGTCCAGGTAGCGGGCCACCGTCAGGGGATCGCCGATCTCCTTGAGCATGATGATATCCGGCCAGAAGGAAAAAACGATCATGTCCTGGTTGGCCTGGCCCATGGCGATCAACTCCAGCCGGATCCGGGTCAGCCGCTGCTGGCACTCTTCCCAGGTGAGCCCTTCCCATTCGTCGGGGTATTCATAGGCCCGGATGAGGTAGACGTCCCGCCGGGGAACCCCGGGGGGCTGCTGCTTGGGTACCTTGATGGAAATCTTGTGCTTGGTCAGAAAGCCGATCTCCATCATGTAATGGTCCAGCCGGCGCAGGCCTTCGGCGGTAAAGATGCCGGACAGGACCGGGGTGTCCTTGATTTTTTCAAACGGTCCGCCCAGGTCCCGCAGGAAAAGACCGACCCCGGAGCCGTCATGGCCCTCCCGCATGACATCGAGCGCCTCCAGGGCGACCATGGGCGACAAGGGCTCTTCGCTGGTAATGGCAAATAAGCGGCACATGATTCCTTCTCTTTTCAGGTTGGCATGGGCAAGCCGCAAAAAGGCAAAGCCCGGGATGGCGGGCAATTGCCTTTTTGCAACAACCATATCTGTGACGTTTCAGTGTTGGCACTGGGGATCGTCTTTTTCAAAAAAGCAGCCAGTGCCATCTTTATTGTTTTTACTGCATCAGATGCTTCTTCGCCTTGTTTTCTGTCGCCGATATCATCTTCCTTTGATTCCGGTTCAACGTCAGCCGTAAATCGGAAACCGACGAGTAAGCCAGCCGGGCTTGCCCGCTTACAGCTTGGGCAGATACTCATCCAGCTCAAACTGGCTGACGTGCGTCCGGTAGCGGTCCCATTCGATCTTCTTGTTTTCGATGAACTTGTTGAAAATATGTTCGCCGAGAATCTTTTTGACCAGGGCGCTGTTTTCGGTCTCCTTGATGGCCGCGTAGAGGTTGCCCGGCAGTTCGGTAATACCCTTGGCCTCCCGTTCGGCCGGGGTCATCTCGAAGATGTCCTCTTCCACCGGATCGGCCAGCTCGTATTTCTTTTCGATTCCCTCCATGCCGGCTCCGAGCATGGCGGCAAAGGCCAGGTAGGGGTTGCAGGAGGGGTCCGGCGCCCGGAATTCCATGCGGGTGGCGGCTTCCTTGCCCGGCTTGTACATGGGTACCCGGATCATGGCCGAACGGTTGCGGTTGGCCCAGGAGACGTAGACCGGCGCTTCATATCCCGGCACCAGCCGCTTGTAGGAGTTGACCCACTGGTTGCAGAGGGCGGTGATCTCCGGGGCGTGCTTGAGGATGCCGGCGATATAGTGCTTGGCGGTCTCCGACAGGCTGAACCGGCCGTCCGGACTGTAGAAGGTGTTCTTGCCGTCCCTGAAGAGGGACTGATGCACGTGCATGCCGCTGCCGTTCTCCCCGAAGAGGGGTTTGGGCATAAAGGTGGCGTAGAGACCGTTGCGATGGGCCACTTCCTTGACGATCATGCGGTAGGTCATGGTGGTGTCGGCCATCTTCAGCCCTTCGGCGTAGCGCAGGTCGATCTCGTGCTGGCTGGGGGCCACCTCGTGGTGGCTGGGGGCCACCTCGTGGTGGCTGTATTCCACCTGGATGCCCATGGACTGCAGGGCGAAAATGGTCTGCCGCCGCAGATCGCTGGCACCATCCACCGGCCGGGCGTCAAAATAGCCGCCCTTGTCTATGATTTCGGTGCCGGCGTTGTTTTTAAAATAGAAGTATTCCAGTTCCGGTCCCACAAAAAAGGTATAGCCCTTTTCAGCCACCTGGTTGAGAAGACGCTTAAAGATATAGCGGGGATCACCCTCGTAGGGAAAACCGTCCGGTTGCAGAATATCGCAGAACATCCGGGCCACCGGCCGCTCACCCTCACCCCGCCAGGGTACCAGCTGAAAGGTGGTGGGGTCCGGTTTGGCGATCATGTCGCTTTCTTCGATGCGGGCAAAGCCTTCTATGGAGGACCCATCAAAGCCCATGCCATCCTCGATGCCCTCGTCCAGCTCGTCCGGGGTGATGGCGAAACTTTTCAAACTACCCAGCACATCGGTGAACCAGAACTGGATAAAGCTGATGTCCTTGTCCTTGACAATCTTTTTTACGTCATCGGTGGTCTGGCAATTCATCATGTCGTCCTCCTGTTGTATATCCTCATAATGATAAATGGGTTGGATGCGATCAGCGCATCGTTTCCAGAATAAAAAGCAATATGCATGCCACCTGCATATTTTTTTATAAATAATTGAAACTAAATATTTTTTATGGTTGGCAGCGGGATCGGACGAGGGGGCGGCATGGTTTCATTTTTGTAATTTTTTTAATAAAAGTAGCAAAAATGTAATTTTTTGTTTCAAGTCGCAGTCATCTGCGTACAAGGGCGGCCGCTTTGCTCCCCCGCACTCCGGTGATAGCCAGTTTTTGTACCGACCGCCCGCTCTTTTTCCGGGAAGAAAGGTTTTTTTTGAACAGGAACAGATTCCGGAAGTTACAATTTCGTAATATATGGCTGGCGGGGTTTCCGGTCGTGCAAGAAACCGGATCATATATGTTTTACCCGGATGGTATTTGTTGTTCCGGGTACCCACAGGGGCTGTCCGGAAGTGATGACCGCCAGCTCGCCGGGGGTGACATGATCGGACTGCCGCATCTGTTCGGTGATCTCTTCGATCATCTGCTCCGAGTCCACCGGATCGGGAATCACCCGGGGGTAAACCCCCCGGTAGAGGGAAAGCCGCCGGACCACGGTTTCATCGGGGGTAAAGGCGAATACAGGCTGGCGCGGCCGCAGCCGGGACAGGGACATGGCTGTCCGGCCGGAACGGGTCGGGGCCAGGATGACGGCCGCGTCCAGGTGATCGGCCAGCACGCAGGCCGAATAGGTGACCGAGTCGGACACCACTTTTTCCGGCAGCAGCTGCTGGTAATGGGTGGCCGGATAGGCGGTTTCCGCGTTGGCCACGATGCGCTTCATCTGCCGCAGGGCCTCCAGGGGATAATTGCCGCTGGCCGTTTCTTCGGACAACATGACCGCGTCGGTCCCGTCCAGCACGGCGTTGGCCACGTCCGAAGCCTCCGCCCGGGTCGGCCGGGGGGAGTCCACCATGGAGCGCAGCATCTGGGTGGCCGTGATGACAGGCTTGCCGGCGGTGTTGGCCTGCTGAATCAGTTTTTTCTGAATCACCGGCACTTCTTCCAGGGGAATCTCCACCCCCAGGTCTCCCCGGGCGATCATGATGCCGTCGGCCGTGGCCAGGATTTCGTCAAAGTGGTTGATGGCTTCCTGTTTTTCGATCTTGGCGATGACCGGGGTGTTCCGGCCGGCCTGGCCGATAATTTTTTTAATCAGCTCAATGTCCGCGGCGCGGCGAACGAAAGACAGGGCCACGAAATCCACGCCATGGGCCAGGCCGAAGTCCAGGTCGGCCCGGTCCTTGCCCGTGACCGCGGATATCCCTGCCGAGCCGGAGGGAAGATTGACCCCCTTGTGAGAGGTCAGCACGCCGCCGGTGATGACCCGGCAGGCGATATCACTGCCCTGGATCTCACGGACCTGCAATTCCATGAGGCCGTCGGCCAGCAGGATGCGGTCGTTGGGCCGGACGGTATCGGCCAGCCGGGGAAAGGCTACCGGCACCCGCTCGGTCGAACCCGGGGACGGGTCGGCCGACAAGGTCAGCAGGGTTCCCGGTTCCAGGCGGATGCCGGGCTCGGGAATATGGCCCACCCGGATTTTGGGGCCGGCCAGGTCCTGGAGAATGGCAACGGGTTTGCCGGCCTGTCGGGCCGCCGCCCGGATCCGCTCGATTTTTGCGGCGTGCTCGGCATGGGTGCCCTGGGAAAAATTCAGCCGGGCGATGCGCATGCCATGGTCGACCAGGCGGCGAATGCTTTCGGCGCTGTCGCTGGCCGGGCCGATGGTACAGACGATCTTGGTTCTGGGAATGACATTTTTCATGTGATGGCTGACAATACGATTTTTGATGAGGTTTTTATTTATATATAATATAAGTAGAAAGATCTTGTCCAGATATTTGGCCCGGCCGCGAACTTTCCGGCCTGTTTTTTGC
>CAYTQK010000008.1:0-24361 GCA_964439745.1 uncultured Desulfobacterales bacterium
TTACTGATCCTATGGAAACCAGATTCTTACAGGACGTCGTCAAGAGCCCCCCTCTCCAAACAAGAGGTTAAAAATAAATACAACGCATCCACAAGATTCTCTTTGGCTTTTTTGCGCGTTTTCCCTTGGCTAAAAACATTTAAAATAGGGCAACAGGCAATGTACCAATTTTCTTTCTTCTTAATGGATATCGGCAACTTAATTTTCATCTCAATATGAGTCATTTCTTAACCTAACCTAACTTAAGAGAATAAAAGCCAAATAAAAAATTTGTATTTGTAATGTGAATTTTTACAAAATATTGCAAAATATTGTTTGATCATCCCTTATCTAATTATCACTATTTTAGTCTAATGTGTCAAGAAAAATCAAATGCACAAGCTATGCCCAAATTACACCCTATCCGCGCCTTGAGAAACAAAAAAAGCCGCAATCCGTCGAGATTGCGGCTGATTTAATCAGGTGGTGCCGAAGGGGAGATTTGAACTCCCACGAGGAAACCCTCACTAGACCCTGAACCTAGCGCGTCTACCAATTCCGCCACTTCGGCCCAAACCGAAAGCATATTAAATAATAATTATTGCCTCGGCAATAAAAATTTTTTATATATATAGTTTTTAGGGTGCTGTCAAGAATAATATCCGCCGGAAAAATGAGGTTGGCAAAAAAATCAATGCAGCTTGTTGAAGATCTGAATCAAATCAAAACGCCGTACCCCAATGCCGTGGTCACCATTGGAAATTTTGACGGCGTGCATAAAGGGCACCGGCTTCTGTTTCAGTCATTACGAAAAAAGGCCGCACAGATTTCGGGGACATCCGTGGTGATTACCTTCGATCCCCACCCCCTGCGGGTGCTGTCCAAACAAAAGATGCCGGCGCTGATCACCCTCAAGGAACAGAAGATTGAACTGATTGCAGACGCCGGCGTGGATGTGTGTCTTTGCATTCCGTTTACCAAGTCCTTTGCCGGTATATCGGCAGCGGAATTTGTCGAGGACATTCTCATCCGTCGTCTCGGCATGAAGGCCATGGTGGTGGGCGAAGATTATGCCTTCGGCCGCAACCGCGAGGGGGATATCGCCTTTCTGCAGCGAGCGGCGGAAAAATTCGGGTTCGAGCTGGTCTGCCTGGAAAAAGTCTCGCTGGCCGGACAGTCGCCCAAAATCAGCAGCACTGAGATCCGCAATCGAGTCAGTGCCGGCGACATGGATGCCGCGCACGAAATGCTGGGACGATATTATCAAATCCGGGGTGAGGTGGTCAGCGGTCGGGGCCGTGGTGCCCGGACCCTGGGATTCCCCACCGCCAACATCAAGCTGGCCGATGAACTCTGTCCGCTGGCCGGGGTGTATGCGGTGGTGGTCCGGCATGCGGGCCGGCAATACCGGGGAGTGGCCAATATCGGCTACAGCCCCACCTTTGACGATCATATATTCACGGTGGAAGTGCATATCCTTCATTTTGATGAGGCCATCCGGGGCCATCGGGTGCGGGTCGATTTTGTGCAGCGCATCCGGGATGAAAAGAAATTCGACGGCATCGAGGAGCTGAAAGAACAGATTCAAAAAGACGTTGCTACGGCGGAGCAGCTGCTGGCGGAAAAGGGGTTTTAAATCATGGCCGTTCTTGAAATAGTAACCTATCCGGCCCCGATCCTGCAACGGCCGGCCCAGCCGGTGAAATCACCGGAGCAGGCCGACGTGCAGAAACTGATTGATGACATGGCCGAAACCATGTATGTCCGCCAGGGCGTGGGGCTGGCGGCAGTGCAGGTGGACAGTGACTGCCGTATCATCATTTATGATGTTTCCGACGAGCGGGACAAACGCCGGTTTCACACTGTCATCAATCCGGAAATCGTTGCGGCCGAAGGAGCATATCTTTCCGAAAAAGAGGGCTGTCTCAGCCTGCCGGAATTCCGGACCGACGTGAAACGTTCCGCCCGGGTGGAGGTCCATGGCCTGGACCGGCAGGGGCGTCCGCTGACCATCACCGCCGAAAATCTTGAGGCAGTGGTGCTCCAGCACGAGATCGATCATTTGAACGGCATCCTGCTGCTGGACCGCAGCAGCCGGCTGAAACGGGAACTGTACAAAAAGAAGGCCAGGAAGAAACGGAAGGTTTCATGACGGATCGGCGTACCATCGTGTTCCTGGGCACGCCTGATTTCGCCGTGCCGAGCCTGGAAGCCCTGGTCCGGGAGGGCCATGACCTTGCCCTGGTGGTGACCCAGCCGGACCGGCCCCGGGGGCGGGGCCGCACGCTGACACCGCCGCCGGTCAAGCAAGCCGCGGGAAAACACGGTCTGGCCGTACTGCAGCCCGCCTCCCTGCGTTCACCAGAGGCCCGGGACCGGATTGCCTCCCTGGCTCCCGATTTTCTCGCGGTGGTCGCCTATGGCGAGCTTCTGCCCCCTCCGCTGCTGAATTTGCCCCCCTTGGGCGCCGTCAATATCCATCCTTCCCTGTTGCCGGCCTACCGCGGCCCGGCGCCGATTCAATGGACGCTGATCAATGGTGAATCGGAAACGGGAGTCTGCAGCATGTTTATGAGCGAAGAAATGGATGCCGGAGATATCATTCTGACGGAAAAGGTGCCCATCCAGCCGGAAGAAACCGCCGGCGAGCTGCATGACCGGCTGGCACTGATCGGGGCGGAGGTCCTGGTTCGAACCATCCGGCTGGTCGCTGCCGGCCAGGCCGCGCCGGTCCCCCAGGATGATTCCCGGGCGAGCTATGCGCCCCGCCTGACCAAGGCCCACGGCCGGATCGACTGGCGGCAGCCGGCCCATCGGCCGGTTGACCTTATCCGGGGGATGACCCCCTGGCCGGGGGCCTATACCTTCTGGGACGAAAAACGGCTGGCCATTCACCGGGCGGAGGCTGTTGCCGGCCAGGCGACGGCGCCGCCGGGCACCGTTCTGCCGGGATTTTCCGGTGAACTGCGGGTCCAGGCGGGCCAGGACGCCCTTTCGATTCTACGGATTCAGGGGGCTTCCGGAAAGGTGCTGAACATTGATGATTTTCTCAGGGGCTGTTTTGTCCCCGAAAATGCCCTTTTTTCCTGACAGGATGAAAAGTCCCCCATCATCTCTTCCTGTTTTCCGGAGACACAGCCATGAAGACCCCTTTTCCCGACGCGCGTTCCGTGGCCGCAGCCGTGTTAAATGAGCTGGAAACCGGCCGGCAGACCCTGGACGGCATCATGGAGAAAAATATGTCCGCGGCGGCAATGCCGGACCGGCGGGAACGGGCGCTGGTGACCACCCTGGTTTACGGCGTACTGCGCCACCGCAACGCCCTGGACTGGCTGATCGCAGAATTATCCCGAACCCCGTTTCAGCGGATTGAGCCCGGCATCCGCAATATCCTGCGGCTGGCCCTGTTTCAGATCTATTACCTGGATCGCATCCCCGATTACGCCGCCGTTAACGCCGCCGTTACCATGGCCGGCCGGACAGGGCACCCCCGGCTGAAAGGGTTTGTCAACGGTGTGCTGCGCGCCGCCATCCGCAATCGGGAGCAGGTCGCCTGGCCGGATGTCCGCCAGGAGGACCTGGCTCCCCTGGCGGTGGCGCTTTCCCTGCCGGAATGGCTGCTGCAGCGATGGGTCGACCGGTACGGCCGAAAGATGACCGAAACGATGGGCCGCGCCCTTAATACCATTCCGCCGGTAACCGTCCGCGCCAATCTTCTGAAAACAACCCCGGCCCGGGCCAGGGAATCTCTTTCTGGTGAGGTGAGCCGTCTCCAGGAAGGGCGGTACGCGCCCGGGGCGTTCAGTTTTTACTCACCCCGGGTGCCGGTGGACGAGCTGGACGCTTTCCGGCAGGGCTGGATCCAGGTCCAGGATGAAGCCGCCCAGCTGGTTTGTCGTTATTTTGATCCCCGGCCGCAAGAGACCATCCTGGATGCCTGCGCCGGCCGCGGGGGCAAAACCGCCCATATCGCCCAGCTGATGGAAAACCGGGGAAAAATTTACGCCGTGGACAGGAATCCGGGGAAACTGGCCGTACTGGAAGGGGAAATGAAGCGGCTGGGCGTCCGCAATGTGACCGCTGCTGCCGCCGATCTTCTGCAAGATGATCATCTGCCCGGCCCGGCCCGGTATGACCGGATTTTTGCCGACTGCCCCTGTTCCGGGCTGGGGGTACTGCGCCGCAATCCCGATACCCGCTGGTCGGTTACGCCTACGGATATCGAGCGCCATCGCGGGCTCCAGGTCCGCCTGCTGGACCGGCTGGCGCCCCGCGTCCGGCCCGGCGGTCTTCTGCTGTACGCGGTCTGCAGCCGGGAGCCGGAGGAAAACGAGCAGGTCATCGAGGCCTTTTTGAATCTGCACCCTGAATTTGGTATAAATAGGAAACATGGTCTTCTGGGAGGCGCCGCCGAGGATCTGGTAGACGAAAAAGGCTGTTTTGCCAGCGCGGTCTATCCCCACGACCTGGACGGTTTTTTCGGGGTGCGGTTGCAGAAAAAATCATGATCAGACAAATCATACGGCTGATACTACTTTTTGCTGGATTTGCTTTTCTTGTCGGCAGCAGCGCCTATTTTACGGTGGTCCTGCTGACCAAGAGTTCGCAGACCGTTATTGTGCCCGATCTGAACGGCAGGCATATCACCCATGCCCTGGAACTGCTGACGGATCTGGGGCTGGATATCAAGGTCCGGGAAACCCGCTACAGTCATGAGGTGGCCCGGAACCATGTGATTTTCCAGGACCCCGAGCCGGGGCTGGAGATCAAGACCGGCCGGGATGTGCAGCTGGTGGTCTCCAAGGGTCCGCAGCAGATTCCCATGCCCGATCTGTCCGGCGATACCCTGGAGCAGGGCCGTCTGCTGATTGAAGCCAACGGCCTGCGGCTGGATATTGTTTCCGAAACCCATGCCGACGGGATTGCGGAAAATGAGATCATGGCCCAGTCTCCCCCGGCCGGCACCCTGGTCAACCGGGAAACAGGCGTCAGCCTGCTGGTCAGCCGCGGCGCCCGGCCCCTGAAATACGTCATGCCCGACCTGTCCGGCCTGCCGTTTGCAACGGCCGTCATGTACCTGGAAGAAGCCGGCATGATCCTGGGGCGGGTTACCGCAGCGGAGGACGCGGCCGAGCCCAGCAACTCCGTCG
This sequence comes from uncultured Desulfobacterales bacterium, assembly GCA_964439745.1. GTDB lineage: Bacteria > Desulfobacterota > Desulfobacteria > Desulfobacterales > Desulfosudaceae > CAYTQK01. The sequence goes on from CAYTQK010000008.1 coordinate 5,130, forward strand.
TTTCTCACGATCCCCTGCCGGGGGCCTGTATTACCGAAGGAGATGGGATCAACCTGGTGATCAACCGCGAAGCCGGGCCGGCCGACTATGACGCGGCCGGCGGCGGTACGAGGCTTTTTCGCCACAGGCTTGAAAATGGTTTTTTAAACCGGCATATTAAGGTGACGATGAGTTGTTTCGGGATGACCACCGATATTTACGACCAGTATCAACCGCCCGGTTCGGAAATATGGGTGCTGGTGCCGTCCCGCCGGGACGCCACCGTGCTGCTGTACGTGGACGGGGAACTCACCGAAACCCGCGTATTCAACGGCTGGTAAGGGCATTCCGGTGAAGCGGTCCGGGAAAAACATGCGGCATTGCCAACAGGAGAAAAATTGATGAAAAAAATCGCTCCATCGATTCTGTCGGCGGATTTTACACGCCTGGGGGAAGAGGTGCAGGCAGTGGACCGGGCCGGGGCCGACTGGATCCACGTGGATGTCATGGACGGTTGTTTCGTGCCTAACCTGACCATCGGACCACTGGTGGCCGAAGCCGTCCGCCGGGTGACGGACAAGCCGATGGATGTTCACCTGATGATCAACGATCCGGACCGGTATATTGACGCCTTTGCCTCGGCCGGCGCGGATTATCTGGCTGTACACGTCGAAGCCTGTGTGCATCTGCACCGGACCATACAACACATCCGGGATCTCGGGGTCAAGGCCGGGGTGGCGCTGAATCCGGCCACGTCCCTGGAGGAAATACGCTGGATTCTGGCGGACCTGGACCTGGTGGTGGTCATGAGTGTCAATCCCGGTTTCGGCGGGCAGGGGTTTATTCCCAACTCGCTGGAGCGGATCCGGGTGTTGAAAACCATGATCGCCGAGCAGGGGTTGTCGACCCTGGTACAGGTGGACGGCGGGGTCAACGCCGAGACCGTGGCCGACATCGCCGCGGCCGGGGCGGATGTGCTGGTGGCCGGGTCGGCTGTTTTTCACAGCGCGGATTACGGGCAAACCATCGCCACCCTGCGCCGGCTGTCCGGATAAACCGAGTTCCGAAGAAAACAGGGGGAGATACAATGGCAGAGACAAAAAAACGGGTGCTGGTCATTCACGGTCCCAATCTGAACATGCTGGGTACCCGGGAACCGGAACAATACGGCCGGGACACCCTGGCCGACATTGACCGGCTGATCGGGGATGCCGCCGGGCGATACGGGCTGGCGGCCGGGTGCTTCCAGTCCAACAGCGAGGGCCGGATCGTGGAACGGATCCAGGAAGCGGCCGGCGGCGGTTATTGCGGCCTGATCATCAACCCCGCCGCTTACACCCACACCAGCGTGGCCATCCGGGACGCCCTGCTGCTGCTGGATGTTCCGGTGGTGGAGGTGCACCTGTCCAATATTTATCAACGGGAGCCCTTCCGGCACAAGTCCCTGGTCAGCGATGTGGCCGTGGGGCTGGTGACCGGGTTCGGGAAAACCGGCTATGTCATGGCCCTGCAGGCCCTGGCGGAACTAATTGAAAACGATAAAGAATAATCGGGAGAAGTATGCGGGCAGTGATTCAACGGGTAAAAGAGAGCTCGGTCACCGTGGACGGGGAGACCGTGGGCGCCATCGGTCCAGGATTGATGATTCTGCTGGGGGTGGCCGCGGATGACGAGGAAAAGGATGCCGATGTGCTGGCGTCCAAGATCGTCAACCTGCGGATTTTCGAAGATGAACAGGGCAAGATGAACCGCTCTTTGCTGGATACGGGCGGCGCCATGCTGGTGGTCTCCCAGTTTACCCTGCTGGCCGACTGCAGCCGGGGCCGGCGGCCTTCCTTTATCAAGGCGGCCGGACCGGATACGGCCCGGCCGTTGTACCGGTATTTTGCCGAACAGGTCCGCGGACAGGGGGTGGAGACGGCCACCGGCCGGTTCGGGGCCATGATGGACGTCGCCCTGGTCAATGACGGACCGGTTACGCTGATTCTGGAAAGCCGCTGATGATATTCGGAGAGGAGAGGTGGATGCGCAGCAGGATGTCGAAAAAAGAGGTCAAGGCACTGGCCGACAAGGTGTGCCTGGAGAGGACGCCGGCCTGGGACCGGTTTTCCGCCGCCGAGGCAAAAGCGGCTTTCGCGTTTGCCGAAAAGTATCGGCAGTTTCTGGATGACGCCAAAACCGAACGCCGGGCCGCGGCCGCCATCGTGGCTGAACTGCAAAAAAACGGTTTTGCGGATATCCGCCGGGCTTCCGCCCGGAAGAGGAAAGTATATCGCCTGTATCACGACAAGGCCGTGGCCGCGGCCGTGGTCGGCAGCGGGGCGGTGTCCGACGGCTTGAACCTGCTGGCCGCCCATATCGATTCCCCCCGCCTGGATCTGAAACAGAATCCGCTTTATGAAGAGGTGGGACTGGCCCTGCTCAAGGTGCATTATTACGGCGGTATCCGCAAATATCAATGGCTCTCCCGGCCGCTGGCCCTGTACGGCCGCATCATCAAGCGGGATGGCAGCGTGGTGGACGTATCTTTGGGGGATAATCCGGGAGATCCGGTTTTCACCATTGCCGATCTTCTGCCCCACCTGGCCCGCAAGCTCCAGGCCAACAAAAAGCTGGCCGACGTGTTTGACGGGGAGAAGCTGAATCTCCTGGCCGCCAGTCTGCCCACCGGCGATAAGAAGACCGGCCAGCGTTTTAAATTGACCGTTCTGCGGGAACTTTTCGAAACCTACGGCCTGGTGGAAGAAGATTTTGCCAGTGCCGAACTGGAGGCGGTGCCGGCCGGCCTGTCGCGGGACGTGGGGCTGGACCGGAGCCTGGTCGGCGCCTATGGACAGGATGACCGCATCTGTGCCTACACTTCCCTGCAGGCGCTGCTGGCTGCCCGTCAGCCGCGGCAGACTGCCGTGACCATGTTCTACGACAAAGAGGAGATCGGCAGCGAGGGGAATTCCGGCGCCAAGTCCCGCCTGCTCGAGGATTTTACTTCGGATCTGCTGTTCTTGACCGGTGCGGCCACCGATGAGCGGACCCTGCGCAAGACCCTGGCCGCTACCCGGGCGCTTTCGGCGGATGTCAACGGTGCCCTGGATCCCGACTACCAGGAGGTCCATGAAAAAAACAATGCCGCCCGCCTGGGATAGGGTATCTGCATTACCAAATTCACCGGCTCGGGGGGCAAGTCCGGCTCCAGCGATGCCAGCGCCGAATATGTCGGCCGGGTGCGCCGCCTGTTCAACAGCGCCGGGGTCGCCTGGCAGACGGGAGAACTGGGGCGGGTCGACCAGGGCGGCGGCGGTACCATCGCCAAGTTCCTGGCTGAATATGGCATGGATATCGTGGACTGCGGTCCGGCCCTGCTGGGCATGCATTCTCCGTTTGAAATCTCCAGCAAGGCGGATATCTACTCGACTTATATCGCCTACCGGGCCTTCCTGGAGGCGGAAGACTGATTTGAGGAAACCAGTTATGAGCAGACCGCAGCCCGTTATGACCCGGATGCTGGCGATGATCGTCGGTGTCCTGGTTCTGCTTGCCAGCGGAACCGCCCTCGCCGGCGTCGGTCCGGCGGCGCGGCTGAATCGCTGTCTCGGCGAGCGGGACGCCGTGCTGGTCACGGACTGCCGGAGTGAGCGGGTGCTGTATGCCCGGAATGAAACGGTTCCCCTGGTGCCGGCTTCCATTGTCAAGGTCGTCACCAGCCTGGCCGCCCTGGCCGGCCTGGGCGAAGACTACCGGTTTGAAACGGATTTTTTTGTAACGCCGGCGGGGGACCTGGTCATCAAGGGATACGGCGACCCCTGTTTTGTTTCCGCAGAAATCGAAAAAGCGGCCGCTGTAGTTGCCCGGCACGTGCAGAAGGTGGGCGATATCATCGTGGATGATTCCTACTTTGCGCCCATTCATATCCCCGGCCGCGCGGTCCCCTCGCTGCAGCCCTATGACGCGCCCAACGGGGCCCTGTGTGCCAACTTCAACACGGTCGCCTTTGTCCGGGACAACGGTCATTACCGCAGTGCCGAGCCGGAGACCCCCCTGCTGCCCTTTGCCGAAAAACGGCTCCGCCGGATGCCCGTCTCCCGGGGACGGGTATTGCTGATCAATCACCAGGATAAGGCGGCCGAGTATGCCGGTCGGTTGTTCGCCTGGTTTTTCACTGCTGCCGGCGCCGAAGTGCAAGGCGAGGTCCGGCCCGGCCGGGCGGATACGCAGGCGGATCGGCTGGTCTATCGCCATCGCTCGGGATTCAGGCTGGAAGATATCGTCACCCGGTTGATGCGCTATTCCAACAATTTTACCGCCAACCAGCTGATGCTGGCCTGCGGAGCCAGGCGAAAAGGTGCCCCGGCGACACTGGCGGCGGGTCGTGCCGCCCTGCGGCACTATCTGGAAGAAACACTTGGCATTCAAAACGTCCGGCTGGCGGACGGGGCCGGTCTCTCCCGGGAGAACCGGATAACCGTCGAGGCGATGGACAAAGCGCTGGCGGCATTTCGTCCGTACCGGCCCCTGATGCGCCGGGACGGGGATGACCTATACAAAACCGGCAACCTGAACGGCGTCAGCACCCGGGTCGGATTTGTTGACGGCCCGGATGGCCGCCTGCACCGGTATGTCATCATGCTCAATACGCCCGGCAAGCGCACCGACTTGATTTTACCCATCGTCAGGGAATTGATCCTTTCCGGCTGAACCACGGAAAGGATTTTGTTTTTTTGATAACAGGTGTTCATGGCTTATTACTGCTTACTGCCTTTATTCGGAATGATGGTCAACCTCCTGCTGGGCTTTTACGTCATCGGCATTGACGCCCGCAGCCGGGAGAACCGTCTGTTTTTTCTGCTGACCATGGCCCTGGCCTTCTGGTGCGGCATCAATTTTCTGATGCATTCCGCGCCGACCCTGGAACTGGCCTTTTTCTGGTCCCGCCTGGATACCTGGGGAACCTCTTTTACCGCCGTCCTCAGCCTGCACTTTTTTCTGGCGTATACCCGGGTCCGGCCCACCCCGATGCTGTGGTTGATTCTCGCCATTTTGTATATCGTGGCCCTGGTGCTGGCTGTGCTGGACCAGACCACCCTTCTCATCGACACGGAGCCTACTGCCCAGCCGTGGGGGATTTCCCTGGCTCCCGGTCCCCTCTACCCGCTCAACATTCTTTTTATCCTCGGCTGTATCGGCGGGGGCATGCTGCTGATGTTCCGGTTTCATGCCCGGGCCGCCTCGGTCAAGGAGCGCAAACAGGCCCTGCTCATCATTATCGCCGCGGCGGTCCCGTTTTTCGGGGGGGTCTTCACGGAAATTCTGCCGGTCTTTCTGAGTCTGAGTATTCCCCCCTTGTCCACCCCCCTGAGCACTTTCATGGTTTTGCTGGTGGTCTATTCCATCCATCGCTACAAGTTGATGATTCCCCTGGAGCACCAGCTGCGGGCGGTGGAGGAAAAGTATGAAAAGCTGTTCAATACCATTCCCGACGCCATCGCCCTGCTCGCCGGTGACGGCAGGATCATGGAGGTCAATGATCCCTTGGCCCGGACTCTGGGGCTGACCCGGGAGGAGGCCATCGGCCGGAATGTCCGGGCACTCTTGCCGGCGGAGAAGGCCGGCGGCGTCATGGACACCGCCCGGGCGGCCCTTTCCAGCGGCAAGATCAAGGAACTGCCCGGCCGCCTGGGGGAACGGTATTATCATAACCTGTATATCCCGGCTTGGCAGCTCTCCGGGGAATACATCCTCTGGATCTCACGGGATATCACCGATCAGAAACGAGCCGAAGAGGCATTGCGCGCCCAGGAAAAAAGCCTGGCCGATATCATCGAAGGTAGCCCCATTCCCACCTACGTGCTGGATGCCGAACACCGGGTGACCCACTGGAACCTCAGCCTGGAACGGCTGACGGGCATTTCCGCCGCCGACATGATCGGTACCAGGTACCACTGGCGGGTCTTTTATGAAAAAGAGCGGCCGGTCATCGCCGACCTTCTTCTGGATGGGAGACTCGACCAGCTGGAGGTGTATTACAAGGGGAAATATCAACCCGCGCTGCTGGCCGGTTCCTTTGAGGCCATGGATTTTTTCCCCGACCTGGGCGGCCAGGACCGCTGGCTTCATTTTACGGCCTGCCCCCTCCGGGACAATGACGGCCGCGTTACTGCCGCCATCACCATTCTCCAGGACTTTACCGACCGCAAAACCGCTGAGGAGGAGCTGCGGGCCAGCGAGGAGAAGTTCCGCATCCTGGCGGAAAACGCCAATGACATCATCTGGACCTCGGACCTGGATCTGAACCTGACCTATATCAGTCCCTCCCTGGAACGATTGACCGGTTTTGTGCCGGAAGAGGCCGTGGGCAATAAAATTTATCAACCCCTGCCGCCGGATTCTAAGGAACTGGCCCTGGAAGCCTTCAACGAGACAATGAGACGCGAAGAGGCGGGGGAAAGTATGACTGAAATGCCCATCATGGAACTGGAGCACAATTGCAAGGACGGGTCCACCATCTGGATCGAGGTGAATATCGCTGTCATGCGGGACAGTGCCGGTCAGGCCGTTGGATTAATGGGGGTCAGCCGGGATATTTCCGACCGCAGAAAGAGCCAGGAGGCCTTGCAGGAGGCCAAGCACCAGGCCGAAGAGGCCAACCAGGCCAAGTCGCAGTTTCTGGCCAACATGTCCCATGAGATCCGCACGCCCATGAACGGTATCCTGGGAATGGTGGAGCTGCTGAGCAGTACTCCGCTCAACGCCGAGCAGAAAGAGTATGCCGATATTATTTACAATTCGGCCAACAGCCTGCTGGAAATCATCAACGATATCCTGGATGTATCACGGATTGAAGCCGGCCGGATGGATATCGTCGCCGAACCGTTCAACCTGCTGGAAACCGTTCATGGAGTGAAAAACATTTTGCGGTACGCGGCCGAGAACAAGGGCCTGGAGCTGATCGTCGATTATGATGCCCCCTCCATGGTCATCGGTGACCGGACCCGGGTGCGCCAGATTCTCATGAACCTGGGAGCCAACGCCGTCAAGTTCACCAAGGAGGGAACGGTGCGCATCCGCGTCCGCTATGACACGGACCAGTCGCTTTTTATCCTGTCGGTCAGCGATACCGGCATCGGTATTCCCGCAAAAATGCATGGGACGATTTTCGAACTGTTCCGACAGGTGGACGGCGGCACCGCCCGCAAGTACGAAGGCACCGGCCTGGGGTTGAGCATCTCCAGGAATCTGGCCGAGCTCATGGGTGGCAAGATCGCCGTGGAAAGCGAAGAGGGCATGGGCAGTACCTTCACCGTCACCCTGCCGCTGGCGCTGTCGGATATGCCCGCCGAAGAGGAAAACAGCGGAGAAGGCGATTATGCTGTTCCGGATGATAACATGGCCGTGCTGGTGGTGGAGGATAACTCCGCCAGCCTGCTGCTGATGCAGCATCTGCTGGGCAAGTCCGGCTGGACCGTGGAAACGGCCAGGGACGGGACCGAGGCCCTGGAAAAGATGCAGCAGCAGCGATACCGGGCCGTCTTCCTGGATATCCACATGCCGGAAATGGACGGTTTTGAGGTGGCCCGGACCATCCGTGATCCGGATTCACCGGTGCTGGATCATAATCTCTATATTATTGCCATGACCGCCGATGCCGCAGAAGAGGATCGCCGGAACTGCCTGGCCGCCGGCATGAACGACTACATCGCCAAGCCGGTCAACGCCGAGATCATCAACCGTGCCCTGGGACGTTCTTTCCGGACCAAGCAGTGATCAGGCGGGTTTGATGGCGGCCTTGATCATTTGGTTGAGACCGGTCAGAGTGCCTTTCCAGGTGGTGTTCTCATCGGTCATGATGGCCACGATGATATCCTTTTCCACGCTGACCTCGAACACGATCTCCTGGTCGCCGATGGTGAAAACGGCCTCGCCCCATCGTTCGGCCGGCAGCCCCGATGCCTCGCAATCATAGTCCGTTCGTACCTCTGCCTGCATGCGGATTTCTGTCATTTGATTCTCCCGGGTAACGGGTTAGTGGTTTTGCCGGCTCTCTTTTTTCCGCGCCGTGACCCTTTCGGGGCCGTTTGCCTCCGGCGGCTAAATTGCTCGAACTCGGGCTGACGCCCTCAGACAGCGAGCAATTTTTAACGCCGCCGGAGGCAAACGGCTTTTTCCCGAAAGGCTCAAGTGGCGCGGAAAAAAGAGAGCCGGCAACCGGTTTTGAAACCTTATCGGTGATAATAATCTCTTGCGGATATAATTAATGGCTTTGTATAAAAGTCAACGGCCGCTACCTGTCTTGTCAATCCAGCGCCGTCATCCAATCAAGTGCTTGGCAGCATCAGGGCAATAACGGCGAAAATGTCAATGATATACAGCATCCAGTGTACCTCCCGGCCTTTTCCCATGATCAACTTCAGGAAGGTATAGGCCAGAAAGCTCCAGATCACCCCCTGGGTGATGCTGAAGGTCAGCGGAATCAGGATAATGGCCAGAAAAGCGGGGATGGCGTCTTCGAACTGCTTCCAGTTGATGTTCACCAGGGTCTGGGACATGAACACCCCCACCAGCACCAGGACCGGCGCGGTGGCCACGTCCGGCACAAAAGAGAGCAACGGCGAAAGGAACATGAACGGCAGGAAGAGCAGCCCGGAGACCAGGGCGGTCAGGCCGGTCCGGCCGCCCTCGTTGATGCCGGCCCCGGATTCCACGTACACCGTACCGGAGGAAGATCCGGCCAGGCCGGAAATGGTGGTGGAAAAGGCGTCCACCAGCAGGGCCCGGTCCACGTTGGTGGGCGTCCCGTCTTCTTCGGTCAGCCCGGCCACTTCGGCGATGCCCACAAAGGAGGCGATGGAATCAAAAACATCCACGAACAGCAGGGAAAAGACCGGCATGATCATGCCCAGGCTGAGGGCGCCGACAATATCCAGCTGGAGAAAAACCTCCAGGCTGGGCAGGGCGAAAATCCCTTCCGGCAGGCTGACAATGGCCGTATCCAGCCAGCCGGCCCGGGTCCCCAGCAGGGAGACCACCAGGGCGGCCGCCGAGGTGAACGCGATACCGAGGATCAGCGCCCCGGGAACCCGGCGCAGCATCAGGGCGGCGGTAACCATGAAGCCGAGGATGAAAAGCAGGGTACTACAGTTCAACGTCCCGAACGATACCAGGGTGTTCTGATCGGCCACGATGAAGCCGGCGCTTTCCAGGCCGATCAGGGAAAGAAAGATGCCGATTCCGGCGGCCAGGCCCAGGCGAACGGGATCGGGAATGGCCTTGACGATTTCGGTCCGGATCCCGGAGACAGACAGGACAATGAAGATGAGACCGGAGACGAACACCGCGCCCAGGGCGGTCTGCCACGGGATACCCATTTGCAGGACCAGGGTAAAGGTGAAAAAGGCGTTGATCCCCATGCCCGGCGCCAGGCTGTAGGGGAGGTTGGCATACAGCCCCATGGCAATGGAACTGAGGGCGCAGACCAGGACGGTGGCGAACAGCACCCCGGCAAAGGGCATGCCGGCCTTGGACAGGATGGCCGGGTTGACGACGATGATATAGGCCATCATCAAAAAGGTGGTGATCCCGGCCCGGATCTCCGTCTGCAGGTCGGTCCCGCGTTCTGCGAAGCGAAAGAATTGTTTCATGATCTGCTCCTTTGCTTTGCTGTTGTGATGGCGCCGCTGGTCGCGGTCACGATTTTTTAACGCCACCTCCTTTTCCGTGGCGGTTTTATGAATATTGCCGGTCCATGGCGGCAATCTCCGCGGCCACCTCCCGTTTCAGGGAGGCGGGTGCCAGCACCCGGGCCCGGGCCCCCCAGCCCAGGACCCAGAACTTGATTTCCCGGATGCCGGCCACATCAGCTTCAAAACAGACGGCGCCGTTCCTTTTTTCCGTCAATCGTTGGGATTCATGCCATTTTTTTTCCTTGATATAGCCGGCCACTTCCGGGGCAAAGAGGATTTTTACCCGGGTGGTGCGCCCCTGAAACACCCCGAAGCTGCCCCGCATAAAGGCCGCGGCGGAAAAATCCGGGGGGCGGCAAAAGGTCTCCTCGGTCACGGACAGTGCCCGGATCCGGTCCATCGCGAAGATACGGACCTCCTGCCGCAAAGTACAGAAGGCGATCAGGTAGAAGCTGCCGTCAAAATACCAGAAGCTGTATGGATGCAGCCGCCGCCGCGACTCCTGCTGCCGGCTCATGGTGAAATAGGTGATGTCGATGACCCGGTTGGCGACGATGGCGGTATTGATCGATTCCATCCGGCGGGTCAGGTTTTTTTTATACTGCTTGTAGGGCCGTTCCTTGACATAGAGATTTTCTTCCACCTCCCGGAGAAAACGCAGCGCCTCGGCCGGGAGCATGGCCCGGATTTTCTGGAACAAGGCGTCCAGGTTGTCGTAGATAAAGGTTTCCTTGAGGATTTTCAGGATATCCCGGCTCAGGTAGAGGGCCATCAGTTCCGGCATCTCCAGGGGAAAGGGGAGGGCGTCGCGGCGCCCGGCGCCGATGATGGCCCAGCGCCGGGCGGGGTCGGCTGCCTCGGTCTGGTACAGAGGAAACCCCGCCTGCTGCAGGGCGTCCAGGTCCCGGTAGATGGTCCGCTTATGGCATTCCGCCTGGTCGGCCAGCTCGGCCGCCGTCAGGCCGGCCGGTGTGGCGCTTAGTTGTTGAAGAATTCGCCATTGCCTGGCCATGCGGTTGCCCCGTGACATTCATTCCCCCCTTTTGGCGATTTGGTTCGCTTGTCAACGACCCGGTCTGAACCGAGGTTTTTCATTGACATATTACTATAGCCCAGAAACCGGTCCCGGTGCAAGGCTCGCTGCCGGTATGTCGCTTCCGGTCGGGGCAGGGACGGGAAAAAATTTTTGAAATTTTTTTTCTATTGTGACCGTATCTGTCACAGCGGCATGGCAGAATACAACCAAGGTTGGGGAAGATCAAGGTCCTCAACCGGGGGGCAGCATCGGCAGGGCGGGCATTTTTATTCATTCTTCCATTGCGGAGAAAGGAGGATGAAAATGGATTATTTCAACCTTGTCCCCATGATCAACACCGATCAACCACCCCTTGAGCTCGTCCGGACCCTGGCCATTGACCTGGGCACTACCAACCTGGTGGCCGCCGAAAGCGTTTGGGTGCCGGGCTTTCCCCCCAGGTGTCGTGTGCTGAAGCTGGAGCAACCCCTGGAAACGGGCACCTGCCGCCAGGAACTGGTTCCGGCCGAACTGGTCGTCCGGTCGGGAACGACGGTGGAGGTGGGCGAAGGTGCCCGCCGCCGCCGCGGGTTGTCCGGAAACGCCCTGACCGTGGAAAAGAATCTGTTTTTCGCCACCAAGAATGACATGGGTCTGCAAAAACGTTATTTCCAAGCTCCGGCCGAGTTGGACCGGCCCTGGAAAGTGGCCGGCTATCTGCTGGGGTTCATGGCCCAGGCCGCCGGCGATCAGATCGGCGGCGCTTTCCAGGCGGTGACCGTGACCGTGCCGGCTTCCTTTCAGCTCAACCAGCGCCGCGACACCTTGCGGGCCGCACGCCTGGCGGATCTGCACCTGGCGGATGACGATCTGCTGGATGAACCCACCGCCGCCCTGATCGATTATCTCATGGCGCCGGCCGGGTCGGAGCGGCTGCCGGAAAGCGGGGAGGCGATCTGGGCGGTGATCGATTTTGGCGGGGGAACCTGCGACGTGACCGTGGCCGGGGTCTCCCGCGGGGCGGACAATGAACGTCCCTGCCTGAGCCAGTTGAGCGTTTCCCGGTATCATCGGCTGGGCGGCGGCGACATTGACGCCGCCATTGTTCACGAAGTGCTTATCCCCGATCTGCTGGCAGCCAATGACCTGGATCCCCTGGACCTGACCTGGGCGGACAAGAAGAAAGTCCTGGAACCGCGGCTGCTGGCCACGGCGGAAAAGCTGAAAATTTCTCTCTGCCGGGAGATGGCACGGCATCTGGACCGGGGCCCGGAGTTTTCGGTCACGACCGACGCGGTCACCTGCCGGGTCGGCTCCCGGAAGCTCCGGCTCCCCCGGCCGTCTCTTTCCATCCGGCGTTTCGCGGAGATACTGGAGCCATTCCTGGACAGGGACTTTCTCTATGCCCGGGAGACCGAATATCGCCTGACCCAATCCCTCTTTTCCCCGGTGGAGGATGCCCTGGACCGGGCCGGGATTGCCCCGGAGGAGGTGGATTTCTGCCTGCTGACCGGCGGCAGCGGACTGATTCCCCAGGTGCGCCGGGCCCTGGATGCCTATTTCGGCAAGGAGAACGTCGTCGGGGGATACACCGACGTCCGCGCCATGCAGGTGGCCGTGGCCCGTGGTGCGGCCTGGCATGCCATCGTCAAGACCATTACCGGTCATCCCCTGGTGCAGCCCGTGCTCCACGATGGCATTGCCCTGGAGACCTCAGACGGCGGCCATTTTCCCCTGGTGCCATCACGGGTGCCCCTGCCCTGGCCGGCCGACGGATCGTATCGGCAGGCGGTTTTCGAGGTCCCCCGAACCGGCGATCTTTTCGTCACCGAGCTGCGGCTTGACCTGGTCGGATTGAGCGACGGCCGCCCCATTTTCGGGGAATGCTGGACACTGCCCCGGGCGGCCTGTCAGGGCGATGAAATCATACTGGAATACCGCCTAACAGCCGGTAAACAGTTGGACTGCCGGGCGTTTCTGGCCGAGGCCCCGGAAGAGGAACTGACCATGACGGTCGAAAATCCCCTGGTCAACGTCGTCAATCCAGGTTCGACCCGGCTGAATATCGAAACGGTGGAAGCCCGGCTGAGTCATAAGAACGGGGGCGGCCGGGAGGACCGGGAGGATTTTATCCAGCTGGCCGAATGGTATGCCCGGCTGAATCAGCAGGAAAAATCACTTCATTATCTGCGGACCGCCCTCAAAAAGCTGGGGCGGCCAGATTTTACGATTCTTAATCTGCAGGGCATCTATTATACCGAACTGGGCGATTCCGACCGGGCGGAAAAAGCCTACCTGGAGGCCGACCGGGTCAGCGCACCGTCCAACGCCACCGCCTTGTTCAACCTGGCCCTGAACTATCGGGATAACGGTCGCCTGGAAGAGGCCCTGGACCTGTTGCGGCGGGCCATGGAAAAAGACTGCCAGACAGGCCCCTATCTGACCCTGACCGCCCAGGTCCTGGACCGGCTGGACCGGCCGGAGGAAGCCGCGGACACCGGTGATCGGGCCTTGCGGTCCTTTGCCGAGGTTTCCTGCCTGGATGCATGGGAGCTGGGCTGGTATATCACGGCCGCCCGTTTCCGTGGGGAGGATAAACGCCTGGAAGAGGGACGGGCGGAACAGCGCCGCCGCAAGCAACCGAAAAAAGAGGCGTCGTCAAGCGACGCCCCCCGGCCGGCGGTGCGGCAGGCATTGATGAAGGTTTCCGGGGCGGATGCCAAGGGATGAGAGGCCGGGTGGGAGGAGTAATTTTCAGTCCGTTTATTCCACCTGGTTCTCCGGGCGGGGGCCTTTATCCTTGACATGGCCGGTCTGCTTATTATTTTATGGCAACGTTTGATGTTTTGGGAACAACGTCGTTCTGTTCGACGCCGACCGCAATTGATGCCGACACGCAGTGATCCCCATGGACTGGATAACGCGACACGCAGAAAAATCACTGGAGCGCCTGATCCCCCGGATTCGGCCCGTACTGGGCCCCTATGGCGAGCATTACAACGAACAATGGGAAGAGTTCGAAGGCCGCCTGCGGGCACAGTGGCCGCGCCTGTTCCGGTTGATGGTCCACCTGTACGGCCAGAAGTATGATTTTTTCTACTACCTGGAACAGGTGCTGGCCACGGCCGTCCGCTCCTGGTCGGAGCGGCCCGAATATCTCAAGGACCTGGACCGGCGCCGGGAGGCCGATCCCCAGTGGTTTCAGTCCCAGAAGATGGTGGGCGGCATCATTTACGTGGATCTTTTCAGCGACAACCTGGGCGCCCTGTCCGATCATATCGCCTATTTCAAGCAGCTGGGCCTGACCTACCTGCACCTCATGCCGCTGTTCGCCATTCCGCACGGCAACAGCGACGGCGGCTATGCCGTCAGTGATTACCGGTCCATCAACCCGGATATCGGCACCATGGAGGAGCTGGCCCTGCTGGCCCGTGTCCTGCATGAGGAGGGCATCAGCCTGGTCCTGGATTTCGTGCTCAACCACACCTCGGACGAGCACGCCTGGGCCCGGTATGCCCGGGAAGGAGACCCGGATTTCCAGGAATACTACTACATGTTTCCCGACCGGCACATGCCGGACCAGTATCAGCAGCATCTCCGGGATATTTTCCCGGACACCCGCCGCGGCTGTTTTACCTGGAACGAGGAGACCGGCACCTGGGTCTGGACGACCTTCAACAGCTTCCAGTGGGATCTGAATTACGAAAACCCGGCCGTTTTCCGGGCCATTACCGAGGAGATGCTGTTTCTGGGCAACATGGGCGTCCAGGTGCTGAGGCTGGACGCGGTGGCCTTCATCTGGAAGCGCCTGGGGACGGACTGCGAGAATCAGCCCGAAGCTCATCTTATCGTGCAGGCCTTAAACGCCCTGGCCCGGATTGCCGCACCGTCCCTGCTGTTCAAGTCCGAGGCCATCGTCCATCCCGACGCCGTCATGGAATACATCCATCCCGAAGAGTGCCAGCTCTCCTATAATCCCATGCTCATGGCCCTGCTCTGGGAGGCCCTGGCCACCCGCGAAGTGAAGCTGCTGAATATCGCCATGAAAAAACGGGTCCGCATTCACGAAGAGTGCGCCTGGGTCAATTACCTGCGCTGTCACGACGACATCGGCTGGACCTTTGATGATGAGGACGCCCGCCAGGTAGGCATTGATCCGGTGGGCCACCGCCGTTTTCTCAACGATTTTTACACCGGCCGTTTTCCCGGCTCCTTCAGCCGCGGCATGCCTTTTCAGTACAATCCCGATACCGGCGATCTGCGGGTGTCCGGCACGCTGGCTTCCCTGGCCGGCCTGGAAGCCGCCCTGGAAGCCGGCGACAGCAACCTGATCGAGGCGGCGGTGCAGCGGATCAACCTCCTGCGCAGCATCATGCTCAGCGTCGGCGGTATCCCCCTGATTTACCTGGGGGACGAGTGGGGTATGCTCAACGACTATACTTATCTTTCCGATCCGGCCAAGGCCAGTGACAGCCGCTGGGTCCACCGCTCCCGCCAGCGCTGGCACTCCAACGGGGATAAGTCTGACGGCGAGGCCCTGCAATGGCGCTTTTATAATGAACTGGTGGTCTTGATCAGCCTGCGCAAGTCCCTGCCGGCCCTGGCCAATGGCAAAATGGAAGTGCTGGAAGCCGGCAATTCCCATATTTTTGCCTATACCCGAACCGGTCCGGAACAGCGGCTGGTGATCGTCAATAATTTTTCCGAACATCCCCAGGCCATGCCGGCCGAGCGGCTGAAGGCCGCCAGCGATACCGGCGCCTTTACCGACCGGGTTTCCGGGCAAAAACTGGCCAACGGACACGGGCTGACCCTGGCACCCTACCAGTTCATGTGGCTGGAGTGCCGGCAAGAAGACAAGGGCTGAATCCCCGGGGCCGGCAGCTCCTTATTTCTTTCCGGCTTTTTCCACAAAACGGTAGTGCTCCATGCCTTCGATAATTCCGCCGGCGCAGGAGGCCTTGGCAAAAAATACATTCCGGCTGCCCTTGATTTTTTTGAGTTCTTCGCTGTAATTGCCCACCACGATGGCTTTGACGTCTCCCTTGAGCATCTCCTCGTCGTTGCCGGAATCGCCGCAGACGAGAAAATTGTGCAGGGGAATGGCCCACTTGTAGGCCAGGTAGCGGATGGCTTTTCCCTTGGAGGCCCGGTAGGGCAGTATATCCAGGTGCTTGTTGTGGGAATAGATCAGTTTGTAGCGGCACTTGTTGCGCAGCAGGGTATTGTGGATGGTGGCCAGGCGGTCCTTGCCCGGCTCCATGTCGTAGCTGATCTTGAACTGGCGCTGGGTATCTTCTTCCTGGTACTCCAGAAAATCCAGCTGGTCGAGAAGCTTCCGGATCTTTTCCCGGTCCCAGTCCTTGGAGATGTGGGTCGCCCAGCCATTGGAATACTGCAGCTCCTTGCCGTAATAGAGTTCCGAGCCCACGGAAGTAATCATTACGTCCGGCGGATCAATGTTGTGTTTTTCCAGGTAGGCTGTCGCCGACTCAATGGTGCGGCCGGTGGCCACGCCGAAGCCCATGGTTTCCCGGTTGTCGCGGATGATCGTGACCAGTTCCTCCAGGCGGGAATTGTCCTCGCCGATGAAGGTGTTGTCGATGTCGGTGACCATGAAATAATCCAGTCCCAGAATACGCCGGCCGATGGCGTCGCCGGGCCGGGCCAGCTCCATGCCGGTTTCGCCGGACTGCGCGATGATGCTGGTGACTTCCTGCATATAGGTATCGGCATGACTGTCCCAGGTATAATATTTCCGGACATTGGCGGTACCGTTTTTGGAATAGGTCCGCCACAGTTCGCTGTCGGTGATGATTTTCCTGATGGCCTCGCTGATCTGGCGGGTTTCGGTGGGGTCAACCAGAATGCCGCAGGCGCAGTTTTTAATGATATCCTGGGGGCCGCCGTCATTGGTGGCCACCACCGGCAGCCCGGTGGCGGCGGCCTCGATCAGGGTCAGCCCGAACGGCTCGGTCAGGGCGGGATTGACAAAGACCCCCTTTTTTTCGGCGGCAATACGGTAGAGTTCCGGCACTTCGTATTGAAAATCGTGTTTCTTGGGAATGGCCATCTTGCCGTACAGGTCGTACTTGTCCATGTTCAACAGCATCATGGTCAATACTTCTTTTTCGTTTTCTTCCTTGTCGGTAATGTCCTTGCGGATTCCGGCGAAAATGGCCAGGTTGGCCATGGAGGAGAGTTCCTTGTCCTCGCCATAGGCCTTGATGAGGCCGGAGATGTTCTTGCGTTTGTCCGGTCGGGACAGGGCCAGGATCATGGGCCGGTCCGGGTGCATGAAAAACCGGTCCAGTTCTTCGATGACCGAGGCCCGGGCATAGATCAGGGCTTCCGCCTTTTCATTATTTTCCGAGGCGATGTCGTGGTAGTAAGGGTAAAAGCGTTCGATGTTGAGACCCGGCGGGATGACCTTGTAGCGGGGCATGTGGCTGTCCATGTAAGCGCCGTATTGCTCTTTGGTTTCCTGCCGGGTGCTGGCGATGACCAGGTCGCAGGTCTTAAGGACATCCTCCTCCACGTAAATGCGGTAGTCGATCTTGTATTTCTTGACGATATCGGCTTCCCTCATGCCGTCATTGAGCAGGCGGGCCTTTTTGGAACGACCCAGGGAGTGGCCGGTAAAAATAAAATTGATGTTGAACAACTGGGCCAGCTGTCCGGCCACGTAACCGGCATCGGCGTAGTGGCCATGGACGATATCCGGTACCCGGTCTTCGGATTTGATGAACTGGATGGTTTTGTCCACGTATTCGTCCAGGTGCGTCCAGAGGAGCTCCTTGCGGATATATTTTTTGCCGCCGCACTGGATGCGGACGATGCGGAACTTGTCATTGACCTCGGTCACCGGTTCGGCATAATCGCGGGAGACCTTTTTATCGTCAATCAGGCGGGTCATCAGGTCGACCCGGGCCACGTCTTCCCGCTGGCTGAGGTGCCGGGCCAGTTCGACCACGTACTGCACCTGGCCGCCGGTATCGGCGTCCCGGCCCAGCTCCAGGTCTTCGTGCCGGATCAGGCCGTGGATGCTGAACATCTGGATATAAAGCGGTTTATTTTTCATAAAAAGTGATCATCCTTCACTTTGGTTCAAAATAAAAGATCAGCAGTCCCGTAAAAGAGTGATGTCTATGGGCGCCTTGCCCCGGGCACATTCTTATCAGCAAAACAGTTCATGATTCCTTGCTTTGTTGTCAGAATTAATCGACTCGTGAAATATGCGGGTTAATTTCATGAAAATCAGACCGTTTTCTGTGGGAATGGAACAAACATCAATCAACACCGTGGTTTTGCGGCATCAGGGGGTGTTGCCTCTCAGATTTTATGTATGCATGCAATATTACCGGTACAGATCGATGACGTCAAGAATGGCCTGGCTGGCCCGTTCCACGCTGCGGCGGCCTTCTTCAATGGCTTCGGCGGCCCGGTGAAATTCCATCAGGCCGATCTGGCTGACCCGGGGCAGCAGGAGCAGGTCGGGCGGGTCGCCGGACAGGCGGCTGCGGGTGATGCGGTCCTGCATGATCAGGATGGAGCTGTGGACCACGTCCAGCACACCGGGGGCGTCATTGTCGCCGGCCAGTTTTTTGAAAAAGTTGAAATCCAGTTTGCCGGCCTTTTTGTCGGAAACATTCTCAGAAGCGGGGTCCACGTCGTCCTTTTCCCGGGCTTTCTGAAAATGCGCCCGGATGACGCCGGCATTGACATTGACGGCCAGGACCACTTCGGCTTTCATGGCCCAGCAGGCGGAAACCGGAATGGGGTTGACCAGCCCGCCGTCGATCATCCATTCCCCCTGGATCCGGTAGGGGGTGAACATGCCCGGCAGGGAGATGGAAGCACGGATGGCATCCAGCAGGGAGCCTGAGTTGAGCCAGATTTCCCGGCCGGAGGCAAGTTCCGTGGCAATGGCGGTATAAGGCAGGGTCAGATCTTCAATGTCACTGTCGCCGATGTGTTCCCGGAAAAAATCGAACAGCCTTTCGCCGGCGATCATGCCGCCCCCGAGGAGGTTGAAATCAAAAAATCCCAGCACGGTTCGCTTGGTGAGGGTGACCAGCCAGTCGGCCAGTTTCTGCAGGTTGCCGCCGGCATAGGCACCGGCCACGAGAGCGCCGGCCGAGCAGCCGCTGACAACGGCCGGCCGGACGCCCATTTCTTCCAGGGCCTGGAGGACGCCGATATGGGCCCAGCCACGGGCCGCGCCCGTGCCCAGGGCGATGCCGATGCGGGGGACAGTCATTACCTTTTCTCCCTCGGTCTGGTCAACGGATTTTTGCAATGAAAGCGAATCATTTTGTGGTACAGGGCTGCAAATGCAGGGGCATGGGGCCGACCCTGTCTTGCTGATTACAGGTCGCCGTTGTCCGGGATATGGATAAGAATTTTTTCAACTTTTTTATCTTATAGCAAGAACGGCTTTGGGTGTCAATTTTTTCTGGACATTACATGTCGAAGGCCCTCATACGCTGGCATCGAACAGCATGCCGGTGGCAGACGTCTGGCCTTCGGTCAGCAGGGTGTCGGTAATCTCTTCTTCCGGGTCT
>CAYTQK010000009.1:0-24101 GCA_964439745.1 uncultured Desulfobacterales bacterium
ATCTTCCATGACCTCTTCCCGCACATCCGCTCTTTCCAGGGCGTTTTTGTAGATGACATAATATTTGTTGATGTTGCTGACGTAACGGACGGTTTCCTGCCCCACCAGGCGCAGGACGGCCAGTTCCACGTTGCGGAACCAGCGGCCGGGATCCAGGTTCATGGCTTGTGCCGTCTTTCGGGCCCGGCGGATCTTGGCCGGGCCGGCGTTATAGGCGGCCAGGGCAAAGCGGACCTGGTTGCGGGGGGAGATATCCGGTTCGCTGAAATAGCGGTCCCGGATAAAGTCCAGGTACTTGACGGCGGCATGGATATTGTTTTCCACCCGGTCAACTTTGTCGATGCCCACGTTGGGATCGGCGGCCGTGGAGGGCAGGATCTGCATCAGGCCGACCGCCCCGCGATGACTGACGATTTCAGGACTCAAACCGGATTCCTGGTAGGCCATGGCCAGCAGCAGGCGCCAGTCAAAATTGTACCGGTCGGCGTATTTCTCGAAATAAGGGCGATACTTTTTTATTTTCCGCAAGTCTTCTTTCCCCAGGGGGTTTTTCACCCACTGTATTTTTTCATAGTACCGCTGGAAAAAGATATTGCCCAGCAGGGTGCCTTTGCGGTGGTTCTGAAGAAAGCGGTTCAGGCTGGCTTTCAGCCGGGGCGCGTCTTTGCGGACCGCCCAGGCGATGCGTCCGCCCTGGCGCAGGACGACATTTTCATGGACCCGGATATGGGGCAGCACCTTGGTCCAGATGGTTGCGATGTGGCTGTCGCAGATGGTGCGGGAAATGGCGCCGCTGTTGACCAGTTCCAGGATGTCCTCGGTTTCCAGGTTCTCGTCGGCCGGGACGATCCGGACCGGGGCCCGGCCGTCTTTCTTCAGCTGCCGGTTGAGGCGCTCCAGGCTTTCGTAATAGCTGCTACTGGGACGGACAAAAACCCGCTGACCGGACAGGCCGGCGGGGGCTTGCGGAGCCCCGGTTTTGCGGTGGGTGACCAGGACTTCATCCACGCCGGTCAGGTAGGGCCGGGTAAAATCCACCATTTTTTCTCTTTGCTCCGTAATGGTCAGGCCGGCCGCGGCGATATCGCCGCGGCCCCGGACCAGGCCGGAGAGCAGTTCATCCCGGGCCACGGGAATGAATTCCAGGGTGATCTTCAGATCCCGCGAGGTGATGCCCTGGTTGAGAAATTTTTCATACTCCTTGAGCAGGGCGTATTCAAACCCATGGGCCGTGCCCTCGGCCAGAAAAAAGTTGGTACGGTTCATGGTGGTCAGCACCCGGATATATTTCCGTTCCAGCAGGGCGGGCAGATCCTCGGTGTAGGTCTCGGACAGGTGTACGTCCAGGGGGTGATGAGGGGCCTCGGCCGCGCCGGCGGCGAAAACACTCAGCATTATGAGCAGGGTGGCAGAAAGCAATTTTTTCATTGGTCTTTCCTCCATCTCCTGGTTCAACCCTATGATTTTAAGCTGGAGGTGTCAACCGCGGTGTCATCCCGGCAACATAAAAGCGAGTCCGGCTGAGAGGCAGAAGGTGAATGTCCGAAGAAGCATGGCGCCTGTTCTCAGCTGACTTTCGCTCTCCGGTCCAGCAATTCCCGCACGGTCCGGGCCAGGCTGCGCTGATCCACCGGCTTCATCAGGAAATTGTCGATCGGAAAATCCTTCGCTTTGATTTGTTGATATTTTTCGCTGAAGCCGGTGCAGAGAATGATGGGCAGGCCCGGGCGGATTTCTTTCACGGCCCGGGCCAGCTTGTCCCCGGTCATCTGCGGCATGGTCATATCTGTGATGACCAGGTCAAACCGGTCCGGCGAGGCCCGAAAGGCCGCCAGGGCTTCGACGCTGCTGCACCGGACAGTAACCGTGTACCCCAGCCGTTCCAGCCGCTGCTGCATCATTTCGACAATGGGCAGTTCATCGTCCACCAGCAAGAGGTGTTCCCGGCCGGACGGCAGGGGCGCAAACGACCGGTCCGGGCTGATGGCCTCCCCGCTCCTGGCCAGCGGCAGGTAGACGTGAAAGGTGGTGCCCCGATCAGGTTCGCTGTACACGGAAATATGGCCCTGGTGGGATTTGACGATGCCGTGCACCACCGAGAGACCCAGGCCGGTGCCGTAGCCCTTTTTCTTGGTGGTAAAATAGGGCTCGAAAATTTTTTCCTGCAGGACCGGGGGAATGCCGGTGCCGGTATCACTGACCATCAGGCGGGCATATTGACCGGCTGGCATATCCGGATAGCTTGTGTCGTCTTCTCCCATTATTTCCACGGCCGCGATACTCACTTCCAGAAGGCCTTCCCCCTCGGCCATGGCATGGACGGCGTTGGTGGCCAGGTTCATGATGACCTGGTGAATCTGGGTGGGGTCGGCCCGTATGATTAAATCCCGGCCGGAGAGGGTCTCCTTGAATTCAATGGAGGAGGGAATGGTGGAGCGAAGCATTCTCAGGGTTTCCTTGACCAAGGGATTGATGGCGATGGGAATTTTTTCCTGTTCTTCCCGCCGGCTCATGGTCAGAATCTGCTTGACCAGATCCTTGGCCCGCAGGCCGGCCCGGAGCACTTCCGAAAGGTTGCGGTGCAGCCGCGTTTCCCGTTCGACGCGATCCAGGGAGAGTTCCGTAAAGCCGATGACCGAGGAGAGGATATTGTTGAAATCATGGGCGATACCGCCAGCCAGGGTGCCGATGGATTCCATCTTCTGGGCTTGGCGGAGCTGGGCTTCCAGTTGTTTACGGCGTTCCTGTTGGCGTTCGGCCTGCATCCGGGCGTTCAGAATGGGCGCGGTCTGAAGAGCGGCCTTTTCCAGCCGCTGGCGGTCGTGTTCCGAATATCCGCCGGCTTTGTTGGCCACGGCAAACTGGCCGATCAATCGGTCTCCATGCAAAATAGGCACCACCAGGGCGTTTTCCAGGGGCAGGTGACCCGTAGGCGGGGTCAGTCCCTGGTTGGCGATAAAGCTTTTTTTTTGTCGCAAGGACCGGCTCCACAGGCCTTCCTGGTGTTTTTGGTCAAAGACGATGTCCTTATCAGGCACCCGGCATTTGTCCCAGATATCCCGGGTCATGGAGGGGCAGACCAGGTTGCCCTGGTTATCCACATACCCGAAATAGCCAAACCGGCTGTCCAGCTCCTCCAGAATCACCTCCAGCACATCGGCGTATATGGCCTCGCTCTCAGAGATCAGGAAAATCTGGGCAATGCGGTTGCTGAGGGTAATGGACCGCTGTTGCTGCCGCATTTCTTCTTCGAATTTTTTGCGGTCGGTGATGTCCCGGGTAAAGGCGATAATCCGGCCGCTGTTGTCTGGCAGGCAGCTGGTGCTGATCTCCACGTCGATCAGGCGGCCGTCACGCCGTCGGTGCCGCGTTTCAAAACGCTCCTGGCCGGCCTGCCGTAGTCGGGCCAGGTGCTGCCGGGTCTGTTCCGCAGTCTCCTCCGCCTCGATGTCGTTGATGGTCAGGCCGGTCAGGGTTCCTTGGGGATAGCCCAGAATCTCGGCCGCGGCCGGGTTGGCTTCCAGCAGGCGGCCCTCGGCGTCCAGCAGCCAGTAGCCGTCCAGGGAAGTGTTGAGAATATGGGCGTATTCGATCTCTTTTCGCCAGCGCCGGGTGATATCCCGGACAATGGCCAGGAACAGTCTTTGCCGGTTGATCGCCACCGCGCCGGTGGTGATCTCCACCGGATAGATACTGCCGTCCCGGCGTTGATGCCGGTATTCCAGGGTATGCGAGCGGCCAACCGGCCATTGCTTCCATTGCCGACGGACGTCGGCCGGGTCAGTATCCGGCGGATGCAGATCAAAGACGGTCATGCCCAGAAGTTCCCGCCGGGAGTAACCCGAGCCGTTCACCGCCGCTTGGTTGAGATCGAGAATGGTGCCATCGCCGTCATGCAGATACACCTCGTCAGCAAACTGATCGAACAGGGCCTGGTATCTTTCCCGGCTCTTCCCCCTGGAGACAGCTGTACGGGTCGAGGCCGCCAGCGGTTCCCAGGTGATGACCGCCAGCGGTCGGCGGTCGGAGTCTCCCGGAATCCAGGAGACATGCAGCCGGGCCCAAAGGCTGCGGCCGTCCCGGCACAGGATGCGTGTTTCTTCGACCGAGGAAAACTCAGTCTGCTCATACCGGGGGGGCGCAACGAGGAGCTTCGCATTCAGGTCATGCGGCTGGAGGAAGTCCTCCAGTTTCCTGCCGGCCAGCTCCTCCAGCCGGTATCCCAGCAGGCGTCCCAGGGCTGGATTGACCTGTTGCAGCCGGCCGGATTCGTCTACCAGGGCCGCGGCCGTCGGCAGATACGTAAAAATCAGGCGGAATCTTTCGTCGTTTGTCTCGCGGGAATGTTCGCCCAAGTCCATACCTCCTGGTTGCCATGCGGGTAGTCGTTTTTTTTGTAACATCCGCCACTTTACCGGGCAATGGACTAAAAGGACCGGAGAGCTTTATTCGGAACGGCTCGTATCCAGTATCTCCCGAACCTTGGCGGCCAGCACCCGCGTGGAAAAGGGTTTTTCGATAAAGTTGACTTCCTGGTCGATAATGCTCTGGCAGGCAATGACCTCATCCGGATAACCGGACATGAACAGCACCTTGAGACAGGGGTGCCGGGCGGCCAGGCGTTCATATAACGGCTTGCCGTTCATTTCCGGCATGATCACGTCGGTCAGCAGCAGGTCAAGGGGGCCCTGGTGTTTTTCTGCCAGGGCCAGGGCCGCCTTGCCCTCGGCCGCTGCCAGTACCTGGTAACCCTGTTCCTTGAGGATATCTGTCGCCAGCATGCGGACCGGTTCGTTGTCTTCTACCAGCAGAATCGTTTCCGACCCTTTGCTCGGAGCAGAGCTGGCCGCTTCCTGATGTACTGCCGGTGCCGGCTCTAGGGGCACCGGCAGCAGTATGGTAAAGGTGGCTCCCTGGCCAGGCAGGCTCTTCGCCCGGATATCGCCGCCATGCTGTTTGACAATCCCGTACACCGTGGCCAGGCCCATGCCGGTGCCCTGGCCGGTTTCCTTGGTGGTGAAGAAAGGTTCGAAAAGGTTGGCCCGGGTGATTTCGTCCATGCCGCAGCCCGTATCCCGAACCGTCAGCCGGGCGTAGGTCCCGGACGTCAGCGAAAAATATCGGCCCTGGTCGTTTTCCTCCAGAACGAAAACGCTGGTGGCAAAGGTCAGGCGGCCGCCGTGAGGCATGGCGTCCTGGGCATTGACGGCCAGGTTCATGATGATCTGCTCCAGCTGGCCGGCATCCCCGTTGATCTCGGGCAGGTCCGGTGCCAGGTCCAGGTCGATGGTGATGTTTTCCCGGATGGTTCGGCGCAGCAGGGCGATGAAATCTTCCAGCAAAAGATTCAGATTGACCGGGGCAACGGCCAGGGTCTGTTTGCGGCTGAAGGCCAGGATCTGCCGGACCAGGTCCTGGGCGCGGGTGCCGGCCTTGACAATTTCCCGGAGAAAACGTTCGCGTTCGGCAGGGGTGCCATGCTCGGCCAGCAGCATTTCCCCATAGCCGAGGATGGGAGAGAGCAGGTTGTTCAGATCATGGGCGATGCCACCGGCCAGGCGGCCGATGGATTTTAGCTTCCGGGACTGGCTGAGCTCTTCTTCCAGCCGGGACCGGTCCGCCTCGGCTTTTTTCTGCTCGGTGACCTCCTGGCCGAACTGGACCAGGGCGGTCACCCGGCCCTGGTCGTCGAAGACCGGGTACCCCCGCAGCAGCCACCAGCAGCCGTCCGGGGTCTGTTGCTCACAGGCCTTTGGTCTGCCATCAGTCAGTGCCTGGAGCAGGGAACATTCCGGGCAGGGGGTGCGGCGCTGCTGCCAGATCTCATAACAGGGCCGGCCGATCAGTTCCCGGGTTTCTTTTCCGACGTAGGCGGCGGCCCGGCGGTTGGCCCAGATGACCCGCCGTTCGGTATCATAATAGATTACTATCTCGTTGGTGGCATTGAGAATGAGGTTCTTCTGGTTTTCGTTTTTGCGCAGGGTGGCTTCGGCTTTAAGGCGGTTGAACAAAAGAGCGAAGTTGCTGGCAATTGTTTCGATGGCGTGACGCAGCCGCACTGGCCGGCCGGCCGGCAGCAGCAGGCTCAGGCCGCCCACCGAAATCTCATCCAGAGCGAAGCCGACACTGTAGGCCTCCTGCAGTCCGGTCCGGTGTTCAAATTCCCGGCAGAGGTTGCGGGGAATCTTCTGCCCAAGTAAGGGGTACAGCCCGCCGGGGATGGTTTCCAGCCGGCCGGTGGTATACAGGTGGACATTCCAGCTCATGTCCGCGGCGGAGAATTCCAGGGCCAGGGGATTAAAATCGATCATGTCCCGGAGTACCTCGGTAAAAGGTTCCAGCCCGGACAGGCTGCGGATGCGGATGGTATCGGTCTCCATGTCATACAGGGAGACCGCCACCACCGCTTCCGGGTTGACCGCCTGGACCTGATCGGCCAGGTATTGGCAGATGGCCTGAAGATCGTCCATGCGGCTGATGGTGATAAAAGTCTGGTTGATCAGTTCCAGTTCGTGAAAATATCGTTCCCGCTCTTCTTCAATCCGTTTGCGCTCGGAAATATCGTTGATGCTGGCCAGGATGCAGATTTCCTCGTCCAGGAAAAAGGTTTCCGCCGAGAACAGGCCGGTCACGGCTTCTTTCTTCCGGTTGCGAAAGACCAACTCACGGTTGAGTACCGGGTTGCCCTGGAGCAAATCCCGGACAACCTGGTGCCGCTCCCGCTCATCCTCCCACAGGGGCAATTCCAGGGTGGACCTGCCCAGGAGCTCTTCCGGGGTGTAGCCGGTCAAAGTGCCAAAGGCGCGGTTGGCCTCGATAATCCGGCCGTCCCGGACACGGGTCAGCACCTGGGCATAGGGCGCGGTATGAAAGGATTTGAAAAATTTGGCCTCGCTTTCCCGGAGCGCGGTCAGGGCTTCATGTTCGGCGCTCACATCCCGGAAAACCAGGACCGCCCCGCTGCATTCCCCTTTGTCGGTATATACCGGGGCGGCGCTGTCGGCGATAGGCCGCTCCTTGCCGTCCCGGGCGATCAGCAGCGTTTCCTCGGCCAGGCCGGACAATTGCCGGGTACGCAGGACACGGGTGATCGGGTCTTGGGCCGGCTGCCGGTCGCGGGTGTTGATGATGTGGAAGATTTCGGCGGCCGGCCGTTGCCAGGCTTCGGCCAGTGGCCAGCCGGTCAGGGCTTCGGCTACCGGGTTCATCTGGGTGACGCGGCCGGCCGCATCGGTGGCAATGACGGCATCGCCGATGGCATTGACGGTGGTGCGGTGTTTTTCTTCGCTTTCCCGCAAGGCCCGGCGGATGGCAAACCGTTCCAGGATCCGTCCCAGCCGTTCGGCGACCAGGTCGAGCAGGCGGCGTTCCTCCCGGAGAAAGGGGCCTTCGTCCAAGGGCGGCCGCTTGTCCAGATAGCAGATTCGCACCTCCCCGACTGCATCTTCATGGACGGTCAGGGTCTGGGTCAGCCGGGCATGAGGGCAGTTATCGCACCGGCCGGCACAGTCCGCGCCGGCATGGTAGGCCTCTTCGGCCAGGGTGATGCGGGCGCGGGTGATATCCGGATACTGCCAGGCCGGGGGAAGCAGGGCGGTTGTTCCCTGAAGAATATCGGCAAGTTCACTGCTGGTTTCCACCAATCGGGAAATCCCGTAGAGGCAGTCCAGTTCCTTGATCCGTTCCCGCAGCGCCGCCTCGGTCCGCTTCTGGCTGACGATTCCCCAGGTGATGTCGGCCAGGGCGGCCGCCAGATCGGCGTCCCGGGCGGTATAGGGTTCCGGTTTGTTGCCCACCCCGAGAACGGCCAGGACTTCTCCCTGTCGTGTGACCGGTACAACCAGTTCCCGGGTCACCGGCACGTGACCGGCAGGCAGGCCTTTTTTATGGGACAGGCCGGCATAGTCGTTGTGAATGACCGGTTTTTTCTGGTGCACGCAGTCCACCCAGACCCCGGCCAGGTCCACGGAATAGTGCAGCCCCCGGCCCTGGGCTCGGCAGAATTCCGCGCGGGTGCGGGTAGACCATTGCTGCAGATATAGGGTCTTCTGGTCGGCGGCCACGAAGTGATAAAAGCCGATGGGGCTGTCCATCAGAGTGCTGATCTCATCCAGGGCCCGGGTCAGGACCTCTTCCAGGCTGTGTTCGGCGGCATAATCCACCAGGGAAAAGTAGGTCTCGTACACCCGCCGGGGCATTCCATCGGAAAGGTGCGGGCCCGCCTTCCTGCCGGATTCTTTTGACGACAGGAGAAAGGCGGGTTCTCGGCCCGGGGAGGATGGCGTGTCGGTATCGCTCATAACTCTTTGTCCGTCCTGGTTGTCCGTAATTAAGCCGGGCCTGCCAGCCGTTGACGGCTGGCGGCCCAGGGAGCGAGTCGGCGTTTTTCGGCCCGGCGCAGGATGTCGCCCGGCCTTGACAGGGCAGGCGGGCCGGTCTATAATCGCTCAAATTTTTTATTCAGGATCCCAGGAACGCGCACGGGAGATGTCATGATGACCCCGGAACCCAGTCAGAAAATTGTTCATGCCTGCCGCCTGCTTTTTACCGACCCCCATCTGGTCGACCATCGTTTTCTCCATAATATGGCAGAAGAAGATCTCAAGTCGGCTTTTCGCAAAAAAGCCCTGCAGACCCATCCGGATCGTTTCCGGGCCCTGGGCCGCAGCCACGAGGAATTGAGCCAATTGTTTCAGGAGGTTTTTGCTGCCTATGAAACCGTCCAGGAGTTTCTGGCCCGGCGGCATACCCCGGCCTCGTCCCGGGGGCGGCACCCTGCCGAAGGGGAAAAGACGGCCGCTGCCGCCGCCGGTCGGCCTGCTCCGGCGGATCATTACTACCGGGGCGGGCTGCCCGGCCGGGAACTGCGCCTGGGGGAATTTCTCTACTATTCGGGGCGCATCTCCTGGCGGACCCTGATTGCCGCCATTGTCTGGCAGAAGCGACAGCGGCCCTTGTTCGGGGAAATCGCCCGGCAGTGGAATTTTCTTTCCGCTGAAGAGGTCCGCTGGATCCTGAGTTGCAAATCATGGCACGAAAAATTCGGGGAATGCGCCCGCCGTCATGGCTTGTTGTCTTCCTATCAGCAGATGGCCGTGACCGGACGCCAGAAACGGCTGCAACCCCTGATCGGAACTCATTTTGTCGAAAACGGCCTGCTCTCGGCTGAACGGCTGAATATTTTTGTCAATGAAATGGCCCAGCACAATCTCCAGGTTGGCTAGCCTGTCTCCCCCGGGGCCGCCGGCCTGGTTTTCCTGGGGCCTCGGCCGCAAGGTATCGGAAGGCATGGAAACTATTCGATATCAATGGAATAGATATCGAACTCCACTCCGATGCCGTCCTCGGTTTTCCGGGCCACCTTTCCCTTCAGCCGGATCTGCAGTTCCTGGTTGGAAAAAGGAATCAACAACTGGATATCTTCTCCCGGCCGGATTTCTTCGGTTGTTTCCACGAAAATTCCGCCCAGGCTGATATCCCGGGCCTGCTCTTGGCCGGAAAAGGGGCCGCAGGTCAGCTTGACGCTCAGCCGGACCGGTTTGCGGGGATGACGGCGCTTCTCCGCCGCTTCGTCGTTGGCCGTGGCTTTATCGGGAGCGAGCCGGTGTTCGCCGGGATCGGACCCCGCATGGCCGGATTCGGATTCAGGGGGCATAACCTCCTCCATTTTTTCTGTCTTAGAACACCTCGACATTATCTTGTTCTTTGTTCCTGCGCCGATGGGCGTCGCCGATATCCAGGGCCTCCTTGACGCTGGCCCCATCCAGGATGGCGTTGAACATCTGACGGTCGGCGTCGATGAAATACTTGGACTTGATCATTTCCTGGAGGGCGCTCCATTCAAACGGAGAGTAGAGGCGATGCCCGTCGTTGATCAGGTCGGCCAGGGCGGACAGGTTCAGGCTGACGTGGGACAGCCGCTGGGCCATCTTGTCGTAAAACTGGAAGGCCACCACCACTTCGTTGATCATGGCCGAAACACTGCGGCAGTTTTCCATGACGGCCGTCTTTTCCCGGCTGTCCGGCAGGGTTTCCGAGGCCATCTGGATGACCTGAAATTTTCCCATCAGGGCGGTGAACAGTTTGGTCAGGGCGTTGATGGATTCGTCTCCCTCGGTCAGGGACCGTTCCACCTGGGACAGGGCTACATTCAGCATCATGACGGTCTCCCGGATCTGGCTCCAGTCGAGATCCGGATTCTGGGCGTCTGATGGTATTTTTTTGGCTGACATCTCATTCTCCCTTCAGCTTTGGCGGTTAGGGGCAAGTCCGGCGCCAGCCGGCCTCACCGGCTGGATTCACGATACGTATTGATACCCGGTGGCGGACCGGGCAGGTGTCTTGTCCTTCGGGGCGGAGAGATCAACGTTGATTTTTTTCCGAATTCTGTCGAATTCGTGCTGGTTGGCGGCAAACACATCCACAATCTCGGGGTCGAATTTCCGGCCCCGTTCGGCCAGGATGATCTCCACGGCTTTGTCATGGGGAAACGCAGCCTTGTAAACCCGTTCGGTGGTCAGGGCGTCATAGACATCGGCCAGGGCGACAATACGGGCGGAAAGGGGTATCTCTTCGCCCATCAACCCCTGGGGATAACCGCAGCCGTCCCAGGATTCATGATGGTAATAGGCGATCTCCTTGCCCAGTTTCAGAAAGGACTGTTCTTCCAGCTGGGCATCTATCGCCGCCAGGGCATTGCCGCCGACAATGGTGTGGCGCTTGATGATTTCAAATTCTTCTTCGGTCAGGGCACCCGGTTTCAGGAGGATGGTATCGGGCACGCTGACCTTGCCGATATCGTGCAGGATCGCGGAAAGGTAGATGTCCTTGACATAGTCGGCGGTAATATAATCCTCGTACTTGGTCAGCCCGCTGAGCGCCTCGGTGATAATCTTGACATATTCGCGCACCCGCTCCAGGTGCTGGCCGGTACTGTCATCACGGGATTCGGCCAGCTTGGCCAGTCCCAGGATAGTGGCGTTTTTCGCCTTTTCCAGCCGTTTCTGGGGGGTAATATTCCGGATAATATTGATAATTCCTTCGATCACACCGTTGTTGAGGATCAGCTTGGCCTGGCTTTCGATGTGGACGCGGGTGCCGTCCCGTTGAAAGACCTCCAGTTCAAAGGGAGGGAAGGAGATGTCCGGCAGGGCAGCTTTGTATAGCTCCATGGCCTGCATGTAATCCGGACCCAGGAAATCATACTCGCTCAGATCGGTGCCGATGATTTCTTCCGGTCGCAGCCCGAAAATATCCATGAGCGTGCCATTGGCATTAAGGACATGTCCGGTTCGGTCCAGATGGAGGATGGCGTCGTGGGTGTTCTGGAACATGATCTGGAAGGTTTTGCGGATTTCCCGGGCGCTGTTTTCCGCGGATAGCCGTTTGTCTCTTTCCCGGTCCAGTTCTTCCTGCAGCGCCAGGAGACCTTTTTCCAGCTGCCTGATTTGTTGATTGGCGTCCGCAAGTGTCGTTCCCTGGCATGCCCCTCCCCGGCGTTGCTGCCGCCGCCGTTCGGTTTCACGGCATCCCTGGCGGATGGCCTGCTGAATCAGGCGATTTTCCCTGTCCAGGGGAAGCAGCAGGCAGTCAAAGGCGCCCAGGCGGTAGGATTGGCAGACCAAGTGGACAGTGGGCTTTTTGCCAAAAGTGATGATAGCCGTGTCGGGCGCCAGGCGGACCATCTCCCGCAATTTCTCGTTCCACCATGGGTCCGGACTGTCCAGCGTAAGAAAAACCAGGTCCGGTGCGCTGGCCGTCAGCCGTTCCATCCCCTGGCGAAGAGTACGGACCTGTGCCACGTGATGGCCCAGTTGCCGTAAGGTGGCAGGCAGGGCATCATCGCTGTCGGCCTGATCATCTATGACCAGAATGTCAGCGGGGAATGAAACCATGGCCGGAATCCGTCTGCAAACTACTTGACAATTTTTTTTCAAT
Source organism: uncultured Desulfobacterales bacterium (assembly GCA_964439745.1). Taxonomy (GTDB): domain Bacteria; phylum Desulfobacterota; class Desulfobacteria; order Desulfobacterales; family Desulfosudaceae; genus CAYTQK01. Next base: position 11,938 of record CAYTQK010000009.1, read on the forward strand.
GCGCGGCTTAATTTGCGGGCATGACTTTCTGGATGACTCCGATCAACTGGTCAGGCTTGAAGGGCTTGGTGATCCAGCCCGTAGCTCCGGCTGCCTTGCCCTCCTTTTTTTTGGCCTCATGGGACTCGGTGGTCAGCATGACTATGGGGGTAAATTTGTACTCGTTCATGGAACGGACCGAACGGGTCAGTTCAAATCCGTCGACATGGGGCATGTTCAGATCCACGATAAACATGCTTACCGCTGAACCATTCAGTTTGTCCAGGGCGTCCTGACCGTTTTCCGCTTCAACCACGGCATACCCGGCGTTTTCCAGGGTAAAGGCGACCATTTTCCGGACGCTGCTGGAATCGTCAACGATCATGATGGTTTGTTCCATGGGGGCTGTCTCCTTTTGCCTTATTGTTTTTCAAAAATATTTGCAGGTGGGGATTAAAACAATTCCACGTTGTCTCCCAGCGGCTTGGTCTCGGAATTTTTACGGGCGTCGTCTTGAAAAGATTTTCTGGCGTCATCAAAGAGAATGATATTGTTCTCCTGCTCGGCCGCATATTTGCCGGGAAGATGGCTCATGGCGGCGGCATCGATCCGCACGGAAATTTTCTTCAGTTCCGGCCGGCCGGCAATGTTCGCTAACTGTCGGCTGTGATCTTGAAGATGGTTGGATAATCCCCGGAAAAAATCAAGACTGGTCAGGGTGGTGTCAATGGCTTGCTTCAGCTCGCCAGTTCGATGGGAGGCGGTCCGGGAATCTTCCCGGAATTTTTCATATCCCCGGGAGACTTCCTGCAGGACCGTGTTCAGTTGGTGGATGCCGCTGTTGTCTTCACCCGACATCTGCTGGTTGTGTTGACCGATATCGCGGGTCAGCGACAGGATGGAATGAATGGTCTCTTCCACCTCGCCGGAAAGACTGTCAGAACGGGAGGCCAGGTCGTTCATCTCCTGGGCCAGGTGCTTCAGGGCCCCGCCCCGGGTGCCTTCGCGGTTGGCGGCGATGATGGAATTGATGGCCTTGTTATGGGTCTGGGCGCTGATTCCCCGCACCACTTTGAGCAGTTCGGTCAGGTTGGCGGTAATGCCCGAAACATGCTCGGCCGCGGACTGAATCTGGCGGAACAGGTTTTGGCCCCGATCCATCAGTTGGTGCAACTGGGTCATGGCGCTTTTTAGGTGGGAAAAGGGATCGTGGCCCTGGTCGGCATCCTGGTCCGGTTTTCCGGAGGGGTCGGTTTCCCGCAGGTTGTCGATCAGGTCTTCGACTTCCCCGGCGATGGCTTCCAGGGCAGTCTTGTTTTTCTGATAGACCTGGCTCACCTCGGTGGTCATCTCGTCCAGCAGACCGGACTGCTGGTAAAGGACGGGTTCGGTGCGTGCCAGCCCGGTTGCCGGCGAAAAATCCTCCGCCGGGGGCCGGGCCTGGGCCGAATCGGCCATGGCCCGAAGAATGGAGACAATGTGCATGACCCGCTGCTTCATGTTGTCATGGAATTGGACGCCCACCACGATTTCAGCCACCTGGCGGGAGATATCCCGGGAGCGCCGGCCGGCCTGCTCGATGGTATCCATTGAAAACTGCATCAATGCTTCCGTGTCCCGGGTGGACTCCTTGACCATGGACTGGATCTCGGAGGTCAGGGTTTCCAGACGATCAATGCCGGCGGAGATCTCTACCTGGGTGTCATGATGAATCTTGCGCGCCTGTTCCACGTTTTTGTAAACATCGTTGGCAATCCCGGCGATGCTGACCGATAACTCTTTGACCTCCAGGGCCACGTCGGAAAAGATATTGACCGAAGAATCAATCGTCCGGGCATTTTCCACCAGCATGGCCAGGGCAACCGTTTTCAGGGACTTGGCGAACTTTTTGATCTGCTTGCTGGTCAGGTAAAGATCTTCCAGGTTTTCCATGACCGTGTTGATGCGGGCCAAGTCTTTTTTGACTCCTTCCTGGTAGGAGCGAATCTCGGCCAGCGATTCATTCAGGGCCTGCCGTCCCCGTTCCAGAAACCCGCCTTCTTCGCCGGTGCCCATTTGCTTGACGGTGTCCAGCATCAGCTCGGTCAATTCCTTGACATTGGCATGAACCGTGCGCAGGCCGATGCCCAGCAGCATAAAGTCCGATTCCGACCCTTCGATAAACTCTTCCAGGGAGGTCACTACCGGTGGAATCGCCTCCCGCAAGGCCGTTACCGCCTGGTCGACAGAGGTCTCGGGTTGGCATGTCTTCAGGCCGACCTCGGTCGACGGTCCTTCTGCGGCCGGTTCCTGCCGGGCCATCGGTTTCAGTCGGGCGGCCTGCGTCCAGGGTTTTTTTCTACGAAACACTGGCAGTTTCATAATGCTTGTGATGACTTTGGTAGTAACGGATGACTTCGCCGGCAATTTTTTGCAGGGGCAAAACCTTGTCGACGCATCCGAGTTTCAGGGCTTCCTTGGGCATACCGTAGACCACGCATGTCGCTTCATCCTGGGCGATGGTGTAGGCGCCGGCCTCATGCATTTCCCGCAGGCCCCGGGCGCCGTCATCGCCCATACCGGTCAGGATGGCGCCGATGGCGTTGGGCCCGGCATAGCGAGCCGTCGACCGGAACAGTACGTCCACGGAAGGACGGTGCCGGGAGACCAGAGCTCCGTCCTTGACCTGGACCTGGTATTTGGCACCGCTGCGCCGCAGCAGCAGATGCCGGTTGCCCGGGGCGATCAAGGCCTGCCCCCGGAGAACGGGATCGCGGTCGGCCGCTTCCTTGACATTGATACGGCAGAGGCTGTCCAGGCGTCGGGCGAAGGCGGTGGTGAAATGTTCGGGCATGTGCTGGACCACCACAATTCCGGGCGCGTCCAGGGGCATGGCCTCCAGCAGAATCCGCAGGGCTTCGGTGCCGCCGGTAGAGGCGCCGAAGACGACCACTTTGTCGGTGGTGGTAAAAATGTTTTTGCCCGGCACGCTGGCCGGAATGACGACATCGGCGCTGTGTTTCGGCGCTACCGGACCGAAACTGACAGGTGCCGGATGTTTTGGTTTTGTCTTGTTGATATCCGCCCGGGCCGCGGCCTTGATCACGTCGGTCAGGCGGATGCGGGCTTCCCGGAAGAACTGTTGCACATCCAGCCGGGGTTTGTTAATGACTTCCACGGCCCCGTATTCCATGGCTTTGAGGGTCAGCTCCGAGTTTTTTTCCGTCAGGGCCGAGCAGATCACCACCGGCAGCGGCTGGTGCGTCATGATTTTTCGCAGAAAGGTGATGCCGTCCATGCGGGGCATTTCCACGTCCAGGGTGATCACGTCGGGTTGCTGGGCCCGCATTTTTTTGACGGCCATATATGGGTCCGGGGCCGTCCCCAGCACCTGGATGCCCGGATCCGCCTCCAGGATTTCCCGCAGGGTCTGCCGGACCAGGGCGGAATCGTCCACGATCAAGACGCGAATGGGACGCTTAGTCATGGCTGACTCCTGCCTGGCTGACGGTGCGGTTGATCTTTTTCACCCAGACATCCCCCCGCTGTGGAAAGAAAAGCAGTTTCCGGCCGTGATGGCCGCCCACATCGGTGGCGGTGATATTCAGTCCCAGCTGCTGAATGATTTTCAGGGCGGTTTCCACGTTGCGGCGGCCGATATTGAGCTTGGCGTGAATTTCCTTGCCCGGCACCGGCAGCATCATCTGGCCGCCGCCGAATATTTTCACCTCCAGCCGGGAGCGGCTGACGCCGCGGGCGATCAATTTTTCAAAGATATAGGTGATGCTGGAATTGACGTAGCGCCCCTTGTCCCGTTCCAGCAGGGTGGTGTTGGGCAGGGGATAGGGCAGGAGGGAATGGGTCAGCGCCCCGATTTTCATTATCGGACAATGCATGGTCACGGTCACGCAGGAGCCCAGGACGGTCCTGACCTGGGCCGGGCCGCCGTCGGAAATATAATATTCCCCCTGCTTGAGATAGATGTCCGCCCCCGGACCGGCGGTGAAAGAACCGGGATGGCACTGGGATCCGTTTTTCATGGGGTGTAGTTCCACTGGCTGGGGGTATCCACCATTATCTCGGTACCGGTGGTGAGGTTGAGGCCGTTGTTGCTCAGTGTCTGCAGCACGGTTTCCTCGGTAAAGGGCTTGGAGATATAGGCGTCCGCGCCGCATTCATACTGGGCGATCAGGATCCGGGAAGGATCCTTGATGGTGGTGACAATGATGATGGTCAAGGTGTCGTCCCCGTTCCAGCCCATGCGGGATTCGAATTCCCGGATCTCCTTGACCGCGGTCAGCCCGTCTTTTTCCGGCATGATGATGTCCATGATGACCATGTCAAAATTTTGAGCGCCTCCCTGGGTCTGTTGGATCAGTTCCAGCGCCTCCCGGCCGTTGGTGGCCAGATGACATTCCGCCAGGGGCTCCAGGATGGCCAGGAAATTTTCCCGGATGGAGGCGCTGTCATCAACAATGAGTATTTTTTTCATACAACCTCCCGCTTCTTTTTTGGGGCCTCAAATGCGCTCATAGACCGTCGGGCACCGCTGCTGTAAGGGCAGGCGCATGCCGCTCAGGGTCTCGGAGTGACCGATAAAAAGGTAGCCGCCTTTTTTTAAACAGTTGCAGCATTTTTTGAATAATTCTTCCTGAACCGGCCGCTCAAAGTAGATAATGACATTGCGGCAGAAGATCACGTCCTTGGTGCCCGGCCAGGAGAACTGTTCCATCAGGTTAAGGCGCCGGAAAGTGACCTTTTTTCGGAGTGCCGGCACGATCCGGACCTGCTTTTTGACGCGGTCCCGGCTTCTGAGCAGGCAATTTTTTTTTAGCTGGTGGGGCACCGCCTCCACCTTTGTTTCCGGGTAAATGGCCTGCCGGGCTTTTTCCAGAACCTGGTTGGAAATATCCGTTCCCAGAATATCAAAATTAAAATCCGGATGATTGGCCGCGAACTTGTCCAGGATCATGGCCAGGCTGTACGGTTCTTCACCGGTGGAGCAGCCCGCGCTCCAGACTGAGAAATTCCGGTTGCCCTGGTAGGCGGCCAGCCATTCCGGCAGAATTTCATCATAGAGCAGGTCGAAATGGGAAGGCTCTCGAAAAAAATCGGTCTTGTTGGTGGTGACCACGTCGATCATGTGGGGCACTTCCCGGTCCATTCCTTCCGGCGAAAACAGATATTCCTGGTACTCCCGGTAGCTGGTCATGTTCATGGCCCGCAACCGTTTGGTCAGGCGAGATTGCAGCATGATCTTCTTGGCCGGCGGCATCTTGATGCCGAATTCGGACTGGATGAATTCCCCGATGGTTTTAAATTCCTGGCTGGTCATCGGCGGCGGCGGCGTCCAGATCTGCCGTTCGGCCTGGTTTTTTTTTGCTTTCATGTTTCCCGTGTTCAGTCAAAAAAATATTCGTCCGTTTTTGGCCTGTTGGTAAGGCAGGACATTCCAGGGCCGGGAGAGGCACCGGGGGGAAGGGGGGGGGAGGGGGGGGATGGCGTCTCCCCCGGGCCCCAGAATGTCCTGCGCACGTCCAGGCCGGTGAAAAATACCGGCTTACACTTTCTCCTCTTCTTTTTCCTGGTGCATCTCGGCCAGCATGGACAATTCATCCATGGAAAAGATTGACTGGATATCCAGGAGAATGACAAAATGATTGGCCAGCTTGGCGATTCCCTGAATAAAGCGGGTGTCGATGCGGCTGCCCAGCCGCGGCGAAGCCTCAATCTGTTCCGGCGGAATGTCCAGCACCTCTTGGACGCCGTCCACCAGGGCGCCCATGGTGGAGGTTTCTCCTTCCACCTCCAATTCCACGATGATAATGCAGGTGTTGACGGTCTGTTCGGCCGCGGTCAGGCCGAACTTGCGCCGCAGGTCCACCACCGGTACCACGTGTCCCCGGACATTGATCACCCCGCGCATGAATTCGGCCGTCATGGGTACCTTGGTGACGGGCGTATACTCCAGTACCTCCCGCACCAGTTGGATGTTGAGTCCGTACAGCTCTTCATCCAGATGAAAGGTCAAATAGGTGTTGTTTTGTAAATCCTGCGTGTCATTCATAATATTTCCTCCAATCAGATGGATGGAACGTCTGGATTCCATGATAGGTTAAAACTGTTCAAAGTCCTGATCGGTGGCGTCTTCAACACCCATTTCCAGTGCCTTGTAGCTGGTCTCCTCCTGATGATGGTCCTTGGCCGTTTGCTGGGACTGCTGGTTGAACCGGTTGGCAGGCTTTCTGGCCCTCGCTTCTTTCCAATGGCCCTGCTGACCGTGCGGTTGAAACAGCTTCTGCTGAGTCTGTTGTTTTTTCAGGCCGTTGTTATCCACCTTGAAGAAGCTCATGGTGCTCTGCAGCTGCTGGGCCTGGCTGGTCAATTCCTGGGCAGTCGAGGAGACCTCCTCGGCCGAAGAGGCGTTCTGCTGCACCACCTGGTCGAGCTGCTGAATGGCCCGGTTGATCTGGTCGGCGCCCGAGGTCTGCTCCCGGGAAGCGGCGCTGATCTCCTGGACCAGTTCGGCCGTCTTGCGGATGTCCGGCACCATTTTTTCCAGCATCTGTCCGGCCTTTTCAGCCACGTCCACGCTGCTGGAGGAGCGTTCGCCGATCTCCTTGGCCGCTTCGCCGCTGCGTTCGGCTAGTTTGCGTACCTCGGCCGCCACCACGGCAAAGCCCTTGCCGGCTTCCCCGGCCCGGGCCGCCTCGATGGCGGCATTTAGGGCCAGCAGGTTGGTCTGGCGGGCGATCTCCTCGATAATGGAGATCTTGTCGGCAATGTCCTTCATGGCCCGGACCGTGTCCTGGACCTGGCGGCCGCCTTCCTCGGCGTCCTGGGCCGCCTGGCGGGAGATTTTTTCCGTCTCGGTGGCGTTGTCGGCGTTCTGGTTGATGTTGGAGCCCATCTGCTCCATGCTGGAGGTGACCTCTTCCAGGTTGGAGGCCTGTTCAGTGGAACCCTGGGAGAGTTCTTCCGAAGAAGAGCTCATCTCTTCGCTGCCCGAGGCGACATTGTCCGCGGCCGCCTGGACCTCGGCCACCACGCTTTGCAGCTTGGCGGCCATCTCTTTCAAGGCCTCGGCCAGCTGGCCGATCTCGTCTTTCTGGTCCACCTCGATGGTGGCCGTCAGATCCCCACGGGCGATGGTTTGGGCGAACTCCACGCCCTTGATGACCGGGCCGGTGATACCCTTGGTCAGGATAAAGGAAAGGACAATGCCCACGACCATGGCAAAGAGCAGCCCGAAAATCATGGTGCTCAGGCTGGACTGGGACATGTCCGCCCCCTCTTTGGAAAAGGTCTGGGTGGCGGCAATGCCGGCCTCGGCGGTTTCCTCGGAGCCGTTTAGGACCACCATGGCGGCGTCTAACCGCTGGGCGGCGATTTCTTCCCGGTCAAGCCAGGCGGCCAGAAAGGATTCCATGGCCGCTTGATAGGCCTGGCCGTTTTCCTCGGTGTTGTCAATGCGTTTGAGGTCATCTTCTTCCTGGGTAATGGGGCGCAGTTGGGCATATTTTTCGTCCAGTTTTTCAAATTCCGCGATGGCCGCCCGCATGGTTTCCGGGCTGCGGGTGGCCTGGGCCTTGAAATTGTTCACCCGGGCGTTGTTGCCGATGTCGATGACGTCGTTGACCAGGGTGATTTTCCGCAGGCGCTCCTGCAGGGCCTCTGCCGAGGCACCCTGCTGGGCCTCCTGGTAGTGCATCTCTTCCTGATGGGTCAGGAACTCGCTGCAGTTTTCCAGGAACTTGGCCGCGGTTTCATCCATCTGGTTCCGGGCGGTATCGAGTTTTTTGTTGTCCGCGATGGTTTCGTCCACGTATTTTTCGTAGGTATCCACGGCTTCTTGAATTTCGTCCGCCTGTTCTCCCAGGACCACCAGTTGGGTGGATTTCTGGACCAGTTCCCGGGCGTCATCCAGGTAGGTGTGGACTTCTTTCAAGTAGTCCCGGCCCTGCTGGAGAAACGTTTCGTCTTCGGTATAGCCGTACCCCCGCATGGCAAACATGGCCAGCAGGGAGTTGCGTTCGATCTTATTGGCCAGCTCGACTTCGGGAACGTATTCGTTGATCAGCAGATTCGAGTTCTTGGAGATGTTGGAAAAATTAATGATGGCCAGAATGCCCAGGGCCGCCGCGATCAGCAGGATGGCTCCGCTGCCGCCCATGAGTTTGGCGCCGATTTTGAGGTCTTTGAAGCTCATGAGAATCCTCCCCGAAAATTGTTGTTTTGTGTTTTACTTCCCTTGCTGTTGATCTATCAGGTCTGTTCCCGGGCCTTTAGTACCAGGGGTTCCACGTCCAGGATCAAGGCCAGGCTGCCGTCGCCCTGGATGGTGGCCCCGGACAGCCCCTGGACATCCTTGTAGGTCTCGCCCAGGTTTTTGATGACGGCCTGCTGCAGGCCAACCACCTCGTCTACGATCAGGCCGACCAATTGTTTGTCGGCGGCCACGATGACCACCTGCTCCCGGTCCGGCCGCTGCCCGTTGATGGAAAACCACTCCCGCAGGCTGAGAAAGGGCACCAGCTGGTCACGCAGGTTTATAAACCGGCCCTGGTGGTGGTCCCGGTCCCGGCCTGGTTTTTGCTGGCCGTCCAGCTCCAGGCATTCACTGACCACGCCCAGGGGAACGATGAAATATTCCCGGCCAATGCGGACCCGGAGCCCGTCAATGATGGCCAGGGTCAGGGGCAGGGTAATGCGCACCGCGGTGCCCTGCCCCTTGTCGCTGGTTACCCGGACCTTGCCCCGCAGGGCAGTGATGTTCTGCTTGACCACGTCCATGCCCACACCCCGGCCGGACATGTCGCTGACCTTCTCGGCCGTGGAAAAACCCGGTTCAAAGATAAGGTTGAGCAGTTCCTTGTCGGTCAGGCTGTTGTCCGGGGCGAGCAGCCCCTTTTCCAGGGCCCGGTCCCGGACGACAGCCGGGTCGATGCCCCGGCCGTCGTCCCGGATGGTGATGACCACGTTGCCGCCGGAATGTTCGGCCGCAAAGACGATGCGGCCCTGGCGGGGTTTGCCCGCTGCCTGTCGTTCCGCCGGGGACTCGATGCCGTGGTCGATGCTGTTGCGCAGCAAATGCACCAGGGGGTCGTCCAGCCGCTCGATGACGGTCTTGTCCAGTTCGGTGGCCGCGCCCTCGGTGATCAGGTCAACCTGTTTGCCCTCGCGGCCGGACAAATCCCAGACCACCCGCTTGAACTTGCCGAAGCTGGAGCCGATGGGCAACATGCGGATGTCCAGGGTGTTCTCCCGCAGGTCATTGCTGAGGCGCTCGATGGTCTCGGCGATTTCCATCAGGCCGGCGTCGGCTTTCTGCTCGGCCAGGCGGGACAGACGGGTTTGGGCGATGACCAGCTCGCCCACCAGGTTGACCAGCTGGTCCAGCTTGGCCGCCGGCACCCGCATGCTGGAGATGGACCTGGCGGCCGGGCTGGTGGGCCGGGAGGGCCGGTCAGCGGCCGGATCTGTCCCGGTTTTGTTCGTGGCCGTCGCGGCGGCCGGCACCGCCGCGGCGAATTGCTCTCGCAGGCTGACTAAGTCCGTCTCCTGGTCGGCAGACAGGCACTTGCTCAGCTCGTCAAAAGCCGGGTCTTCCTGTCCGTATGGGATTTCCTGTCCGAGACATTCGATGGCCAGCTCACAATCGTTTTCCACGAAGATAAACACGTCCCGGATAATGTTTTCCGGTTTATCCGTGGCCAGGAGGATGTCCCACCAAGTGTAGCAGGCTTCCGGATCCAGTTCCTCCAGCAGCGGTATCGCCTCCAGATGGGCGATGATACGGGTGGTGCCCAACCCCTGTAGTTCATCCAGCAGAAAGAGCGGGTTGTTGCCGGTGCGGAAAATATCCCGGCCGGGTTGGAAACGGATATGGTAGGCATTCCAGGAGGACTCTTTTTCCTTGTCGGCTTCTTCCTGCTCCTCGCCCGGGGAAGACTGGTCGCGGTCGTCGGCCGGGGCCATTTGCCGGAAGGCCGTTATCAGGTCTTTGAGCGTGGCCGGGGCCACCGCGTCGGGGTCGTCCACCAGCAGTTGAATTTGATCCTTGGCCGCCAGGGTCAGTTCCACCAGGTGATTGTTAACACCGGCCCGGCCGTTGCGTATATGATCAAAGACGCTTTCCATCTCATGAGCCAGTTCAGAGAGCTGCTCAAAGCCGAACATGGCGCCGGAACCCTTGAGGGTGTGCAGGGCCCGGAAGGTGCGATGAATCAGCTCGGGGTCGGCCGGATTCCGAGCCAGTTCCACCAGGGTGTTCTCCAGTTCGGGAAGCAGATCTTCCCGGGCCTCTTCGATAAATGCCTGTCTGCCTCGGTTCTCTTTTGTCATGGTCTTTGCATCTTTCGTTACCGAATCGGCCTGCTTATCGCACCGTCGCGGCCGTGATTTTTGACTTGTGCCGGCCTGGTCATTGGGAGATGCTCTCTTCCTGGTTGTCGAAAAGCGCGCTTTTCAGCGGGCATTCAACAAAAACGCAGTCAGCGCAAGCGGCTGAAAGGCCGGTTTTATGGAACTGGCTGACAATGGTCGGAGCAAGAGCGTGCCGCAGCACCATTCGTTTATGCAGACGGCTAAAGCTGCGGCAGGCGGCGCAGATCAACTGGAAAAAGGACAGGTCGCAGCGGCCGGTGGTGGACAGGTCCACTTCCACCCGCTCTTCGGCGCTGTTCAGGTGATACCGCAGCAGCTGGTGCAGTTCCCCGGCCCGGTTGACCCGGCAGTCGCCGTGCAGAATAATTTCCGCCATGATGGATCCCCTTATGACTCAAAAAGTTTGCTGGTCGCTGTCCGTCCGGCTTCCCCGATCCGGGTGTTGTGGCCGGCCTGTTTCTCCCGGAAGGCCAGCCGGTTTTTCAGCACGGAAATAATGGTGTTGTAGTTCTCACCGAAGGTCATGTAACGCGGGTATAACTGAAGCAGTTTTTCGATATGTTTGTCGGAAGTGATGTCATGCAGCACCAGCACCACGCTCAGATCTTTGAGATCATCCTTGTGATCGAGCAACTGCGTAATGGGGGAGTCGGCGCAGACATGGACAATCAGGATGTCGATATCAAAGGTGGATGCCTGGATGCGCTGCCCCAACTCTTCCAGGGTATACAGGGCCTGCAGATTCTGGGGCAAGCTGGTTTCGATCATTTTTTTCAAGCCATTGGCTTTATGAAAGGGCTGGCATAAATTCAGGTACAGGATCATTTTTTATCCTCTGGGTCGCTGGTTCTTTTCGGAGACAACGCAAGGATCGTGCCAGAAGAATAGTTTTGGTGTAAAGTTCAGTAAAATCAATTAGTAAATAGATCTGAAGGAGAAGCCGGCGGATGTCGAGCCAATTCCAGGCCCACCGCAAAAAATAGCCGGAAGAAGTAAATAAAATCTGTATAAATAAAGGGTTAAAAACCGAGAAGGAGAAAGTGCGGAGTCTTTTTGGGGTCCAACCAGACGGGAATGGTTTTCCTACCGGATTGGACGGGGCGGCAGATGGAAAAATGGCATCTGGCGGGAGGAAGGAGAAGCAGGGGTGTGGACCGGTGACTGGTTACAGTGAGAATCTAAAATTTTACCTTGGACCTGGCGGCGGAGGCAGGATCAGTTCTTTTTGGGGCGGTTGAGATTGTGCTTGTGGAGCAGGCCGTAGATCCGGGATTTGCTGATATCGGAGATCTGGATCATCCGGTCGATGTCCCCGTTGGTTTCCGCGGCCAGTCGTTTGAAATAGGCCTTCTCGGTCTCTTCCAGGACGGCTTTTTTAAAATCCTGCCAGCTGGTCAGGTCCTGGTCGCTGCCCGGCGGCGGCGGTGATGAGGCTGAGGAGTTGGCCTGCCGGCGAATGACGGCCGAACGGATGTCCACCGGCAGGTGTTTGTGAAACAGGACCGGCGTGTTTTTGGTGGCGCAGATGACCTGGTCCAGGACATTGACCAGTTCCCGGATATTGCCGGGCCAGTCATAATCGATCAGGCACTGTAGAAATTCCGGCTGCAGAGTTTTTAAGGGGATGTCCATGCGCCGGGTGATTCGCGACAGGTAATGGTTGGTCAGTTCGGAAATATCATCTTTGCGCTCGCGCAGGGGGGGCAGGCTGATCTTCTGGGATTTGAGGCGATAGAGCAGATCCTTGCGAAAGGTGCCCGCCGTGACCATCTCGTCCAGGTCCCGGTTGGTGGCTGAAATCAGACGAAAATCGCTTTTGA
>CAYTQK010000010.1:0-24083 GCA_964439745.1 uncultured Desulfobacterales bacterium
CACCAGCCGGGTATTCTCCGGCAACCGGGCCAGGGCTGTCATGGCGGCAGCCACCCCCTTGCGCTTGAATCCCGAGCCGACATAGAGCAGCAAGGGGTCACTCGCTCCCATCCCCAGCCTTTCCCTTATCGCTGAGCGATCCTCTTCGCCGTCCCCCGCCTGGAATTTTTCCAGGTCAACGGCGTTGTAAACCACCCGGATGTTTTCAGCCGGCACCCCGTAATGACGCATGATTTCTTGCTTGCCGCGTTCGGAATTGGCAATGATGAGCCGGTAGTTGCCGGGCGCAAAAATTCGTTTTTCCAGCCACAGCAGACTCCGGTGCAGAGGATTGATCCGATTGATAATACGCTTGTAGGGCGGATCGATTTTCCGCCGCCGGAGCAGCCATTCGGCATGGCAGCCGTCGCCGGCCCGGTAAATATCCTGGTAGATGGTTCGCTCGAAACTGTGGATGATGTCGAATGATTCCCGCCGCAGCAGTTTTTTCGTGTTGCCGGCGAAACTCAGCGCCTCCAGGACCGATAATCCCCCGATCATGGGCACCCGGTGAAAGATCAGGCGTTTTGAGGCCGCCGCGTCTCCTTTCCATTCATGGGCAAAGATATGGACTTCGTGCCCGGCCGCCAGGAGGTGCTCGGCCAGGGCCGCGGTGTATCGTTCCGCCCCGCCGAAATCGGTGTATTGCTGTCTGACCAGTGCCAGTTTCATGATGCTTCCGTCGCGGTTACCCTGTTTCTTGGCAGTAGAGGCTGAGCCTACCTGATTTGATAAAAAAGTCATGTCCTGTCCGGCACCACCGATGTTACCAAACCGGTAAAGCCTTCTTCCGGGCCGATAAAGGCGATGGCCACGTCCAGGACCGCCAGATCACAAGAAAAATGGAAGTACTGGTGCCGGTCGAATTTTACATAATCCTTGTAACTGGTGATGATAAGCTCGGAGCGCTCTTTTTCCGCCAGTCGGGCCAGGGCGGACAGGTCAACAGCGGTATAAGCGTGATGATCACGGAAAAAACGACAGCCGGTAATATGGACGGACAATTGCCGGACCGTTTCCACAAAGGCGGGATTGTTGGCCAGACCGCAGAAAACAAAAGCCTGGCGGCCAGACAAAACATCGATTGACGGGATATCCCGGTCTGTAGCCGTTTTTTTCCCGCGGGGAATCCAGGCCGCCAGAAAGGGATCATGGCGGGTGTCAAAGCGGGGCTGGCCGGTGAGGTAATGATCCAGGCGGGGGCTGGCCGGCCCGCTTGCCGGATGATCGGCCCGGGTAAACATGATGATATCGGCCTGCCGCAGGGTGGCCGGCGGCTCCCGCAGCATCCCCGCCGGCAGCAGACGGTCGTTATCCAGCGGGCGGGTTTTGTCCAGCAGGACGATGTCCAGGTCCCGGGCCAGCTGAAAATGCTGAAACCCGTCATCCAGCAGGATAACATCAGGGGAAAAGCGTTGTATCGCCCGGGCGCCGATCCGGTAACGGTCGCGGCCGATCAGCACCGGGATGTCCGGCAGACGCCGGGCCATGAGAAAAGGCTCATCGCCGCATTGGCCGGGATCCATGAGAATCTTTCGGCCGTCGCTGACGATGCCGCTCTTGGCGGAGTCGCTGCCACGGTATCCCCGGCTGAGAATCACCGGTTTTTTCCCCATTGCCTTCAGCAGTCCGGCGATATGAATGGTCAGGGGCGTCTTGCCGGTTCCGCCGGCGGTGAGATTGCCGATGGAAATCACCGGGCAGGGCAGGCGCCGCGGCTGGAGGGGACAGCCGGTGTAGAGCTTGCGCCGCAGTCGCGCCCCGGCCCCGTATATCCAGGACAAGGGGAGCAGCAGGGACTGCCAGCGGGCAAGAGGTCCGGTTGCGCCCCGGGGGGGGCAGAATGTCAGCCGCTGCTGAACCTGGGCGGCCACTTTTTCGGCGGCCCCGCGATGTTCGGCAAAAACCCGGCAGGCCGCTTCTCCCATGGCGGCCGCTGTATCTTTCCGGCGCAGTAGTTCCGTCATGCTTTTCCGCAGGAACTCGCTGTCGTCAACCCGGCGGGCGGCGCCGGCCGCTGTCAGCAGGTCGGCGATTTCCCGGAAATCTTCCATGTGCGGGCCGAATAGAATCGGGCGGCCATGGGCCGCCGGCTCCAGGGGGTTGTGGCCCCGGTAATTCCGGAGGCTCCCCCCGATCAGGGCCACCGACGCGATGGCGTAGAGGGTCGGCAGCAGACCGATGGCGTCGACCACAATGACGTCGGCCTGGCGGCGGCCCTTTGCCCGTACATCGGAGAGGGTCCGGGCAGTCAGCCCGCGGTTGTCAAAAATTTCCCGCACCGCCGCGGCGCGGGCGGGATCACGGGGGGCGATGATCAGGAGGACATCGTCGATTACCGGCCGGAGGCGCTGGAACGCTTCGTTGATGATCTCTTCTTCGCCGGGATGGGTGCTGCCGGCCACGATGACGGTGGTTGACCCGGCAATGTCCAGGGAGGACCGCAGTTCCTGCTGTGCCCGGGGAGACATTGGTGCGGCCGCCTGATCAAATTTGAGGTTGCCGGTGGTTTGTACCACGGCCGGGTCGATCCCCAGGGCGACAAAACGTTCTGTGTCGGCGGCGGTCTGGGCGCAGATGACGGCGAAACGGCGCAGGGTCGGCCGCATGAGCGCGGCCAGGCGCTGGTATCCCCGAAAGCTTCGTTCGGACAGCCGGGCATTGGCCAGAATCACCGGCACCGCCCTTTTTCCCATGATCCGCAGGAAGTTGGGCCAGATATCAGATTCCACGATGACCACCAGGGCCGGATCCACCCGGCGGGCGAGGCGGCAGACGGCCGGCGAAAAGTCCAGGGGGAAATAAAAGACAGCCGCTGCCTGGCGGCCCAGCAGTCGTTCGGCCGTCTCAAACCCGGTCCGGGTGGTGGCCGAGACGACCACCGGCCGGTCGGGGAGGATTTCCGTCAGCTGCTGGACCAGGGGAACGGCCGAGGTGACCTCGCCCACGGACAGGGCATGCACCCAGACCGGGCGCCGGGATTTTGCCGTTGGCGGGGCGGTGATCTGCTGGAATCCGAGCCGTCGCCAGAGGAGGCCTCTCCTCTTCGGCAGCGCCAAGCTGGCCAGGGCCAGAACGGGCCAGGCAAGGAGCAGCAGCAGCCAGCTGAGCATATTGTAAAGTATTGTCATACCGATTCCGTTGTACGCGACAATAGGTCGCTTAATCGGCCTTCATCACCACCAGCCCGGCCGCCAGCAGGAACACCGTATTGGCCGCCCAGGCCGCTGCGGCCGGCGGCAGAATTCCGCCATAGCCCAGCGACATGCAAAAGCTGTGGAAAATCCAGTAGGCGAAAGAGGCGCCGATACCGTAGGTGATGGTGGCGGTGATGCTGCCCTTGGCCCGTCCCGAAGCGGCCAGCCCCGTGGCCAGCAGGCTCATCAGCAGGCACACCAGGGGATAGGCGAGCTTGGCGTGCAGATCCGTTCGATAATTGGTGGTTCCGTAACCCTCGGACTCCAGTTTTTGAATATGCCGGTACAGTTCGGCAAAACCCATCTCTTCGGTGCTTCTGGCCGCCCGGCCCAGGTCCTCGGGCATGATGCCCAGGTCCAGGGGCAGGTTTTCCCGGATATCCGCCCGGTTGATCCGGCCGTCAGCGTCAAAATGGTGGTCCATGACGGTGGTGAAAATCCACCCGTTTTTCTGGAAAACGCCTTGGCGGGCGTCGATGCGCCGGTCAATTCGAAAATTTTCGCCAAGACGGTTGAGTGTCAGCCCATAGGCGGTCCGGGTGGCCGGATCATAATGGTCAATGTGCAGAATGATCCGGTCGTCTTTGATCCAGATATCATTCTGTTTTTGCAGGGCCGAGGTTTTGTGGCGGACCCGCTGCAGCCAGATTTGATTGGCCCGGCTCATGGTGACGGGGATGACCAGTTCGGAAATGATAAAAACGAGCAGGCAGACGCATCCGGCGGTAAACAGGGCCGGCCACAGCATGCTGCGGATCCCCAAGCCGCTGCTGCGCAGAGCGATGATTTCATTGTGCTTGTTCATCAGGCCGAAAACCACCAGGATGGCGATGAGGACCGCCACCGGCGCCACCTGCATGATGATGAAGGGGATCTTCAGCAGAAAAAAAGCCAGGATGGCGGAGAACGGCAGATTACCGTGCATGAAATTGTCGATTTTTTCAAAAAAATCCACGACAAGATAGATGGAAACCACCACCAGGCCGACAATGATCAGTGCCTTGACAATTTCCCGGGTAATATATCGGAATAAAATGGACATGGTTCACCTGGCAGCGGTTTCATCCGGTTGCGGCGGGTCCGGGTTGGTGTCGTCGGGGCCGCCGGCGGGAACGGATCGGCGCCGGCCGGTTTTCGGCCACAGGTCGGAAACGGTGTGGCCGCCGGCTGTCATCACCAGCAGGGCAACTGCCAGCGCTGTCATAACCAGATTGGGCAGCCAGGTCCCCGCCACCGGCGGCAGCCGGCCCGATTCGCCCAGGATTTCCCCGGCCGAGAGCATCAGGTAGTAAGCCAGAAAACAAAGCAGGGACAGGCCGATACCGGAGGAAGCCCGGGCATTTCTGCTCTGCAGACCCAGCGGTACGGCCAGCAAACCCAGCGCCAGGCAGGCAAAGGGAATGGAAAATTTCTTGTGCCAGGTCAGCAGGGCCGAATAATAATGACTGTCCCGGACCGTCATCGTCCGGATATGGGTGCGCAGCTCGCCCAGTGTCATCTCGGTATCATCCTTGTCACCGGATTTTTTTTTCCCGGGCGACTGCCCCAGGTCAAGATTGACCTCATACCGCTGAAACCGGATGGAATGAAGGCGTTTTGTGGCCGGTTCAGCCTGGTTGATGATGCCGTCGTGCAGGACCAGCCGGAAGATCCGGTTGGCCCGGTCGACAATAATGTCTCCGGAAGGCGCGCAGATGGTCACCGAGGTGTCCACGGTCTGATGATCCTCGATAAAGATATCAGAGAGCCGGTTGGTGGCCTCGTCATGGTTGCCCACATACAAGGTGAGATCGGCAAAGTCGGTATTGAATTTGCGTTCCTGGATGCCGACTTGCGGACTTTTCGTGGCGGCCTGGTAGGCCATTTGTTCAAAAGCCAGGCGGCTGCGGGGCAGTGCCCAGATGCCGATAAAGGCCGTCAGCAGGGCGGTAACCAGGCAGAAAACCAGGACCGGGGTAAGCAATCGATAAACGCTGACCCCGCCGGATCGCAGGGCCAGTATTTCATTATCCCCGGACAGGCGCAGGAAAACCAGCAGAACTGCCATCATGGTGGCAATGGGGACAACCAGTTCCAGGAAATAGGGCAACGAATACAGCAACAGCAGCAGCACCGGTATCAGGCCGACATGATAATTGACAATCAGGTCGGTGATATCCAGAAGCTGATGGGTCAGAAAAATCAGGGTAAATACGAAAATACTGACGGCAAAATAAGGCATCAGCTGGGTAATGATGTATCTGTCGATGATGGTGGGTCGTATCGGCATCGGCGGCATGTCCCGCGATTATTCCCGGTGGCGTTTTTCCGGCCGCAGGTCCCGGTAATTAGAAAATTTTTTCTTTGATTTCCGTATCGGGCTGTCCATAGGTACAAATAGCAAAAACCACCGCCCCGGACAACATTAATATGCCGGCCAGCGGGAAGGCCTGGCGCAGGGTGAAAACGTCCATGACCACGCCGGTGACGGCGGCGCCCAGGAGCATGCCCAGGCTGTGCGCCACTGTCAGCAGGGACATGACCGAACCCATGGCATGAATTTCGTTCCCCTTGATCACGGCCATGGCCATCAGCGGCGGCATGGCGATCCCCCCGCCGATGCCGAAGACGACATTGATGGCGAACAGGCTCCAGAAACCGGCCGCCCAGTGGTAACTGCCGATGGCCAGGGTGATGATGAGGCTGCCGCAAACGGCCATGACCCGTTTGTTGCGGTGGTCGGCCATGATGCCCATGGGCAGCTGCAGCAGGCCGCTGACCAATACTCCCAGCATGACCAGAATGCCGATCTGAAAGCTGGACAGCTCGTACCCGCTGGCCAGGATGGGCAGAAAACACCAGATGGTGCCGATGCAGAAGACATAGGAGAAGCGCAGGGTGAGCAGGCCGCACAAGGACCGATCCCGGAGAATTCGTTTCCACTTGACCGGCGCCCGTCGCTGGCGGACAACCATTTCCTCCCGGGTCGGGGGGAGGATGAACTGGCTGAAGAAGAACCCGGCCAGCGAAAGAAGGCCCATACCGATGAAGGCGGCATCCATGCCCATCATGTCATTCAGCATCCCCCCGGCCAAAGGACCGATGCTCAGACCGCCGAACATGGACAGGTTGAACAGCCCCATGGTCGTCCCTTCCTTGCTTTTCGGCGTGATATCCCCGATGTAGGCCTGGGCGACCGGCATGATCATGGCCGAGGCAATCCCCTGGATAAACCGCACCAGGATCAGGCTGGAGACCGAGTCGGAAAAAACAAAGGCCACCGAAACCAGGGCATATCCCAACATGCCGATGGTGATATACGGTTTGCGGCCGGTATGGTCGGAGAGCCGGCCGAAGAGCGGCAGCAGAAACGTCCGGGACAGGGAAAAAGCCGCGAAGATCATGCCGATGTAAAAGCCGCTGGCCCCCAGATCGGAGGCGTACACCGGCAGCAGCGGGACAACAATTCCCACGCCCATGACCGCGCTGAAGATGGAAAAGAAGATGGCGGTGAAAATGGTCTTGTCCAAGCGGTTCATGCCGGTCATGGGCGTGCCTGTCCCTGATTGTCTGGTAAAACGGTTATCCCTGTAGCGCCTGGTGCGGTATGCGGGATCATGCGGCCGTCAGGAAGGAAACATGGCGATACATTCGATTTCCACCAGCGCGTCCAGCGGCAGGGCGGCGACCTGGACGGCGGAACGGGCCGGCGTGTGGCCCTGGAAAAAATCGGCGTAGATATCGTTGAAAACGGAAAAATCGTTCATGTCTTTCAGGTAGACGGTTGTTTTGACCACCGCGGTCAGCTCCAGCCCGGCGGCCCGGAGAACAAAGCGCAGATTGGTCAGCATCTGCCGGGACTGTGCCTGAATGTCCTTGCCCGCCAGCGAGCAACTGCCGGGGACCAGGCCGATCTGCCCGGAGCAGAACAGCCAGTTGCCGCCGCGGACCGCCTGGGCGTAGGGTCCGACCGCTGCCGGCGCCTGATCCGTGTTGATTTGTTTCATGGTTTGAACTTTTCCACCGCGTCCTCGACCAGGGCGCGGATTTCCTGAAGCCGTTCTTCGGTCATGGCCTCAAAGCGAAGCACCAGGGCCGGCTGCGTGTTAGAGGCGCGAACCAGTCCCCAGCCGTCGTCAAAAATGATGCGCACCCCGTCGATGTCGACCACGTCGTATTGGCCGCGGAAATATTCGGTGACCTTTGCGACCAGGTCGAATTTGACGTCATCCGGACAGTCCACCCGGATTTCCGGGGTGGTGACGGTCTCGGGGATGTCTGCCAGCAGTCCGGACAGGGACTGCCCGGTGTCGGCCAGCAGTTCCAGCAGCCGGCAAGAGGCATAGATGGCGTCATCAAAGCCGAAATAGCGGTCGGCGAAAAAGATGTGTCCGCTCATTTCACCGGCCAGGGCGGCCTTTTCTTCCTTCATCTTGGTTTTGATGAGGGAATGACCGGTTTTCCACATGATGGCGCGGCCGCCGTGCTTTTCAATGTCATCGTACATGGTCTTGGAGCATTTTACCTCGGAAACGAAAACCGAGCCGGGCTTGCGGGACAGAATCTCCCGGGCAAACAGGATCATCAGCTTGTCGCCGTAAACAATGTGCCCGTTTTCATCGACCACCCCGATGCGGTCGCCGTCACCGTCATAGCCGATACCCAGGTCCAGCTCTTTTTCGCGTACCAGGGCGATCAGGTCCTGCATGTTGGCCAGGACCGTGGGGTCGGCCTCGTGATTGGGAAAGGTGCCGTCCATGTCGCAGTACAGGTCATAAACTTCGCAGCCCAGTTGTTTCAGAATGGGAACAGCCACTACGCCGGCGGTGCCGTTGCCGGCGTCAATGCCGACCTTGAGCGGGGCCGAAAGGGAGATGTTGTTTTCGACATATTCCCGGTAGGGAGTGACGGCGTCGGCTTCGGTCAGGCTGCCGTCACCTTCGTAAAATTTCCCGGCTTCCAGAATTTCCCGGATTTTGGTGATCTCTTTACCGAAGATGGAATCGGTGTCCAGGCAGAGCTTGAATCCGTTGTATTCCGGGGGATTGTGACTGGCGGTCACCATCACCCCGCCGCCCGTATCCAGGTGGTAAATGGCGAAATAAAAGACCGGAGTGGGGCAGACGCCGATATCCACCAAGTCGCAGCCGGTAGCGCGCAGTCCCTCAATCATCCGGCCGGCATACGATGCGGAGGTCAGCCGGCAATCCCGGCCCACGGCGATATAGGAGCGGTCATGATTCCGCAGGTAGGTGCCGATGGCCCGACCGAGCTGGAAGATATCCTCCCCGGTAAAATCATCGCCGGCGATTCCCCGGATATCATATTCGCGGAATGTGTGCGCTTTTATCATTTGTTGCCTCCTTGTTGATTTGAGTTGTTCTCAGATCAGGATCGAACCAAGGGCCACCAGGCCGGCCGCCAGGCAATAGGGTGCGAACAAGTGCAGCCGCCCGCCCTGGAGGATCCGCAGCAGCAGACGTAGTGCCAGATACCCTACGCCGAAAGCGGTGACCGCGCCGATCAGTGACGGCAGCAGCAGCTCCCGGCCGTTGCCATTCAGTATCTCTCCGGCAGAAAGAAGTTCCGCTCCCAAGATGGCCGGTATGGACAGAATAAAGGACAGCCGCGCCGCCTGGGCGCTTTTCAGTCCCAGCAACAGCGCCACCGCGATGGTGGCACCGGAGCGGGAGATGCCGGGAGTAACGGCCAGGCCCTGGGCGCAACCCACCAGCAGGGCTCTGGCGGTATTGAAGTCATAAAGATCACGGCCGTTATTGCCGCGTCCGCGGGTCAGCCATAACAGAACCGCGTTGACCATCATCATCAGCCCGACCAGGCCGATGGAAGCCATTTCACCTTTCGGCAGAAGAACCTTGATGGCCGCGCCCAGAATGGCCGTGGGCATCGTTCCCACGAAGACCAACCAGGCCAGGCGCAGCCCATCCTGGTGCCGCTTCGAATCGATTTTCTTTTTTGCACCGAAACGGGAACGGGCGGCTGCGAGTACGGCCCGCAGCAGGGTGCCGATATCCTCCCGGAACACCAGGATGACGGCCAGCATGGTACCGATATGAACACTGGTATCAAAAAACAGGGCCGGCACCGGAATACCGAAAATGTGTCTGCTCAGCACCAGGTGACCGGAACTGCTGATCGGCAGAAATTCGCTCAGCCCCTGGATGGTGCCCAGGATGATGGCCTGTATCGCTGTCATTAAAAAAAGCATCCCTCCGTGGCAGACCGGCTTTGGTGCTGACCATGGCCATGAGCCGGCAGGGCCGGCCCGATACCGGGCACCCGGGAGTGAACGAAGCCGGAACCCGATCAACCTGTTTGCCTGCATCCTACCGTATCGGTAGCAGGAATGCAACCGGCGATCGGCAAAGGCGGCGGTCTGCCTGCAGGCCGGTGTTATGGGGTTGAAATACAATACCGGCGGCGATATGATAAAAATATTTAATTGAGGGAAAAATCCGGAGGGCGAGGCGCATGGCCGAAGACATGGAAAAACTGTTCAAACCGGAGAAAGTCTGCCGCATCCTGCTCAAGAAAAAAATGATTCGCAAAAAGGACGCGGAAGATATACTCAAACAATATCCCCGTATCCGGCAGAACCTGGAAAAAGCCCGGGAGGCAAGGGCCGCGGCTGCTCCGCCCGGTGTCCGCGTCAACAATCCCATTACCATCGTGGACGCCATTGTTTCCATGAACCTGGCCCGGGCCGATACCGCCGTGGGTGCCGTGGATGAGGAGAGCATTTTTCAGGCCCTGGCCGAGGAGTGGAACGTTCCCTACAAACGCATTGACCCCATCAAGCTGGACCTGGAACTGGTCACCAATACCATCCCCCGTTCCTTTGCCATGAACTACCTGGCCTTGCCGCTGGCCGTGGAAAACAGCGCCCTGGTGGTGGCCACCCCCAATCCTTTTAATACCGAAGTGCTGGAGGATATCGCCCGGGCCGTTCAAATGCGGGTCATCCCCGTGGTCAGCCCCAAGTCCGATATCATCCGGACCATCAATGAGTTTTTCGGGTTTAAACGATCCATTGCCGCGGCCGAAGATCAGTTCGACGTTCCGACCGTGGACCTGGGCAACCTGGAACGTTTCGTCCGGCTGACCGGCGACGGCGAGGTGCCCATCAATGACAGCCATATCGTTAACGCCGTCAACCACCTTTTTGCTTACGGGTTTGATCAACGGGCCAGCGATATTCATATCGAACCGAAGCGGGAGGTCACCGAGATCCGGATGCGTATCGACGGGGTGCTCCATTCGGTCTACAAGATTCCCAAAAAGGTTCATTACGCCCTGGTCAGCCGCATCAAGAATATCGCCGGCATGGACATGGCCGAAAAACGGAAACCCCAGGATGGCCGCATCAAGATGGAAAAGGATCAGGCCGATGCCGAGATCCGGGTGTCGGTCATCCCGGTGGCCTTTGGCGAAAAGGTGGTCATGCGGATCATGGATCCGGATATCCTTTTTCAGGATCTGGAGGGATTGGGGTTTTCCGGCGATGAATTGGCCGCCTACCAGCATATTGTCAATCGCCCCAACGGCATTTTTCTGGTCTGTGGTCCCACCGGCAGCGGGAAATCAACCACCCTTTATTCCACCCTGCGGTACCTGGCTACGCCGGCTGTGAATATTACCACGGTGGAGGATCCCATTGAAATGATCCATGAGCAGTTCAACCAGATTGCCGTCCAGCCGGTACTGGGGATTACCTTTGGCTCCATTTTGCGCAATATTCTGCGCCAGGATCCGGATATCATCATGATCGGTGAAATGCGCGACCTGGAAACGGCCCAGAACGCCATCCAGGCCTCCCTGACCGGGCACCTGGTGCTGTCCACCCTGCATACCAATGACGCGCCTTCCGCCATCATCCGGCTGTTGGATATCGGGGTGCCCTATTTCCTGGTACAGGCCACTATGTCCGGGGTGATGTCGCAGCGGCTGGTGCGAAAAATCTGCACCAGCTGCCGGGAGACCTTTGAAATGGATGCCGCCGACCTGGAGTCCATGGGAATCAGGACCGGCAAGAGCGGTCTTGTCCGCCTCTACCGGGGAACCGGCTGTATCAAGTGCCGCAATACCGGTTACCGGGGGAGAACGGGGGTGTTTGAACTGATGCCGTATACCCGGGCCATCCGGGAGCTGACTACCGCCAGTGCCGATCTGGAAAGGATTCGGACCGTCAGCCGGGAAGAGGGCATGCATACCCTGCGCGAAAACGCGGTGACAAAAATGCTACTGGGAGAAACCACCTACCAGGAAGTGCTCCGGGTCACCTGGGACCAATAGCCCGGATATTTCATGAATTTTTTCGACTATATTTTTTTAACCAATGAACTTCAAATGTTTATTGATAATTTATGACTTTTTTTCAAATGGAATTTTAACCATTTAGATGTCAAAAAATTCACCCTGCGGTCCCGCCGGGGGCGGGACTTGCAGCTGCGCCCAAATCGACTCGTGAAATAACCGGGATAGCTTCTGTGCACCGGTTTCCGGCCGGGGCCGGAAGAAAAATCATCTCTGTTACATAAAAAAAGCCGGATCCGTTCAACGGGCGGCATCGCCTCGTCTGATCGGCGCCGGCTTTTGGGCGTTTTGCAAGGATGCTCAGGGTGTCTTGAAACGATCACCGGGAGCAATGCTCTTGGATGCTTGGGTGACGGTGGCCGTAGCCGTGGTGTCTTTGGCCAGCAGCACCAGCAGCTTGCCATAGGTTATCGGCGGCAGCAGAACCGTTTCTCCGTTGATTTTTTTTTCAGACTGATAAAACACATCGTACCGCTGGCCCGCCTGGACGCCGTCCTTTTTCCCCTTGTCCAGAAAAACGATATCATAGCCGGCCGACATCCGGGTATGATCTTCGGAGAGCAGCACGTGGCCGGTCATTCCTTCGGGTGACTGCTGCAGGGCGATCTTTTTCGAACGCTGCTGAAACGGCATGATCTTGTCGCCGACCCGGATGGGTCGCAGGGACTTGACGACCCGGGCGACCACGTAAGCCGGATTTTTTTCCGTGACTTCGACAATACCGGCGATTCTATACTGGTGGCCGGCGTAGTCGCCTGTGCGCGGATCGTTGATTTCGACCAGCGGTTTATATATCGAATAGAGGTTGCCGACGATAAAGACACTGTTGTCGTTATTGGCATGATGGATATAAACAGTGTCATTCTCACTGATCATCTGCTTGATTTCACCTTCCGCCTTAAAAATTTCACCGATGGCCAGCGGGTCGGTGGTGCCTCCGAACAAGCCGGATCCGGATAATTTCTGAATAAAGCCCACGTTGGCAATCTGGGGATAATAGAAATAGATTTCCGGTTCCAGCTCTTCCAGCTCTTCCAGCTCTTCCAGCTCTTCCGGCTCTTCCGGCTCTTCCGGCTCTTCCGGTTCTTCCGGTTCTGGTGCGGGGGCTTCTTCTTCTGGTTTTACCTCCACGATTTCGGGCAGTCGTTTTTCCGGTTCAGGCTTGTCTTGGTGATCCACCAGGTCGCTTTTTTGATACAGGCGGATGCGATTGCCCGGATAGATCCAGTGCGGATTGGTAATATCCTTGTTTTGTCCCCACAAGGCTGGCCAGACCCATTCCGAGTCATAGAATCGCTGCGAAAGATCCCAGAGCGTGTCGCCTTTCTGGATGGTGTAATAAAATCCCGGAGTAAAGGCTTCCCCGGTTTCCGCCTCGCCGGCATCTGTTTCCGCGAGGGATACACCGGCCGTGAGCAAACAGCCGATCAGGCCGATCAGGATGGGAAGGAAAATCTTTTTGAGTGACATAGCACACCTTTTTTACAAGTAATTATCAGGTTGACGCACGTCTGTTTCCGCCCTCAGAATATATTTAGCCCCAGATTCCTCTTTTTGTCAAGTCTGGAGGCATTTTCCGGCCCGGGAATGACGGGAAAGGCTGGTCTGTCGTGTTTATCTTTTCAACGTAGCGGCATCCGCTACAGGGAAACCGGCTCCAGGGTGACTTTTCTTTTCAGGATCATCTGGGCGGTTTCGCGAAACTGCGCCGTCATGTCGGAGACGTAAAAAGCGGTCCGCCCGTTTTTCGAAACGGTTTCTTCAATTTCAGGGTGGGCTTCAAAGTGGGTTCGGACACTCCGGGCCACGGCCGTGGCAGAGTCGATGGCGAATGTCCGCGCCCCGACTTGGCGGGCGATAATTTTTTTCAGGATGGGGTAGTGGGTGCACCCCAGGATAAGCGTATCAATCTGCTGCATCTTCAGGGGCCGCAGATATTTTTTTATGATCATGGCGGTTTCCGGTTTATTGATCCAGCCTTCTTCCACCAGGGGCACCAGCAGGGGGCAGGGCGCTGAAAAGACTTTTGCCCGGGGACGTTTTTCCAGGATTTTGGTCTTGTAGATATTGCTGTTGATGGTGGCGCGGGTGCCGATTACCCCGATCCTGCCGCTCCGGGAATATTCCGCGGCCAGGACAACCGCCGGTGAGATGACCTCAAAAACGGGAACCGGCAGCGTCCGGATGACCGGTTCTGTGACCACGCTGGAAGCGGAATTGCAGGCCATGACAATAACCCGGGCCCCCTTGGACAGCAGGAAATCAATGTCCTCCAGGGCATATTTTTCTACTGTACCGGCGCTTTTGGCGCCGTAAGGAGTGCGGGCCGTATCCCCGAAATAGGTAATATCATACCCGGGCAGTTCGTCCATAATGGCCCGGGCCACGGTCAGCCCCCCCAGTCCTGAGTCAAAGATACCGATCACCGTTCTTTTGCCTGCTCCTGTTGCACACACCGGATGATTGTTTCGGCCGGAAAGCCGGTCTGGATGCCCGGACACATGGAGGCCATGACCTCCCAGTTGCCGACATCCGCCAGGACCCCAGCAATAAAAGGCCAGGCTTTGCACATTCTTGGCTTGACGGGATGGATGGTGCACTTTTGGTCCCAGAAAACGCAATAGCCGTTTTCCGCCTGGGCCAGAACCCGCCGGCTCCCGGAAAAGGTGCAGTATCGATTGGTAAATTCTTCGGGGGGGAGGGACAGGTAGGCGGCGATCTGCTGGATATCCGTTTCCCTCAGATAGGTCCCCCCGAAACCGCGGCAGCATTCGCCGCACATGCGGCATTGAAACAGATCGCCGGGAGTGGTGTTGCTATACGGCATATCTCTTTTCCAGGGCGTTTTTAAGGGTAACCGGATCGACGTATTTCAGGTCGCCGCCGGTGGGCATGCCCGAGGCGATGCGGGTAATTTTTACGGGGTAGGCACTCAGCCGTTCGGCCAGATACGACGCCGTGGCCTCCCCTTCCACCTGGGTGCCGGTGGCAATGACAATTTCGCTGATGCCGCCGGCTTCCACGCGCTGCATCAGCTCGCTGACGCGGATATCCTCCGGACCGATGCCGTCCATGGGCGACAGTACACCGTGCAGGACATGATACCGGCCGCGAAAAATGCCGGTATTCTCAATGGCCATCATTTCCGCCGGACCTTCGACCACGCAGAGCACCCCCGTCTCCCGGGCGGGGTCGCTGCAGATGCGGCAGAAGCGGCTGTCGCTGAGCGTATGGCATCGCTCGCACAGCCGGGTTTCTTTTTTCAGTGTCACCAGGCTGGCGGCCAGGTCGTTGACCTCGCGGACTGGCGCCTGCAGCAGATGCATGGCCAGGCGTTCGGCCGTTTTCCGGCCGATGCCGGGCAGCCGGGTCAGGTGTTTGACGGCGTTCCGTATGGGAAGCGGATAGGCTTGCATGGTCACGGCCGTAAGCTCAGGTCAGGCCGGGGATGTTCATGCCGCCGGTCAGTTTGCTCATCTCCGACGAAACCATCTCCTGGGATTTGGCCAGGGCGTCGTTGACCGCCGCCAGCACCAGGTCCTGGAGCATTTCCGCATCCTCGGGATCGATCACCTCTTTTTCGATGCTCAGCGCCACCAGCTGCTGGCTCCCGTTGGCCGTCGCCCGGACCATGCCGCCGCCGGCTGTGCCCTCAACGGTCTTTTCCGCCAGTTCAGCCTGCATCTTGGCCATCTTGGACTGAAGCTTCTGCGCCTGCTTCATCATGTTGCCCATGCCTTTCATGATATTCCGCCTCCTTGCCCGATCACTTGTGGCCGGATCGGGTTCTGTCAGGTGTTGATGATATCGCCGCCGAAAATTTCCAGGGCTTCCCCCACCAGGGGGTGCCGCTGGATTTCCTGCTGCTGCGGCGCGCTTTCGGGAGCGGCGCCCGCATCCAGCTTGTGGGTGATGGCGATTTCCATGTTGTGCTGAAAAAATTCGTTGCAGACCTGCTGCAGCGTGGCAAACTGCTGTTCCTGGCGCAAAAGATTCAGGTTGACCCGGGAGCCGTAGATCTCGATTTCCATTTTTCCCGTTTCCAGGTGCGACAGGGTGCTGTTGATCAGGTTGGCCGCCAGCAGCGGATGGTCCCGGTCGACGCGGGCCAGGATCTGTTCCCAGGCTTCGGCGGGATCCGTCGGCGGCGGTACCGGCGCTGTTTTCCGGTGGTCATCCGCCGCTGGCGTTTCCTGCCCGGAGTCGGCGGCAGCCGGAACGCCAGCGACCGCCGGGGGATCCCCCTTCGGCGAAGTGCCCCGGCCGGAGATGTCCGCCGCGGCCGAAGGCACAGCGGCGCTTCCCCCCGGACCCGGAGGAGACCCGCTGTCCGCGTCAGCGATTTCGCGAAACCGGTCTTTTAAGGCCTCGATTTTTTCGATCAGGCTGTCCAGGGGCAGGGCCGGCGGGGACTGCACGATCTTGATCAGGGCCAACTCCACGGCGATCCGGGGACGGCTGGAAAATTTAACATGTTCTTCCCGGTCCAGCAGAAACGACAGGATCTGGTTGAGAGAGACATCGCTGACCGGTTCCGCCTGGCGTTTCAGGCGCTCCATGTCCTGGGCGGCCAGCGAAGGCAGGGTTTCGGGGGTCAACCCCATTTTTACCATCAGGAGGTTGCGGATGTGTTCCATCAGGGCGGAGTACAATTTTTTGATATCCAGGCCGCTCTGGTAGGTTTTATCCAGAACAGCCATAATACCCGGGATATCTTTTCCCAGCAGGGCCGCGGTCAGGTCGTAAATGGATTCGGTGTCCATGATCCCCAGCAGCTCGCCGACGCGGTCGGCGGAAAGGCCGTCTTCGGCACAGCTCAGGACCTGGTCCAGCAGGCTGAGAGCGTCCCGGACACTGCCGCCGGCCTGCCGGGCGATCAATTGCAGCCCGGCCGGCTCCACGCGGCAGCCTTCCTGCCGGCATAATTTTTCCAGGTGGTCGACAATGGCCGTCATCCCGACATAGGTCAAATCGTGCCGCTGGCAGCGGGAAAGGATGGTGGCCGGAATCTTGTGCGGTTCGGTGGTGGCAAAGAAGAACAGCACATGGGCCGGCGGTTCTTCCAGGGTTTTCAGCAGGGCATTGAAGGCCGGCGTGGAAAGCATGTGCACTTCGTCGATGATATAGATCTTATACGGGCTGTGGGCGGGCAGGAAGCGGAGGTTGCCGCGCAGTTCGCGGACCTGGTCGACACTGTTGTTGGAGGCCCCGTCGATTTCAAACACGTCGGCGGCGTGTCCGTCCGTGATTTCCCGGCAGGAACGGCACTGGTTGCAGGGAACCGGTGCAGGCCCGTTTTCGCAGTTCATGGCCTTGGCCAGTATCCGGGCGATGGTGGTCTTGCCGGTGCCCCGGGGCCCGGTAAACAAGACGGCATGGGCCATCCGGTCGGCGGCAATGGCATTGCACAGTGTCCGGGTAACCGCTTCCTGTTGGATGACATCCGCAAATGTCTGGGGGCGGTATTTGCGGGCCAGAACCAGGTAGGTCATAATGCTGTTAATCCCTATCGGCTTTACGGGGCTCTCATGACGGTGATGGTCGCAGCCGGGGCGGAAGCCGGGGGTAAGTGGCGGAGAGAGAGGGATTCGAACCCTCGGTGCCCGTTAAGGCACACACGATTTCCAGTCGTGCACCTTCAGCCAGCTCGGCCATCTCTCCGCATACCATATCATATACCGCAAGACAGGTTTTTTTGTAAAAACCGGCAGGAAAGCGCCGGTTGTTCGACCGGACCGGAGGCACTGGCGGAGAGGGAGGGATTCGAACCCCGATCCCGCGTTAACAGGATGCCGCTTTTCGAGAGCGGTGCCTTCAGCCAGCTCGGCCACCTCTCCGGTCAACCTTACAGGTCGCTTCCCTGAAATTCATGGTAATCAATTATTTCAAATAATCGCAATGTAATCCCCCTGTTTAACGTTTTTGGCGGCCGCTGTCAAATCAAAAAAACAGGTCGTCCTGGATTTTCTTTACGGTTGAAACATTCGCGCCGCCTCCTCGGTGTAAGTTCCGTCCGGCTGGTAGATAAACAGGGGCGGCTGGACGTTCAAGCCCGGCCGGCCGTTTTTGCGGCCCCGGATGATCGCCAGCTTGGCCGCCTCTTCCGGCCGTGAATGGGCCAGGCGGAGCTGTTTCGGTTCCAGGCCGGCCGTCCGCATGGCCGCCACCAGGTCGATCAGGCGGGAAGCCGGGTACACCACCGCGAATTCACCGGCAACCCGCAGCAGGCGAGCGGCGGCAGCGGTAACGTCATTAATGGTGACCGCAATTTCGTGCCGGGCCAGGGCTCGTTCCCGGTTGGGATTAATCCGGCCGGAAGAGGCCTCGCGGAAGGGCGGATTGGCCGTAACCAGGTCGGCCCGGCCGGCGGGTGCGGCGGCGGCAAAGGACCGCAGGTCCTGGCAGGCGATGGTTACCCGCCCGGCCAGGTCGTTGCGGCGGACGTTCTCTTCGGCCAGCCGGGACAGTTGCGGCTGGATCTCCACGCCGGTAATGGTCACTTCCGGATACCGGCCGGCCAGGAGCAGGGGGATGATGCCGCAGCCGGTACCCAGGTCGACGATCCGGGCCGGGCCCGCCGGGGCAAGGTGGCGGGCCAGAATAACGGCGTCAATGGAGAAACGGTAGCCGTCCCGGCTCTGCCGCACGCGGATGGCCCCGTTCAGAAAGGCGTCTTCTGTAAAATCGTTGGTCACGGTTCCAGCTGGCCGATTTTGAACTTGATGTCGGTCACCAGGGTCTTGCCGGCGGCCCGGTTGAGGCCGGCGATGATCTCGGCCTTGAGATACTGCAGCTGCTGGGTCCAGGCGGAAGCGGTAACGTGGACGATCAATATCCGGTTTTTCAGACGGTACGGCTGGGCATTGGCGGCGATGGCCTCCCCGACGGTTGCGTCCCACAGGCGCCAGACCTGGGTAATCGGCTGGCCGGCCCCCTGGCTCCATTGCGCCAGGGTATCCTTAAGGATGTCTCCGACCGGCGTAAATTCGTTGGTGTCGTTCTTGCGGGAGGTCATCAGGTGCAGTCCAATCGTAAAGCCTTTCTGTCAGGCCGTTATCTCAGATTTGACAGAAAACGGCCGAAAAGTCAAGGCCGGGCGACTCCGGTTTCTTCGGCCTGAATTTTCTTGACTCCGTCTTCTGCCTCCTTTACAGTCAATAAGATAAAGAGGTAATCATCCATAACGCGACAGCGCCTTGCAAATCAATTCCAATAGGTTCGAAAAACGGGAATTTTCATTATGGAAACAGGTAAAACAATGAACTGGGACTGGGACCGGCTGCAGCAGCAGCAGAAAAAACGCTCCGGCCAGGGCCCTGGCCCGGGCGGGGGCGACGGCGGCATGCCGCCGCAGTTTGACGATCTGATCAACAAGTTCAAGGGATTTAATTTCTCCTGGATACCGGCGGTTTTGATCATCCTGGCGGTGATCGTTATCTTTTTGGGCTGGTCCATGATCTACACGGTCGACATCAACGAAGTCGGGGTGGTACAGCGGTTCGGAGCATACGCTCGGACCGAGCCTTCCGGACTTCATCTTAAACTGCCCCAAGGAATCGAAAAGGTCACCAAGGTCAAGGTCATGCGGGTTTACAAGGAGGAGTTCGGCTTTCAGACTCTGGAATCCACGGACAGCGCCAGCTACACTTCAGATAAACAGCTGTTTGACAACACCAACATCGGCGAAAGCCTGATGCTGACCGGTGACCTGAACGTGGCCCTGGTGCCCTGGATCGTCCAGTACCGCATCAAGGATCCCTATAAGTATCTTTTCAAGGTCCGTGATGTGGATAAGCTGCTCCGGGATATGTCGGAAGCGGCCATGCGCCTGGTGGTGGGCGACCGCAGCATCAACGAGGTCATCAGCAGCCGGGTGGAGATCGCCAACGAGGCCATGCAGATCCTCCAGGAAGAGATGGACAAGGCCGACAGCGGTATCAGCATCGATGCCGTGGAACTGAAAAAAACCAACGTGCCGCAGGAGGTGCAGCCCTCGTTTAATGATGTCAACCAGGCCCTCCAGGAAAAGGAAAAGGTGATCCAGGAAGCCCGCCGGGAATACAACCAGGCGGTGCCGGCGGCCCGGGGCGAAGCGGATCGGGTGGTCAAGGCGGCTGAAGGGTATGCCCTGGAACGGGTGAATAAAGCCGAGGGAGACGCCGACAAGTTCATCCAGGTCTACAATGAATACAAAACCGCCGAGGATGTCACCCGCCGGCGGCTGTACCTGGAAACCATGGACAGGGTGCTGCCCAAACTGGGCAAAAAATATATTGTGGATTCCGAGCAGGACAATCTTCTGCCGCTGCTGAATCTCGGGAAGGAAAGAGGGCAATAATGAAAACCAGTTATATCGCAGTAATCATCGTGGCCGTGGCCGGCCTGGTGTTTCTCTTCAACAGCCTGTTTGTCGTGGATGAGACCGAGCAGGTGGTGGTCACCCGGTTCGGAAAGATCGCCCGGGATCCGGTGGTGG
This sequence comes from uncultured Desulfobacterales bacterium, assembly GCA_964439745.1. Taxonomy (GTDB): domain Bacteria; phylum Desulfobacterota; class Desulfobacteria; order Desulfobacterales; family Desulfosudaceae; genus CAYTQK01. The sequence goes on from CAYTQK010000010.1 coordinate 20,026, forward strand.
AGCCCGGACTTAATTTCAAGTGGCCCTTTGTGGACCGGGCCAATTATTTCCCTAAACACCTGTTGGAGTGGGACGGTTCCCCCGGCCAGATTCCCACCAAGGGGAAAACCTATATCTGGGTGGATTCTTTCGCCCGCTGGCGGATCGTGGATCCGCTGGCCTTTTTTCAGACGGTTACCACGGTGCCCTCGGGCATCAACCGGCTCAATGATATTATTGATCCGGCCGTGCGCAACCTGGTCACTTCCCATCGCCTGATCGAAACCGTGCGCAAGAGCAATCGCCCCCTGGATACCTTCCGTACCGGCGAACAACTGGATAATGATTTTTCCATTTCCATGGGCCGGCGGGAAATGACCGACGCCATCAAGGAACAGGCCCAGCCCAAGCTGGACAAGTTCGGTATCGAGCTGGCCGACGTCAAGCTCAAGCGTATCAATTACGTCAAGGAGGTGCGGAGATCGGTCTATGACCGGATGATCGCCGAAAGAAACCAGATGGCCGAGAAATTTCGATCCGAGGGAAAAGGAGAGGCCAGCAAGATCCGGGGGCAGAAGGAAAAGGAACTGAAGAAGATCTCTTCTGAAGCCTATCAGAAAGCCCAGGTCATTCAGGGCAAGGCCGATGCCACCGCCCTGGAGATTTATGCCAACGCCTATCAGCGGGATCCGGAGCTCTATTCTTTTCTGAAGACGCTGGAGGTGTACGAAACTTCCTTTAACCAGGATAATGAACTGGTCTTGTCGACCGATACCGAGTTTTTCAAATATCTGAAATCCTACCAGGAAAAACAGTAAACGCCCCGGCGGTTGGCCGTCGAAAAAAAAACGCCGCTGTCTTCCGGCCGGAAGACAGCGGCGTTTTTGCTTGATGCTTCGGTCACCAACCGGAACTATAAAGTAAAAATGTACACCCCATCGCCCTAAGCCGGGATGCAAACCCGGCTGGCTGTTTGTTCTGTCAGGCGGTGCCTTGTCATAAATCGTCTGGCTTTATTTGCCTTTATTTCTCTGATGGCGGGTACGTGCCAGCAGTTTGCGATGTTTATGCTTGCGCATTTTTTTGCGTCTTTTCTTGATTACAGAGCCCAAAAACTCACCTCCTTTTCCGGGATATTCCGCAGGTCTTCGCGTTATTTTTCCATTCGCACGGCTGGCCTGCTGGAACGTCAACCCAGCCGTTATCTATAATCAATAAAATATATGGATTTTCAACTTGCGTGTCAACCTTATTATGAATATACTTTTATATTTTGAATTTGAAAGGGCATCCCGGGCAGTGAATCCACAACTGGATTGACCAGCAGGTCTGCAGAGAAACGTCCGGTCAGAGGACAGGTGACGGATGACGCCGAGGCAATTGTTTTCAGAATCCGAGCTGGCGGAGGTGAACAACGCCGTTCTGCTGGCGGAGGAAATGGTTTGCAATTATTATAAAATGTCCGCCAATCAGTGGCTGCGGCACCGGTATGACGTAAAAACCCAGGCGGAGCTTGACCCCGGGGAGATCGTGCACGGGCCCTATGCCCAGATCGTCCGCTATGCCGGTCGCCGCCAGGGCAGTTCGCTGGGGTCGCTGACCTTTGATTTTTATAAGATCTGCCTGCAGGATAAGGCCATTCTGGAAACGATCCGGAAGAATCCGGAAGTGGCCATTTTTCCCTTTCTGCTCTATCTGATTGTTCACGAACTGATTCATATTGTTCGGTTTGCCAAGTTTTATCAGCAGTTTAACGCTCCGGCGGCAGAGCGGCAGAAAGAGGAAGATACGGTCCACGACATTACCCGGAAAATTCTCCGCAGTCACGATATCGCGGGTATGCCGGAAGTGCTGGCGGTCTGCTTCGGGCAGGCACAGGTGACCGATAGAATTTGTTGATTATTTTCGATTCGCTACTTGACAAGCGGACAAACGGTCTTAATTTTTTTAACCAAAGAAAACAGACTGAATTTCTATTCAGCGAGGGAGAAGAGACGATGCCGATTTATGAATATGAATGTGAAAAATGCGGCAAAGTACACGAAGTCTGGCAGAAAATATCTGACGCTCCTTTGACCAAATGCGAACAATGCCAGGGCAAACTCCACAAACTTATTTCCCGGAGCTCCTTTCATCTCAAGGGGTCCGGCTGGTATGCCACCGATTACGCGGGTAAGTCCGGTGCGGCCGGCAGCACCGCATCCGAAACCGGGTCCAAAAAATCCGGTTCCAGCGGGCAGCAGGCAAAAGCGAAAACGGCCCAATCCAATGCCGATAAATCATAGTCTGATGGTTGTCGATCCGGGACAAGTACCCGGTGTGGCAACGGTTGGATGAACAGGTAATTTGTTTCAGTTTATTTGAATAAAGACATCATTATCTAGTGCAAGGAGGATCGACACGATGAAATTCAGACCATTGCATGACCGGATTCTGGTACAGCGGGTGGAGCAGGAGACCAAGACCAAGGGAGGAATTATTATTCCTGATACCGCCAAGGAAAAACCCATTGAAGGCAAGGTGATCGCGGTCGGCCAGGGCCGGATCGGAGAGGACGGCAAAGTGCTGCCGCTGGATATCAAGAAAGGGGATCGGATATTGTTCGGCAAATACGGCGGCACCGAAGTCAAGATTGACGGGGAAGAGTATCTGATCATGCGGGAAGACGATGTCCTCGGAATCCTGGAATAGATAATTTCGCAAACAAGAAAAAATCTGATGGCAAAAAGGAGTGTGTAAAATGGCTGGAAAAGAAATCAAATATTCCGCGAAAGCCCGGGAAGCGATGCTTTCCGGCGTGAACATACTGGCCGACGCGGTAGCGGTCACTCTCGGTCCGCGGGGAAGAAATGTCGTCATCGAAAAATCCTGGGGATCCCCCAACGTGACCAAGGATGGCGTTACCGTGGCCAAGGAGATAGAACTGGAGGACAAGTTTGAGAACATGGGCGCCCAGATGGTCAAGGAGGTGTCCAGCAAAACCAGCGATACGGCCGGTGACGGAACCACCACGGCCACAGTGCTGGCCAGAAAGATTTATGAAGAAGGCCAGAAGCTGGTGGCCGCCGGCAACGATCCCATGGCCATCAAGCGGGGCATTGACGCCGCCATGGAAGCCGCCGTCAAGGAACTGGCCAGGATGAGCAAGGAAACCCACGACCAGCGGGAAATCGCCCAGGCCGGTACCCTTTCCCCCAACAGCGACGAGACCATCGGCAATATCATCGCCGAGGCCATGGAAAAAGTCGGCAAGGAAGGCGTCATCACGGTCGAAGAAGGCAAATCCATGGAGACGGAGCTGGACGTGGTCGAGGGCATGCAGTTTGACCGCGGGTACCTTTCGCCCTATTTCGTGACCGACCCGGAGAAGATGGTTGCATCGCTCGAGGATGCCTACATTCTGCTCAACGAGAAAAAGATTTCCAATATGAAAGAACTGCTCCCCATCCTGGAGCAGGTGGCCAAGACCAACAAGCCGCTGCTGATCATCGCCGAAGACATTGAAGGCGAGGCCCTGGCCACCCTGGTGGTCAACAAGCTGCGCGGCACCCTCAACGTGGCCGCTGTCAAGGCGCCGGGCTTCGGTGATCGGCGGAAGGCCATGCTGCAGGATATCGCCGTGCTGACCGGCGGCCAGGTCGTGTCCGAAGATCTGGGCATCAATCTGGAAACCATTACCATGGCCGATCTGGGTCAGGCCCGCCGCGTCTCCATCGACAAGGACAACACCACCATCGTCGACGGCGCCGGCAAGAAAGCCGATCTGGAAGGCCGGGTCAAGCAGATCCGGGCCCAGATCGAGGAGACCACTTCCGATTATGATCGCGAGAAACTGCAGGAACGGCTGGCCAAACTGGTCGGCGGCGTGGCCGTGATCAATGTCGGGGCGGCCACCGAGACCGAAATGAAGGAGAAGAAGGCCCGCGTGGAAGATGCCCCCAACGCCACCCGGGCGGCCGCGGAAGAAGGCATTCTGCCCGGCCGTGGCGTCGCCCTGGTGCCCCGCCTGGTCGCGCCGGAACAGATCAAGATCAAGGCCGAACAAAAACTCCGCTCCAACGGAGTCATTGGTGCCGTTG
>CAYTQK010000011.1:0-23297 GCA_964439745.1 uncultured Desulfobacterales bacterium
CAGCCGGCCGGTTTCGATAACCGCCGGCAGCGGTGACACGGCTACCGGCTCGGCCCGGCCCCAGATATATTTCTGATAAGGCCGAACGGGATTGGCCTGTTTTAATTTTTCGGCGGCCAGGGGATGTGCCAGCACCGGCACACCGCGCTCCCGGTGCAGCCGGCCGGCATTGCCGCTGTGGTCTTCATGATGGTGGGTCAGCAGAATGCGGTTAATGGTTTTGCCCGTCAGCGCCCCGACAATCTCCCGGCCCATATGGCGCTGGCCGGTATCGATCAGAATCCCGTCCACCAGGTACAGGTGGACCGTCATCAGGGGCGGACCCAGAGGGCCGAACCCGGCCTCCCAGGCCTCAAGGGGACCAAAACGTTTGGATCGAAAAACATGCATGGGAACGTTATTTACTCCGACTGCTTCTGCTGCAGTTCATCCAGCCGATTCCGCAATGTCTTGCCCAGCTCCAGCATCTCCTGTTCCAGCAACTGCAGTTCGTGAATCTGTTCCCGGATCTCCCGCAGTTTTCTGGCCCCGAAAACAATGGCCTTTTCGATCTGCTCCTGCTCATCCATGTCCACGTCATTGAACCCGATGATCTCGGCGATCTCGTCAAGCGTATATCCGAACCGCTTGCCCCGCAGAATCAGCCGCAGCCGGCTCCGGTCGCGCCTGGAATAGATGCGGTAATTCCCCTTGGAACGGCGGGGGGAAATAAGATTCTTTTCTTCATAAAAGCGGATGGCACGGGGACTGATATCAAATTCCCGGGCCAGTTCGGAAATGGAATAGGATTCTTTGGGATCTTCCATGCGGTGACTCCTGAGCTGGGGGCGTAATGCGACCGCCGGACAGCATTATCAGACTGACCCTCCTGACCCGCATACTACATGAAATATCCGGGGTAACCTTTACGTTAAGGTTAAGACGGCCTTTTGTCAACCCCGCACAAATCCTCGTACCCGCAGCCCCTCCAGATACTCGCCGATCCGCACGGAAATCTTTTGCCCCTGCAAAACATCCCCGCCATCCAGAAGAACCGTCAGATAATTGGCGGTGACCCCTTTCAGGCAGCCGGTTTCCCTGTCCCGGCGATCTTCCACCCGGATCGTAGTGGTGGTGCCTTTTTGACGGCGGGCAAACTCCGCCTTTTTCCGCTCGCCCAGTTCGCGCAGGCAGCGGCACCGCTCCCGGATAATCGAAGAAGATACGTGATCGGGATAATCAAAAGCCGGGGTTCCCCGCCGGGGGGAAAAGGGGAAGACGTGCAGGTAGGTCAGCGGCAGGCCGCGGATCAGATCAAAGGTGGCGCCAAAGGCCGACTCGTCCTCGCCGGGAAAACCCACCAGGAGATCCGCGCCGATGGCCGCGCGGGGAAGCTGCCGCCGGATACGCTCCACCCGGCCGGTAAAAACCTCCGCCGAGTAGGGGCGGCCCATTTTCTTCAGAATCCAATCCGCCCCGCTTTGCAGGGGAATGTGAAAATGATCACAGATCATGTCCGAGCGGCCGGCCAGATCGATGATCTCATCAGTCAGCTCCAAAGGTTCGATGGAACTGAGCCGGATGCGGGGAAGATCCGGATTTCCGTCAACATGCTGCAACAGATCCAGCAGTGTCAAGGCCTCCGGCAGATCCCGGCCATAGGCGCCCAGGTGGATTCCCGTCAGCACCACTTCCGCGTACCCCGCCGCGGAAAAACCTTCCAGCCGGGACAACACCTCTGCGGCCGGCATGCTGACACTCCTGCCCCGGGCATGGGGAACGATGCAGTAAGTGCAGAAGGCATTGCAGCCGTCCTGGATTTTCAAAAAGGGACGGGCGCGGTCCCCGACGCCGACCGGCAGCACCGGATAACAGGGAAAGACGCCGGGATGATCGCTTTCATCCACCAGTTCCGGCACTCCTCCTACCGCGGCCAGGCGTTCCCGGATCAGTTCCGGCAGACGGTGCTTGGCCGCGTGGGTCACGATCAGGTCCGCGCAGCCCGTGGCGCGCAGCGCCCCGGCGTCGACGGTGGCGTAGCAGCCGGCCGCGACCACCAGGGCGCCGGGGTGCTCCCGCCGGCAGCGCCGTACCGCCTGACGGGACTGCATGGCCGCCCGGCCCGTGACCGTGCAGGTATTGACGATACAGAGGGCAACCGGGCCGGCACTATCCCGGCACCAGCCATCAGCCTCCAGAGACGCCGCAATGGCTTCGGACTCAAACTGGTTGACCTTGCATCCCAGGGTTTTGATCGCAAACTGTTTCATGGGATTGATTCGGTAATGATGCCGGCACCGGCCACCCGCTCGCCGTCATAAAAGACCGCGCCCTGACCGGGGGTAATGCCGAACTGCGGCGTGTGAAAAGCGATCAAGGCCGTATCATCCGGCCCGGATTCCACCGTGGCCGCGACCGGGCGGTGCTGGTACCGGACCTGCACAAAATAAGCCGCCCTTGATTTTCCCGGCCGGGCCAGCCAGTTGACTTGTCGCAGCCGACAGCGAGAAACGAGGAGCTGATCCCGGGTGCCGACCCGGATACGGTTGGCGGACACGTCAATGGCAGACACGTAATACGGCGCCGGGGCCGGACAATTGATGCCCCGTCGCTGGCCGATGGTAAAACGATGCACGCCCGGATGGGTACCAATGACGTTCCCCGCCATGTCCACAATTTTTCCCGGACAAGGCGGACGATCCAGCCGCTGCTGGATCAAGTCGCCATAGGAAGTGCCCGGCGGAATAAAACAAATGTCCTGGCTTTCTTTGCGGAGGGCCGGGGCGAGATCCTTGGCCGCGGCCATTTCCCGGACCTCTTCCTTGGTCCAAGCCCCCAGGGGAAAGCAGCTATGTTGCAATTGTCCGCGGCGCAGAAACGCCAGAAAATAGCTCTGATCCTTGGCCGAATCCTTACCCCGCCGCAGCACCGGCCCGTCAGGAGATGCTGCGATCCGGCAGTAATGACCGGTGGCGATTTTGCCGGCACCCTGCTGCCGGGCATAATCCAGCGCCACGCCGAACTTGATGGCCATGTTGCAATGTATACAGGGATTGGGGGTTTCTCCACGGCAATAGGCATCCACAAAATAATCCCCCACGGCGGATTCAAATGACGACCGGCAGTCCAGGACCTCCACGGGAATCCCCGCCCGATGGGAGAGTTGCGCGACCGCCAGCGGAGACAATTCGTTGTACCCGGTCAGCAGGTGCAGGCCGGTCACGTCCGGCTGCTGTTCCCGCAGCAGTCGGGCCGCAGCCAGAGAATCGATACCGCCGCTGACCAGGACATAGACCATGGGACCTTACTGCCTGTTGCGTTTATCCAGAAAGGACAGTTCATCGGCGACCGCCGCCGCCCGCAGCATTTCCACGCCGGCTTTCCGGGCGGCCGCAATGGGCCGCCGGTAAATCCCCTCGATCTCCAGCGGCCGGCCGGCCTCGTAATCCAGCTTCATGCTGGGACTGTAGGCAACCATCTCCCGGGTGGCCGCCAGCATGATATCGATGAAACCGTCTCCCAGGTCATGGCCGCAGGCCCGGGCGGCCGCCGTCACCTCGGTCATGATATTCCGCACCAGGGCCAGGGAGTCCGGGTCAGCCATGAGCTGATCGGTGGTGGCGCCGAGAACCACGGCGGTACCATTGAAAGCCATGTTCCAGACCAGTTTCTGCCAGCGGGCCAGGCCCAGGTCCGCGGTCACGTCCACGGAGATGCCGGCCGCGGCAAAGGTATCGGCCACCGCCTGCAGGGTCGGCGTAATGCCGGCCGCACCGCCGTTGGGGGAATACTCACCCAGGCGAACCGAGCCGAAATCCAGGTGACGGATATGCCCCGGGCCGACCTTGTTGCTGCACAGAAAACAAAGACCGCCGATGATGGTGGCCGCCGGCACCAGTTCCGCGGCCGCGGCTTCCACGCCCAGCCCGTTCTGGAGCATGATCACGACCCCCCCGGCTTTGGTCACCGGCGGCAGGATGGAAACCAGCGCATCATTGGCGGTGGTTTTCAGCGCCACCAGCACCACGTCGCAGCGGGGCATATCTTCGGGCCGCCGGTAAATATTGATGCCGGTCAGGTGAAAATCACCGTCCCTGGAATCCACCCGCAGCCCCTCGGCCGCGACATGGTCGTAATCACTATGCAGCAGAAAATGGGTATCCAAACCGTGCCGGCACAACAGGCCGCCGTAATAGCCGCCCACCGCGCCGGTACCGATAACTCCGTATTTCATAATAAACCTGTGTTTTTCACCGTTGCCGGCTTCGTAAAAGCCCCGGCCTGATTATTCCGGCCTTCTCCGGGATGACAACCATTTTAAAATATTGTCTTTTTGCGAAGCGGTCTTCTTTTTGTTACTTCCTATTAAAAAGCCGGGGAAAAGCGACCCCGGCCACACTCCCGGCACCGACTGACCGCCGGCTGTTTTTCACAAATTACAAAAAACGGGCGGCGTTGTCCTGCATCTTCGTAAAATCGGCCTCCGTCAGGCCGGCCCCGCACACGACGCGACGGGCGAAATCGCCGTCGATGAGATCCGCAGGAGCGTGCGAATCCGTGTTGATGACCAGGCCGGCGCCTGTTTTCCCGGCCATGGCGGCAACATGACCGTTGCTCAGGCTGTGTCCGGCCCGGGCGGATATTTCCAGCAGCACGTTGCGCCGGGCCGCCTGTGCGGCCTCTTCTTCGGTGATCAGTCCGGGATGGGCCAGGACATCGGCGCCGGCCGCGATGGCCGCCTGGTTGGTACCCGCGGCCACCGGCTCGACCAGGGTTTCCCCGTGAACGATGACAATCCTGGCTCCCAGCAGCCGGGCCTGTTCGACCAGGGAGGCGATCTGGTCCGGCGGCACATGGGTCAATTCAATGCCGGGAATCACCCTGATGCGCAAAAAGCGGTTCAGGGTTTCCGCCGCCTTGACCAGCCGAGGCACCACGAAATCCAGGTTGGCGATATCGCCGTGGTCGGTCAGGCCGATGGCCGTCAGCCCCTTGCACTCGGCCCGCCGGGCCAGCTCCGAAGGGACCAGCACACCATCGCTGAAAATGGTATGGGTATGCAGATCAATCATGGATCGTCACTACACCTTGTATTTGCCGAAATCGTCGGGCGACAGTTTTTCCAGATAATCGGCCCATTTTTTACCTTCTTCGCTCTGGTCTTCCATCTGGTATGTCCGTACGCCGCCGGAAGTCAGTTCCGCGATAACCTTCTCATCAATGTAGATCGGCGCCTGGAAACGGACCGCCAGGGCAATGGCATCACTGGGGCGGGCATCCAGGAAGAACTCCTGCTCATTCACCAGAAAATGAAGTTTTGCAAAAAAGGTATTGTTTTTCAGATCACAGATATCGATCCGGATCACCTCGGTGTCCATGCGGGTAATAAAATTCTTGAAAAGGTCATGGGTCATGGGCCGGTCAAATTCGATCTGCTGCAGCGCCGAGGCAATGGCGGTTGCCTCCAGCAATCCGATCCAGATGGGAACGGCCTGGTCGGTTTCTTCCGTTCGCAGAATCAGAACCGGCGCGTTGGCTTCTTCATCAACCGTCAAGCCCACAATTTGCACTTTACGCAGCATTGGTTTGCCCTCTTGTTGGGTCGGTATTGTCATCCCCCTGCACCACCCGGCCGGACAGGCTGTGCGCGTACCCATGATCAATCTTCACCTGCACAAGACGGCCCGGGTGGATGGGCGGCGTTTCCAGGGGTTCTTCTGCGGAACGGAAATTGACCACCTTGTTGGAGGTGGTCCGCCCGGACCATTGCGTATCTGTCCCGTCCGCGCCAGGGGCCGGACCACCGGCACGCTTGCTGGGTCCCTCCACCAGCACGGCTGCCGTGGTTCCTTCCAGTGTGCGATTCTTACCGGCGCTGATCTCTGCCTGGCGTTCCAGGAGCATGGCCAGTCGGCGCTTTTTCTCCGCCTCGGAAATTTTGCCGGAAAATCCGGCCGCCGGTGCCAGCGGGCGGTCCGAATATATAAAAGCAAATATATTATCAAACCGGACCTCATCCAGCAGGTGCAGGGTAGCTTCAAAATCTGCCTCGGTTTCCCCGGGAAACCCCACGATCAGGTCGGTGGTGATGGCCATATCGGGACGTACTGCCCGGAGCCGGGCCAGTTTTCCCAGGTAACTGTCCCGGGTGTATCTCCGGTTCATCCGCTTCAAAACCGCATCGGAACCGGACTGGACCGGCAGATGAAAGTGGTTGCAGAGCTTATCAAGTTTTCCGAAGGCGGCTACCAGCTCTTCGGAAAGATCCTTGGGATGCGAGGTGGTAAACCGCAGCCGCCGCAGCCCGTCAATACCGTTTACCATCGCCAGCAGCTCGGGAAAAGTGCACAGGCCCTCCTTGTTGCCGTAGCTGTTAACGTTCTGGCCCAGCAGGGTAACTTCCCGGACACCGGCAGACACCAGTTTCCGTACTTCTTGAAGAATGGCCTCCGGGTGGCGGCTGGTTTCCCGCCCGCGCACGTAGGGCACCACACAATAGGTGCAGTAATTATCACACCCCCGCATGATGGTGACAAATTCAGAGACACCGCCGGCGGGACGGCCCTCGGGATAATCGGTTTCGATAACGGTCACGGACATATCCACATCCACCCGCGGAGTGCCGTCGGCCTGTACGGCCTGAATCAGTTGCGGCAGGCGGCTGACGGCATGGGTTCCAAAGACGATATCAACCTGGGAGAACTTGTCCAGGAGGGCCCGGCCTTCCTGCTGGGCCACGCAGCCGCCGATCGCGATAATCATGCCCGGATGGCGCCGCTTGGCCCGGGCCAGCCGGCCGATGAAACTCAGGGCTTTCTGCCTGGCCTTGGCCCGGATGGTACAGGTGTTGACAATGACCACGTCGGCCCCGTCAAAGTCCGCCCGCGGATGATATCCCTGCTGCCGGAGGGCCGCTGCCAGCCGGGACGAGTCATACACGTTCATCTGGCAGCCGATGGTGTTGATATAAAAACTTTTGTCACTCATTTGATTCGTGGCTGGGGTCTTTTCCCGGCTCTCATTGTTTTATTTGCCATCCATTTTCCTGTCCTTGGCGGGATTTTCCGGTTCCATCCGTATTTCCGGCGCCAGTCCATTGAGAATGGCGGTAAATTCAGCTTCACACCCGGATGGTATGGAAAATACCACGGAACCCTTTGGGGGGTCAATTGTCGTCATCATGGCCACTCCTTCGCATCCCTCCAGCACAAATCGGAGAAAGGCGATCTCCCGCCTGTCCACCCGGTAGAACTTGCGAATCATGGACAAAACGGAAACAGGCCTGACAGAATCAGACGAGACCTGACCGGACTGCCGGCCACCGACAGCATTACTCATATCAAACCAGCCTTACCTAAACCAGCAAAAAGGCGTAAAAACCGTCTGCTTTCTGAACGAAACGATATTTAACAGGACGCCGCGGTTACTTTTGTAAACCCGGACGGAAACGTAAATTCTTGCGGACAGAAAAGATGTGTTATCTTACAGCAACACTGCCACGATAACCAGCGGGAACGAAAATCTGTTTCTTACATAATGGGTTTTGCCGCCCCGCGCCGGTGAAATTTATTGCGCCGGTTGGGACCATTTTTCAATCATGTCAAACAACGGTTCCCGGCGGATGGGCTTCAGCAGGAGGTCATCCATGCCCTCGTCAAAATAACACGTCTGTTCATAATCGACGGCGCCGGCCGTAACGGCAATAATGGGAATATGCCGGGAAGCGGCGACGCCGTTACCGTTTTCCCATTCCCGCACCGCCCGGGTAGCGCTGATACCGTCCATTCCCGGCATCTGGACATCCATGAGAATCAACTGAAAGGCGTCCGGATCAGAAATGTAAAGATCTACGGCAGCCCGACCATCCTGGACAATATCAACCCGATATCCCCTTTTGCGCAGCATGGCGGAAACCAGTTTCTGGTTGACGGGATTATCCTCGGCCAGCAGAATCGCCCCGCCAGAATTTTCTTCGGCCGCCGTGGCCGGCGGGTCTGTCACCTCCCCGATTTCGGCCGGGATGTCATACGGCTCCTGCCCAACCAGGGATTTTACCCGTTCCAGAAGAGCGTCCCGGCGAACCGGTTTGGACAGGAAGTATCGATACCCGGCCTGTTCGCATTTTCTGGTATTGTCCACCATGGGTTCGATCAGGGTGATGACAGGCGGCATGACCAGCCCCGGTATCCGGGATATCTGGTCGATAAAGTCGCGGCCATCTTGCCCACCGCTGGTCAGACAGGCGTCAATGATACAGACAGCGACCGGATCTTCCGTTCCGGCAGCCTGCTGCAAGCGTTCCCCGGCGGTCTCGTTATTATCGGCGGTCACGATCTGCATGCCGGCGTTTTCCAGGATATGACTGACAATTTTCAACCGGGTCTGGTGCGGAATCACCACCAGCACCTTCTTTCCGGACAGTTGGGAAAAATCTTCGACACCGCCCTCTTCCGGGGCCACCTTCATGACGGCCAGAAACGAAAAAGTGCTGCCGGCGCCGTGACGGCTGGTAACCCGGATGTCTCCGTCCATCATCTGGGAAATCCGCTTGCACAGGAAAAGTCCCAGGCCGGTACCGCCATACTCCCGGGAGACGGAGTTCCGGGACTGCCGGAAGGGTTCGAAAATGGCCTCCATGTTATCCGGCGCCAGCCCGATCCCGGTATCCCGCACCGCCGCCCGTACCGAGGCGGTCCCGGACGCATCCCCGACTATCTCCGTTTCCAGGGACAATTCGATTTCCCCGCTCTTGGTAAATTTGGCGGCATTGCTCATCAGGTTCAGCAGCACCTGCCGGAACCGGTGCGGATCACCGATCAGCCGGGGCGGCACCTGATCGCCGATGCGGCATAACAACTCCACCGGCTTGCCATAAAGGCGGGGACGGATAAGGTCGCAGACATCATAACAGACCTCGGCCGGATCAAAGGGGATCTTCTCCAGCTGCATCTTACCGGCCTCCACCTTGGCCGAATCCAGAAAATCATTGATAAGGGAAAGAATGACCTCGCCGCTCATCTTGATGTTTTTGGCATAATTGGCCTGTTCCGGATCCAGTTCGGTGGCCAGGAGAATATCCGTGAAGCCGAGAATACCGGTCAGCGGCGTCCGGATTTCGTGGCTGATATCCGCCAGCAGATTGCTTTTGGCCTTGGCCGTCTGCCGGACATCCTCCATCATGGCGTTGACCTGGTCCACCGTCTCCTTGAGACGGGCATTGGTGCTGCGGAGCTCCTGCACCAGCCGTTTTTCCCGTTCAATGCGTTCGATGCGGGCCACCAGCTCCATCATCTCAAACGGCTTGGTGATATAATCGGCCGCACCGGCATTGATAATCTCCACGTAAGAGTGATCATAGGAATAGCCGGTCATGAATATAAAATCCAGATCCGGCACCAGGGATTTGGCCTCGTGCATCAACTGGATCCCGTCCCTGCCCGGCATGACCACATCCGCCACCACCACATCCAGGGTAAAATCCCGGATAATCCGCAGGGCACTGTCCGCGCCCCAGGCGACCTTGCTGTGATAGCCGCGTTGGAGCAGAAACTGTTCCAGGGAATCCAGAAAAACCCTGTCATCGTCAACGATGAGAACCGTCTTGTTGAGGTGGTCGGTCATTGCCGCCGTCTATTCCTTTACCCGTTCCACGTATGCCTTTGTCCGGGTGTCCACTTTCAGCACATCACCACTCTCGATAAACGGGGGGACCTGCAGATAGCAGCCCGTTTCCAGTTTGACCGGTTTACTGCTGCCGGAAGCGGTATCCCCCTTGACCCAGGGATCGGCCTCGATCACGGCCAGTTCAATAAAATTGGGCAGGGTGATACCGATGGGGGTATTGTCAAAAAACAGAACATCACAGACCACATTTTCCTTCAACAGATCCAGCACCTCCTGAATGTTTTCCCCCGGGATGAATATCTGTTCATAGTTCGAAGAATCCATGAAACAATAGTTGTCACCGTCAGCGTACAGATATTCCATCTTGCGCTCTTCCAGGTTGGCCTTGTTGACCCTGTCGCCGCTCCGGAAGGTCTGATCAAAGATGGCGCCGGTGATCATGTTTTTCAATTTGCACTTGTACAGGGCCTGCCCCTTGCCCGGTTTGACAAAATCAAACTCCACGATCACGTGCGGATCGCCAGCCATCTCGATTTTCAATCCTTTTCTCAATTCACCGGCTTCGAACATACTTTTCCCAACCTCCTTGCATAAAATAATATATTATCTGAAATCTGCGAAAAACGCAAAAAATGTGCGTTATCCTACGATTTGTCCGGACCGGCCGCCAGCGCTGCTTCGGCCCGGCGCACCTCGGCCACCAGACGGGCCACCTTGTCCAGGTCTTTACGGAAGCGGATATGTCCGCCGCTGCCGTCGGCCAGGTTGGTCCGGGTGCAGCTGTCCACCCCGGCCGGACGGGTCGCCAGAATTCCCTCGTAAACGTTGTCATCGGCGATCCCCCCGGCCAGGATCACCGGCACGGGCGAAATGGCCGTCAAGCGGGCGACGCTCTCCCAGTCACAGGGGATACCGGTGATGCCCACGTATCCGGCCACAGGCTGATCTTCCCGCCCGGGCCACTCCGGGGGCAGCAGCGTGTCGGGCAGAAAAAAATCCGAGGTTTCCCGCAAAATCTCCGGCACCTCCTGCAAAACCCCGCCGCCGTTTTCACCCGGCAGCCCCACCGGGATGGACCGCATGATGGCGATCTCCGGGAAACGACGCCGGATCGTCTCCTGCACCCGGCAAATCTCTGCCATCCGCCTGGCATCGGCCGCCCGGGCCGACAGAACCTCGCAAAAATGAATCATATCCGGCCGGTAATGGTCAATTACCCGGGAAATCGGGTCGGCCGAGGAAAACAGCGGAATGAGACTGCTCCTGGCCCCGCCTTCGGCGGCCACCTTGACAGTATCCTTGATAGCCGGGACTTTCCACAGTTCTTCCGCCAGGATAACGCTGCCGATGTGATCCACACCGAGCTCCACCAGCTTTTCCGCCTCGTCCGGCTCCTGGATTTCATATATCTGTACCAGAATTTTCGCATTCTTCATATCCGGCAATTCCTTGTTCAACCTGATCGGCGACCTGCCCCCGTAAGCGGTTTTACTCGCGGCGTGCCCGCGTCCGGTCCCCGGCAAAGCAGGAAGAATAAAGAACCTTCTGCTCGTCCCGCGGCCGGACAACAAACCGGCATTGATGATCGGGCGGTATTTCCGGATCATACCAGACCGCTTCATACAGACCCATCTGGTGCTCTTCCAGATTATCACAGAATCGCACCGACATTGCATATCCCCGGTCGTTGATCGTCCGGCCAGCCTGTACCAGGGGATGCCAGCGCTCACCATCGGCGCTGATTTCCATATAAACCAGGGGACGGTGAAAATCAATCCGGGAAGGCGCCACATCCCGCCACTGAAAACGCCAGCTCGCCTGGCGGTTATCCGCGGCCTTCATGAAATACGGCGGCGTTATCTGCGCCCGGCGGTCGCCGGGGGTCCGGTCAGGGGGAAAATGGTTTTTTTTCTTTACCGAAAACACCCAGCTGTCGGGCAAGCCGTTTTTCCCCTCTGCCGGCGGATCGGCTGCCAGGTCAGCCGCGTGTGCCGCCAGAAAAGCGGTTGTTGCAGGGCCGTATAAGGTATGACCGCCTTCGTAATGCTGTTGACCGTATTCGGCAGCGGTAGCGGCGTAGCCGAAATAGCCGTTGGCACAGCTGATGACAAGCCCCCGGGACACGCCTTCGACCGCTTCCACCGCCTTCGCGATGCTCTCGCCGGCCTGGCAGGTAACTTCGAACGGCAGCGGTACCAGGGCAAAATCGTTGACGCGGATCACCTGGAAAAAAAGACGGTGGGGAAAGTCCGGTTTGGGCAGAAACAACGGCTGCAGGAACCAGCCCGCATGCCGTTTGCGGCCCTGGCAGGAATCGGTGAAAAACCAGCGGGTGGTCCACCACCCTTCCTTGAAGAACGGCAATCGATGCAGCACCGGTGTCTGCCCGTCTTCTGCCCCGGCCAGCAAGGCGTTGCCCACCACCGGCCGCTCACATACCGAGACCTTGCCAAGGGACGGCTCCCGGTAGAGGTCCACCTCCCGGCAGGCGGCGGTGACCGATACCTTCGCGGCCATATCCCCCCGCAGGGAGGCAAACAGGTTGACAGCCTGCTGACCGATGGCCCGCCCCAGCCGTTCCGTTTCCATGAATCCCTGGCGGCCCGGTTCATAATTCGGAGAATTGTCCCCATGGGTACCGTTGACAGCGGCATGCACAAACGTCCAGGGTAAGTCCCCGCCGTGGTTGTAAACGGTTTCCAGTTCGCCGGCAATATACCCGAACACATCCGCGGTATAAAACGGATTGTCATCGGAAACCACCGTGGGATGAATGGAAAAACTCGAAAAGGCGCCGGCCGGCCGGAATTGACCGTCCTCATCCTGCAGGTCGATGCGCATCATGAAGAACTCCGGGTTGACCGCGGCCAGGGGATCGGCCGCCGGGTCGGTACCGGGATTGGCCTGCCAGGCGGCCAGGCTCCGGTTCCGGGTCATGCCGTACAAGGGCATGGAACCGGCGGCGATGCGGGCCGGGCGCCGGACCTGAAAGGCGGCATCCACCGCCGCCGCCATGCGGGCCGCCAGGAAATGGTACAAATCCTCGTCCAGCCCCTTTTCCGCGGCGGCGAAAGAATTATAAAAATTGCTGCCGAAACAATTTCCCGGCGCGGAATGGGTATGGGTGCCGGCCAGCATCAGGCCATTGACCGGCACATCGGTGGTGGCGGCGATCAACTCGGCCACTCGGTGATGCAGCAGCCGGGACCCGGACAACAGATCGCACTGCAGCAGGACCACGCCGGGAAGGTTCGCGGAACGCAGGTAAATCGCCCGCGCGTGCAGCCGCCCCCGGAAGCCCTGGCCCGTTCCAGCCATGACCGAATATCCGGCCATGGAAATACCCGGCGGCGGGGTGATATCCACCTTGGCGACACCCGCCATAAGGGGGACGGCAGGCACCGGCCGACTAGATTTCCCGGCGGAGCCTGTCGCAGGAACCTCCGGACCGCCGGCGGCAAGCGGCGCGCAATGATCGATCCGGATGACGGTGGTGGGCATGTTTCCCAGCCAGAACCAGAGAACGATGGCCGCCCCGGCCAATCCGCCGATAATGATCAGGTACCGTTTCATCCGCTGCATAAAAACTCCTTTGCCGTCATTCCCGCGGCCGGCAGAAGCAACAAATTCATAAACCCCTCGTTGCCCGGATCGGCCTCCGTGTCCCGGACCCATTGCCGCAGGCAGTCACAATTCATCGGAACCATGGCCCGTCCCAGATGATCTATAATGTAGATGGCCATCTCCAGCGCCGCCAGCAGATCCAGCAGCTCGTCGGCGGAGGCACCGGCCAGTCGCAGGCCGAAAGGCCAGAACTCGACGACCATGACCAGATGCTTGCGGTTGGCCCGGATCAATGCTTGAAGCCCCTTGAGCACATAAAATTCCGAGCCCTGGGTGTCGATTTTGATAAAATCGACCCGCCCGGTCAATGTCCGCAAATGCTCGCCGCCGTCGACTACTTCGGCCATCAAGCGGCGCCGGGCATCCCCGCTGGCATACAGCCGGTGGTCACCCCGGTTATCCGGAGAAAGGTAAAGCGCCGCCCGGCCGTTATAGTCGGAAACAGCAGCCGCAAAAGCGGTGGCATTGGTGATACCGTTGAGCCGAAGATTTTTTTCCAGCAGGACGAAATTGGCCCGGTCCGGTTCATAGGCGATGACACGGCCCTGCTCCCCCACGGCCTTGGCGCCCAGTACGGTATAGTAGCCGATATTGGCCCCGATATCGAGGAAAACCCCGCCAGGCCGGAGATACTTCAGAAATAGGCTGGTCTCGTAGGCTTCCCAAATCCCATATTCCCGAATCTGCCGGGAAACGCATTCCTCCGGGTTCCCATGGACATGCAGCCGGAGATTTTTTTTCAGGCCCGGTATGTCAAGCTGTACTGGCAAATGTCACTGTTCCGGAATCTGCTTAGGGGTCACCACCTGGATCCGCCGGCAAGCCCCGGCGATTCTGGTGCAACAATTATTGTGCCGGGGGCAGAATGCCGCCGCGGCAATTTCTGCTGTTATGCCGCAAACAAACCGATTTTGCAAGATTTATGATCCCCCGGGCAAAGAAAACAAGAACCGGTCCGACCAATGGGCTGGCTGGTGTTGCCTGGCAGCGCCGGCCGGCCTTCGCTTTTTTCTTTACAGGCGGCGGAAATAACGATATGAAGCCTGCAACGTAAGGTTTACTCTTATCCGTCTGATCACCAGGCGACGAGAAAACGGGGACAATCATGGCAGCCGCCCTGACCAGCTTGACGATCATCCTGATTGCGGTGTACCTGCTGATCGTTATTTCCAATTACTTTTTCATCCCCAGCCTGGATGAAATCTCGGAAAAGCTGCGCCTGTCGCCCAGCGTTGCCGGCGCCACCCTGATGGCGGCAGGATCATCGGCCCCGGAACTGTCCATCGCCCTGTTCGCCCTGTTTACTCACGGCGGGGCGCACAGCGACATGGGCATCGGCACCATCGTGGGCTCGGCGGTATTCAACATCCTGGTCATCACCGGCCTGTGCGCCGTGATCCGCTCCACGGCCATCACCATCAGTGCCATCATCCGGGATACCGTCTTTTACCTGGCCAGCATCCTGGCCATGCTTTACGTCTTCTGGGACGGATCCATTACCGGTTATGAGCCCCTGCTGCTCATTGCCTTATACGGTCTTTACCTGCTGGCCCTCTATTTTCTCCCGGGAGACGAATTTACGGAACGGTCCGAGGAGGCCCAGCTGTTGGCCGCTTCCGCCCGCTCCGCGTCCGGCAACATCTTCCGCCGGGTGGACAGTCTGTTCAAATGGGGGGTTACCCTGGTGGCCGGAAACCCAGTGGTCAACTACCTGCGCTCCTTTGCGGTTTCCGTGCTGATCATCGTCGGACTGAGCAAGCTGCTGGTGGACCACGCCATTATCTTCGCCGAGGCCATTCACCTGCCGCCGGTCATCATCGCCCTGACCATCCTGGCCTGCGGCACCTCGGCCCCGGACCTGATCTCTTCGATCATCGTCGCCCGCCGCGGTCATGGCGACATGGCCATATCCAATGCCGTGGGCTCCAACATCTTTGACATCCTCATCGGCCTGGGCCTGCCCTGGCTGATCACCCTCTACCTGGCCGGCCGCAAGTCCATTCCAGTGGGTACCGGCAACCTCCTGGAATCCGTCTTCATCCTCATCGCCACCGTCCTGATTTTCTTTGTTCTGCTCTGGACCCACCGGCGGCTGGGCAAAAAAGAAGGGATTATCCTGCTCCTGCTCTATGCCGCTTATATCACCTGGACCGTCCTTACCAGTTGAACAATTCCCATCCGCGGGGACCTTTTTGTCTCCAAAGAACCGGGTTCTGGTTTACCTCCGGAAATGATTCGTCACCATCCACATCGGAATCCAAATCGAGATCATGGTCGGAATGGCATCAAATGGGAGGCGAGACATGGGTCGCCAAAAAAAAGGCTGGAACCGCCTTTCGGCGGTTCCAGCCGGAGAATGAATTTTTTTGCGGATACCTGTCTTATTCTCCCTTGAACACCGGATCCCGTTTTTCGAAAAAGGCGGTAAACCCTTCCACGGCGTCCTGGGAGCCGGACACCAGCTTGGTGCCTTCCAGTTCCGCCTTGAGACCCTCGTCAAAGCCCCAGTCAATCCCGGTAGCCACGGCTTTCAGCACGCTGGCCACGCCCAGCGGCGGGCGGTTAACCAGTTTTGAAGCCATCTCGCGGGCCTCGTCCAGGAGCTTGTCAGCGGCGCAGACCTTGTCGACCAGGCCGATCTGGAAGGCTTCTTCAGCGGTCAGCCGCTTGCTGAACAGCATCAGTTCCAGCGCCCGGGACCGCCCCACCAGCACGGTCATACGCTGGGTGCCGCCCCAGCCGGGGATAATGCCCAGGTTCAATTCCGTCAGACCGATCTTGGCCTTGGGCGCGTCCGACATTAAACGGAAGTGACAGGCCAGCGCCAGTTCACAGCCGCCGCCAAAGGCGAACCCGTTTACCGCGGCGATGACCGGTTTGGTGTAGCGAAAGATCTTGGCCCAGACCCGCTGTCCTTCTTCACCGGCCTTGGCCGCGTTGGCGGCGTCGCTGACGTCGAATCCGGCGGAAAAGGATTTTTCGCCGCTGCCGGTCAGAATAATCACGCGCACATCCTTGTTTTCCGCCAGCTCATCAAACGCCTTTTCCATCTCCTGGATGGTGGCCAGGTTGACGGAATTCACCGGCGGACGATTAATGGTAACGGTCGCGATGGAATTTTCAATTTGGATATCCAGATTTTCATACGCCATAATCTTTCTCCTTTACCCTTTATTTATTGGACGATTTGCCGGAACGAAAAAATAAATACTATCAACTCAATCACGCAAGTCAAGGGCAATATCCCGGGCGGGTCTTTTGGCCGCTCCGAGCAGCCTGACGGTTGTGGAAACAGGCCCGCCGCCTTGCACCGCGGCGATTTTCTGGTCTTCACCTCCCGGGACATCCGGCTGCTCGACTGGCTGAAACGAAAACACCACTGGGCCTATCATTTCCTCATGAAGCAGGCCCAGAAATTATTTGCCACCCGCCGGAAGGCCATGAACCGGGAGTAACCGGGTCTTTTATTCCAGAATAATGGAGGCGTCCACCGCCACCGGCCGGCCGGCCGCAACGACCAGGGGGTTCAGATCGATCTCCCGAATCCGCTCGCCGGCCGCGCCCAGCCGGCCCAGGCGCACCAGGATGTCGGCCAGGGCCGGCCGGTCCAGCGGCCGCTCCCCCCGGAACCCGTCCAGGATTTTCTGGGAACGTATCCGATTGATCAAGTCCAGGGCTTCCTCCATCGTCAGGGGGGCCAGCGCAAAGACCGTGTCGTCCAGCGCCTCGGCCAGTACCCCGCCCAGGCCAACCATGACACAGGGGCCGTGGCGGACATCCCGGACCAGACCGGCGATCAGCTCCACCCGGCCGGTGATTTGCTGTTGAACCAGCAGGCGGCCGCCACCCCCCATGGACTTGCACAGCGATTCCGCCGCCGCGCGGACGCCCGCGGTATCGCCCAGATGCAGCCGAACCAGGCCGGCCTCGGTTTTATGGACCAGTTCCGGCTGCAACCCCTTAACCACCACCGGAAATCCCATCTCTTCGGCCCGGTCGGCGGCCTCGTCGGGGCTATCGACCAGTGCTTCGGGTACGACCGGGATACCTGCCGTTTCCAGAATCTGCTTGGCTTCGTACTCATCCAGCACATGCCGACCGCCGGCGGCAGGCAGCCGCCGGATCGCCGCCGGAACGGCCTCGCCCCGGAATTCCCCGGAAACAATGCTCCCACGACGGTTACGCTGATATCGGACCAACGCGTCCATGCAGGCAACAGCCCGGCCCAGTTCCCGATACACCGGCACACCCAGATCGCGCAGACTTTCCGCGAATCCCCGGCGGGCGCGGTTGTCCCCGATGGCCCAGCAAAACAGCGGTTTGCCGGCTTTTGCGGCCAGATCCGCCAGCGGGGTCATATCCAGCTTCATCTGGCCGCCGAGAAAAACATGCATCAGGACCATATCCACCCCGGGATCGCTCAAAACCGCTTCGGCGCAGGTCAGATAGGTCTTGACCGGCCCGCTCTTTTCCACGGCCGGCCAGAAATCCACCGGATGACCCACCGGCATCCAGTCCGGAAAGACCGGCTGCATCTTTGCCAGGGTGGCCGGCTGCAGCTCTGCCGGCCGCAGGCAACTGTCCTCCATCAGGTCAGTGGACAGGATACCGGCGCCGCCGCTGTATGTCAGCACGGCCACCCGCCCGGGATCGGCCGGCACAGGCTGCCGCGCCAGGGAAAAGGTGTTGCAGATATCGGCCATCTGCTTGAAGTCCTCGGCTTCGATCACCCCGGCCTGGGCCAGGATGCCGCTGCTTACCTGCCGGTCGCCGGCCATGCTGGCCGTGTGGCTGGCGGCCGCGCGGGCGCCGTGCTCGCTGCGCCCGCCCTTGACCACTACCACCGGCTTGTCCGACTGCCGGCACAACTTGATGAACCGGCGGCCGTCGACCAGGTCTTCCAGGTAACACCCCACTACGCGGGTGGCCGGATCCGCCAGCAGCCAGGCCAGCAGATCGCACTCGTTGACATCCATCTTGTTCCCGATGGAACACACCCGGGCAAAGCCCATGCGGTCATTGCTCATCATATCCAAAAGAAAGCCGCCGGACAGCATACCGCTCTGAACGATCATGGAAACACCACCGGAAATGAGACCGCCTTTGAGAATAGCCGGGGAAATAAACGAAAAAAAATGCCGGCCGGCGATATCGACCAGGCCGACGCAGTTGGGCCCCCATACCCGGACCCCGTTTACCCGGGCCCGCCCCAGGACCCGCGCCCGCCGGCCCCGGCCCTCGGCCCCGGTCCCGGCAAAACCGGCCGACTGGATAATGATGCCCCGCACTCCCTTTTGACCGCACGCGGTGATAATGTCCGGGATACCGGCCGCGGGCACGAAAATCACGGCCATCTCCACGGGACCCGGGATTTCGGCCACCGAAGGGTAGCAGGGCAGCCCCAGGACCTCGCTATACTGCGGATTGACGGGATAGATTTGCCCATCGAAGCCGGTTTTGGCATTATGCACAATGTTGTACCCGCCCTTGCCCTTGGTGGCCGAAGCGCCGATAATGGCGATCCCGGCGGGATTGAAAAAACACTCCATTACCTCTCCTTTTTCATCGCAACAATTCTCTGCCATACGCTGTTCTCAACCGGGCAACCCCTGCAAAAGCGGACGGACCGGCCGGGTTGATTTCTGCCGCCCCCATTATGTATCATAGGATGGAAAAAAACTGAATACTCGGAAAACGGTGCCAAGGAGGCCAGTCATGAGAATCCTGGATGTCCAGCAAAAAAGCGACCATCCTCATGTCAAGCTCTACAAAGCCACCTATCAGGATAAGACGGGCAAAAAACGTTCCTGGATGTTCGCCTCCCGGAAAAAGGTGCCCACCGCCCTGGAAAAAGAGAACACCCCGGATGCCGTAGTTATCGTACCCTATCACCTGGAGGAAGAAAAACTTGTCATCATCCGGGAGTACCGGGTGCCGCTGGGCGGCATGCAATACGGGTTTCCGGCCGGACTGGTAGACGCGGACGAGACCATTGAGACCACGGCGGCCCGGGAACTGTACGAAGAAACCGGGTTGCGCCTCGTCAGGATCCTCCGGCAAAGCCCGCTGATCTACTCCTCCTCCGGCCTGACCGACGAATCCCTGGTGCTGGTCTTCGCGGAATGCCGGGGCCGGCCCACTTCCCGGCATACCGGTGACGCCGAAGACATCGCGGTGATCATGCTGACGCAGAAAGCGGCCATTGCTCTCCGGGAAAACCCCGATCTTTCATTTGATGTCAAGTCCTGGCTGGTCCTGGACACCTTTGCTGAAACCGGCCGGATCGTCTGAGCTGGCACCGTGCCGGAACGGGGTCTTGCCGCGCGGCTGGTTTTTCCAATTGACTTACTGCTGCAAATACGCAATGATTATAATAATAAGGCGAGCAGGAAAAAAATTTACAGAGGCATATTTTCCCCATTAACAAAGTCCGTCACCGTTCATGAAATCTTCGCCACCCATAAAAAATAAAAAGGAGCAGCGGCACAGCAAGCCGACAGAAGAAGCCCATAACCACCAGACAACCGAAGACATGGTGCGGGAAAGCGAGGAGCGCTATCGCCTCATCGTGGAAAATATACCGAATGCCGTCTTCATTCTGGGGGATGATTTTCGATTTCTTTACGCCAATGCCCGCTTCTGTGAATTAACCGGTTACGCCCCCAGCGAATTCATCGGCCAGGATTTCCGTATTTTTCTGGACGGGGAGCATCGCAATTACGTGGCCAACATCTATCTGCTCCGTCAGAGCGGCCGCAAAGCGCCGGATTGCTATGACTTCAGTTTTACCGACAAGCGCGGCCAGCGAAAAAAGGTCGAAATCCGGGCCACCACCGTTTCCACTGACCAGGGTCAAACGCTCACCATCTGTTTTCTCCTGGACATTACCGATCGGCAGAAGGCCGAAGAATCCCTGCGGCAGAGCGAGAAACGGTACCGCCTCATCCTGGATGAAATTCAGGACGCCTATTATGAAGTGGATTTCAAGGGCGATTTTACTTTCATGAACCGGCAGATGTGCAATCTGCTGGGATATTCGGAAGACGAACTGCTCGGCAAAAACAACCGGGACTACATGGACCAAACCAACGCCCGCCTGGTCTACCAGACCTTCAACCATGTTTTTCATACCGGGGAACCATCGGCCGGCTTTGACTGGAAACTGATCTGCAAGGACGGATCGGAACGATGGGTCAACGCCTCCATCTCGCTGATCAAGGACGAAAGAGGCGTCCGGCAGGGCTTCCGGGGAATCGTCCGGGATATCACCCGTCAGAAAGAGATGGAAAACGAACTGCACCGCATGGCCTATTATGACCCCCTGACCGGCCTGGCCAACCGTTCCCTGCTGAACGACCGGTTTCAAAAGGCCATCGCCCGGGCCCACCGTTACGGCACCCTGTTGGCGGTTATGGTGGTGGACATGGACCACACCAAGGAAATCAACGACACCCTGGGCCATTCCGTCGGGGACGAACTGATCCGCGGGGTGGGCCAACGTTTGAAGGCCTCGGTCCGGGAAAGCGACACCGTCTCCCGCACCGGTGGAGACGAGTTCGTCATCCTGGGGGAAGGCATCGAAACCAAAGAGGGCGCCTGGTCCCTGGGACAGAAACTGCTCGACAATGTCAGGGAAAAGCCCTTTGCCATCCAGGGAAACGATATCTTCCAGGAGATCAGCATCGGCTTCAGCCTCTATCCGCGGGACAGCCAGGACAAGGACACCCTCCTCAAGCAGGCGGACGTGGCCATGTACCACGCCAAGGAGTTCTACAGTAAGACGCCACATCGATACAGCCCCCAGAATGACCTGCTCAGCTCCCAGTTTTCCCTGGCCCAGGAGCTGCGCAAGGCGGTGGAGAATAACGAGTTTACCATTTTTTACCAGCCCCAGGTCGATCTGCAAAATTTTGAAGTGGTTGGCCTGGAGGCCCTGCTGCGCTGGAAACATCCCCGACAGGGTTATATTTCTCCGTCAGATTTTATTCCCATCCTGGAACGAACCGGCCTCATCCGGGCGGTCGGATTGCGGGTGGAAAAAAGCGTCTGCGCGCAGATTGCCCAGTGGAAACAGGCCAACCGCGACATTCCCCAGCGGACCATCAACTGCTGCGTCTATGAATTGAGCAACCCGGTTATGCTGGATGAGCTGCTGGCCACCATCAAGACCTATGACATCGACCCCTCGCTGATCGGCATCGAAATCACCGAACGGGTGACCACCCGGAAAATCGAAGATGTGCGGCAGATTCTGCAGGCCCTGTCCGACCTGGGCATCACCATCCTGCTGGATGATTTCGGCACCGGTTATTCCTCTTTGAGCCTGCTGCAGCAGCTGCCCATTGATATCGTCAAGATCGACAAGTCCTTTATCCATGCCATGTTTGACGACCAGTACAGCGCCTCCCTGGTACGGGCCATCATCACCATGTGCCACGAGACCGACAAGAAAGTAATGGCCGAGGGGATCGAAACCGAGGAGCAGCTGCGCTACATGCAGTCCCTGAAATGTGACTACGGCCAGGGGTTTTTGTTCGGACGGCCGGCGCCGCTGGAAGAGCTGGCCCTTGATGACAAGCTGCGCGACAAACTCAAACCGCTATCCCGGTAAGCGATCAGGCCGCCATGACTGACAGGCACCGGCATCCGGCCGGAACCAACTGGTTTGAAGAACACCCCCGCCGCACCCTCCTGGCGGTTGTTCTCGGCTTCAGCCTGATTTGCGGGCTGGTTTTCGGGGCCGTTTACCTGGCCTGGCTACGTCCGGCCCAATCCCCGCCCCCCCTTTTTGACGCGGCCTTTACCTACCGCCGGTCCTCACCGGTATATCACCACGAATTTTCGGAAAACAAGACAGTTCCGGCCGCCGTCTGGGGGGAACGCCGTTATCCCCTGTACACCAATTCCCTCGGCTTCAAGGACGCTTCGCCGCGCCAGGTGCCCCTGGCGACCGAGGCCTACCGCCTGGTGTTCATGGGCGACTCCTTTACCGAGGGCATTGGAATCGCCTATCCCGGCACCTTTGCCGGCCGCATCGCCGAGCGGCTGGCTTCCTGCGGGATCGAGGTTCTCAATTCCGCGGCTGTCCCTTAGTCGCCCATCATCTACTGGCGCAAGACCAAATACCTGATCGAGGAGCTGGGCCTGGAGTTTTATGAGGTGATCGTTGTCCTGGATATCTCCGATTTCAGCGACGAGGCGGATTCCTACTACTTGGATGAAGCGGGCCAGGTTCAGAGCCTTCTGGTCACCGACAAAAAAACCACAAAAACAATTGTCAGCCGCATCCGAAAAGAAAAAGCGGTGGATTCCATGGCCCGTTTCATGGGCATTCTGCAAGCCTATGCCCGGACGCCCCACTGGGAAACCGGCCGCTGGACCATCGACCAGAAGCTGTTTGACAAATACGGCCGGCCCGGCCTGCGGCAGATGGACCGCTACATGTCCCGTCTGAAGTCGCTGCTGGACACCCATGGCATCCGCCTGACCGTAGCCGTCTATCCCTGGCCGCTCCAGCTGCAGGCCGGCGACCGCCGCTCCATACACAATGCCTACTGGCGCAACTGGTGCCGGCGGCACGGCGTGGAGTACATCGACTATTTTCCCGTCTTCTTCGAACAAATGAAGGAAAATTCCACGGCAGAGGTCATCGACGAATATTTCATCAACGGTGACGCCCACTGGAACCGACAGGGCCACCGGCTGGTGGCCGATATTTTCTGCACCCGTTTTCTGAACCGCCATCCCTGCCCCGCCGCTGCGTCCTCATCCCAATCGTTTCGTATATGCGCTTACCAATAAAAATAACCCTTCAGGTGCGTTGCCTTGCCGCCGCGCGCAACGCAACGTATGAAATCTCCGGGCCGACCACCCGGCCCTTTCGGAAAAACCGGATTTTATAATGAAATAAAATCCCGTTCCCCGAAAATTAGCCTTGACAGGGCTCAGAAAAAATAGTAATTAACTCGGATACAATAAATAAACATACGCCAGAGACAAAAAATGAAAAATATTCAGCTCATGATCAGCCTGTCGGGACGACTTACCAGCCCTGTCGCGGAAGTACTGCG